>JAYVBH010000010.1:0-42910 GCA_043750575.1 Cyclobacteriaceae bacterium
TTTGTTGTGTGGTAATAACAAAGTTAGTGGAGAGAAGCTATTTACTTAGTTTCTCTCCTTAATTTTCCCGGACAACAATGATTCTCAAATTCCCAAATTCATCCATTACTCCGCCAGCACCGGCCGTGTCGCGATCGACTTGGCAGTTGCTTCCATAATTTCGAAAGCACTTTCGGCCATGCTGTTTTGTGTATCAAGCGTCGGGTTTACTTCAGCGATCTCCCAGGCACAGAGTTTGGGACTCTTGGCCAACTCGACGTTCAGAATTTTTGCCTCCTCTACGGTTAGTCCGTTTGGTACGGGAGTGCCAGTACCGATCGAGATTCGGCTGTCCATGCTGTCAACATCAAACGAAACATAAATCAGATCGCAGTGATCCAGGTATTTGAGGGCTTCATTGGCGACGGCCACAGGGCCCATGCGCTTGACATCCTCCGGCGTGAAGTTCGGAATGCCGTATTTGTTGATGATATAGTTTTCCGGTTTCTCCATGTCCCGCATGGACATAAACACGAGATCTTCCGGGTATATCTTGGCGCCTGGAATGCCGACATTCATAAGCTGCTCCCAATATTCGATTGTCTCTCCTTTTGGATCGTTGATCTTGCATTCCAAATTATCGATGTCGCAGGCCATCGCGAGGGTCATCCCATGCATGTTTCCGGAAGGAGTTGTGTAGGGTGAGTGCAGGTCGGCATGGGCATCAATCCAGATGACACCCAGTCGCTTTTTTGGATGGGCTTTTTTTATACCGGCAATGGTGCCATAGGCTGTGCTGTGATCGCCTGCCATAATCAAAGGAAAATAATCATCCCAGATTTGCTCGTAAACTTCCAGGCACACGCGCTCCTCCATGATCAACACGCCATCTATGAATTTGGCATAGGCATGCTCGGCGCTATTGAAGAGCAGCTCGTTTACGTTCTCTACTTCGATGGCCTCGTAGGCCCGGAAGAAATTGGATTTCATGTCCAGGCTGGCAATTTTCATTGCCTCCACACCCAGGCTTGCTCCCCGGGTGCCGGCGCCGATTTCGGACTTTACTTGTATGATTCTAATTTTTTCGCTCACAAAATATCAGATTATTGATCAAAAACGCAGGACAGATACGGTACTGAAAAATCCGTCCCGCCTCAGAGATCAGGCAGGGAATGCAATAGGGTGACCCGAAGGAGAAATTGATGGGCTTGCATACACGCGTTGTATTGCAAAGATGGCAAATTTATTCCAATATTGCGTTTTTTCCGAAAGGCGCGTAAACCCCCTACATGAGATGAAGAGCTATCGTGAACTCATAGAACAGACGTTCGAATTCCCCCAGGAAGAATTCAAAGTCTGGGAACACGAGTTGCTTTTTAACGATGTACCGCTGATGGATATCATCAAGGAGTACGGCACGCCCCTCAAACTCACCTACCTTCCAAGAATTAGCGAAAACATCCGGTTTGTTCAGGCCACATTCAACAATGCAATGGAGCGGTTCAAGTACAACGGGAAATACACCTACTGCTACTGCACAAAATCGTCTCACTTTTCATTTGTACTCGAAGAGGCCCTGAAAAACAATGTGCATATTGAAACCAGTTCCGGTTTTGACATTAACATCGTCCGGTCGCTCTTTGAGCGCGGGAGTATTACCAAAGACACCTACGTTTTATGCAATGGCTTCAAGATGCCCCCGTATACCGACAATATTTCCAATCTCCTGAATGAAGGTTTTCATAACTGTATTCCGTTGTTGGATACATTGGGGGAAATCGATGTATACGAACAAAAAGTAAACGTTCCCTATCACTGCGGGATACGCGTCGCATCCGATGAGGAACCCAAGTTTGAGTTTTATACCTCCCGGCTGGGAATCCGCTACAGCGATATTGTACCCTTGTATAAGGAGAAAATCGCCACCAGCCCCAAGGCTTCTCTGAAGATGCTTCACTTCTTCATCAACACGGGCATCAAGGATACAGCATACTATTGGAGCGAGCTCAGCCGATTCATCTTTAAATATTGCGAGCTACGCAAGATTTGCGACACACTCGACTCAATCGATATTGGCGGAGGTTTTCCGATCAAGACTTCCCTCACCTTTTCCTATGATTATAAGTACATGATCGAACAGATCGTGGAAAATATCAAATGGATCTGTGACAAGAATAACGTCCCTGTGCCCAACATCTTCACAGAGTTTGGAAGCTATACCGTAGGGGAAAGCGGTGCTATTCTATATTCTATTGTCGATCAGAAACTGCAAAACGATAAGGAACTCTGGTACATGATCGACGGTTCATTTATAACGCAGATGCCAGATGCATGGGGGCTTAACCAGAAATACATTCTCCTCGCGGTAAACAAGTGGGATGACCCCTATCACAAAGTGAACATCGGGGGCCTCACTTGCGACAGCATGGACTACTACAATTCCGAAGCGCACATCGGAGAAGTGTTTCTTCCCATGATTAACGATGAGGAGCGCCTCTATATTGGGTTCTTCCACACCGGCGCATATCAGGAGTCTCTGGGTGGGTATGGCGGCATTCAACATTGTCTTGTGCCTGCACCCAAGCACGTGCTCGTTTCCAGAAATGAAGACGGCGAAATCACTACCCGTTTGTTCGCCCCCGAGCAGAATAGCGAAAGCATGATGAAAGTGCTGGGCTACTCCAATGGAGCACTACCGAAGGAATCTGCGGAAAAAGAAATCCCGGCTCAAAAGCCGGTGTGATCACGGCAAGGTTAGGCCTAGAAGCCGGCCGGCATTTTCACTTCTTTGAAGCCGGCGGGAATTACAAAATCAGAATCACTCATCTTCTGACGCTTGATCTCCGTCGTCTCCATAATCATTTTGCCTTGCGGAGAGGAAAACTCCATCTTCAACGGGACACCTTGCATGGTGTCATAGTACATGGATTGACCGCCCTGACCCATCCGCTGACGAGCCATTGACTTCATGTCCATGTCCTTGATTTCTGTAGTTGTCCAGAATATCTGGGTAACTGTTTTTCCTTTCTCCTGGACCTCCACAACATACTTCTCACAGGAATATCCCAACACGGTCATCTTCTCACCAGTTGCGATCACTTTTGCCTGGGAGGTCGGGGGAGCCTGCCCCTCCGGCATTTTCGAATAGGTCTTATCAGCGCGATTGATGCGTGTGGGCGGCTGATCTTTCAGATGCAGCACTTCCAAACCATCCGCCATACCGCCTTCCATGACGGACGCCATATTCCCGCCTTTGATCTTCATCACCATTCCCTTTGGCATCATGTTGTTCATGCTTGCAGGTGCGCCGCCCGTTCCGGCCGACTTCATGGCAGCTTCCATCGCCGCCTTCATCTGGGGATTTGACTCCATCATTTTCTTCATTTCCGGGTCGTTCATTTTTTCCTGCATTTCCTTCATTTGAGCCTGCGTCTCCGGATCATTCAATTGCTTCTGGGCCTCCTCCATTTTTGCCTTCATCGCCGGGTCGGTGATTTCCATGGACATCGTCCAGCGGATAGTTCCCTCAAATGTTTGGCTCTTTCCTGCCAGCGCGGCCAGAAGGAAAAGAAGGGTAAATAAATTCTTCATATTCTGAATTTGGATTAAAATAAGATCTGCAATGGGATACTCAAATATCTTGATTTTGGCGCATCCGAACAAAGATTAGCTGTCTTCCTGTCATTTGTCAACTTTAGGACGGCTCAACATTCATTATCTTCATTATGACGCTAATTATTCACCATAAACCCCACCGCCATGAAAATATATGACGAAAAACACATCAAGAATATCGCCCTGCTGGGTGCGCCAAAATCGGGAAAGACCCTCCTGGCGGAGGATATGCTTTTTGAAGCAGGCATTATCCACCGCCGGGGAACCATCGAAGGAAAAAACACAGTTTCAGATTATCATGAAATAGAGCAAGAAAGGGGCCACTCCGTCTTCGCCACCAGCCTCCATACTGAATGGAGGGATTACAAAATCAATATCATTGATACGCCTGGCCTTGACGATTTCGCCGGTGAAATGATTGCCTCTCTTCGCGTTGCCGACACCTGCGTCATGGTCATCAATGCCCAGCACGGTGTGGAGGTGAGTACAGAGCTAATCTGGAACTATGCGGAAAGATTCAGGAAGCCCGTCCTATTTGCCATCAACCAGGTTGATCATCCAAGGTCCGATTTCGATAGTGCCTTGGCCTCTCTTCGGCAACGATTTGGCTCTGCAGTCACACAAATGCAATACCCAATAAACCAGGGTGAGGCCTTCGATTCTATAGTTGACCTGCTCAAAATGGTCCTCTACAAGTTCCCGCCTGAAGGTGGCAAACCAAAAAAACTACCCATTCCCGAATCAGAAAAAGAAAGAGCCAATGCACTCCACAATGCCCTGGTTGAAAAGGCAGCGGAAAATGATGAAAAACTGATGGAGAAATACTTTGCCGCCGGCACTCTTACCGAGGATGAAATGCGCGAAGGACTGAAGTTGGGAATGATTCATCATGATGTGTTCCCTGTGTTCTGCATGAGTGCCAAGAAGAACATGGGCAGCGGCCGGATGATGGGGTTCATTGACAATGTGGCCCCAACACCTCGCGAGGCAAAACCCGAATTAGCTACTTCAGGTAAAGAAATTCCCTTTGATCCGGCGGGTCCGGCCATTCTCTTTGTCTTCAAGTCGCACATTGAGCCTAATCTGGGAAGACTTTCTTTCTTTAAAGTCATCTCCGGAGCCGTCACTCCGGCGTCCGAACTGATCAATAGCCAGACTGGCGCATCGGAACGATTCCATCAGTTGTTTATCATGGATGGAAAAGCCAGACAACCTGTAGAAAAACTGATGGCCGGCGATATCGGTGCAACACTAAAACTCAAGAACACCTTCACCAACCAGACCCTCCACGAAAAAGGAATTGACATCACCATTCAACCGATCGCGTTTCCGGAACCCAGGATACGTACCGCCGTGGTTGCTAAGAGCAAGAACGACGATGAGAAGATCGGGGAAGTATTGAACAAAATCCATCAGGAAGATCCCACGCTGGATGTTCAGTATTCCCGCGAAATCAAGCAACTCATTATTTCAGGACAAGGAGAACTTCACCTGATGGTGTGCAAATGGTTTCTTGAAAAAATGTACAACCTCCATGTTGATTTCGTCACACCGCGGATTTCCTACCGCGAAACCATTCGGAAACCTGCTTCCGCCAGCTATCGGCACAAGAAGCAATCCGGTGGCGCCGGACAATTTGGTGAAGTGCATCTGAAGATTGACCCCTATTACGATGGCATGCCAGAGCCGACAGAATTCAGTGTTCGGGGTAAAGAAATTATCGACCTGGAATGGGGCGGCAAACTCGCTTTTTACAACTGCATTGTCGGTGGCGTAATTGATACTCGGTATATTCCCTCCATCCTGAAAGGTGTAATGGCTAAGATGGAAGAAGGGCCGATCACCGGATCCTATGTACGCGACGTGCGTGTACTAATTCACGACGGCAAAATGCATCCGGTAGACTCCAACGATCTCTCGTTCAAGATTGCCGGTATGATGGCTTTCAAGGATGCATTCATGAAAGCAGAACCACAACTGCTGGAACCAATCTACGATCTGGAGGTGGTGGTCCCCGAAGAAGTCGTCGGTGATATCATGGGCGATTTGCAAACACGCAGATCACTCATTATGGGAATTGATACAAAGGAAAATTATCAAGTCATCAAAGCCCGCACCCCGCTGGCTGAGCTTGACCGCTACTCAACAACCCTGCGTTCGCTCTCCCAAGGGCGCGGAACGTTCACGCAAAAGTTTGCTGAGTTTGTTTCGGTGCCGATGGACTTACAGATAAAACTGGCTAGAGAAACGAAGGTGAGTGAACTTGAATTGGCTTAGAGAGAGGATTTGCCACAGATTACACGGATGATCACGGACAATACCATCTGTGGTAATCCGTGTCATCCGTTGCGATTTTTTATGCATTTAGAATCAAGGATGCTGCTTCTAAAAGATTATTTACTTTGAAGTCTCCCCTATTCTCCCCATCAACCTCATCACCAACCTGAATCGTCCGTATTCCTAGTTTGCGAGCCGGAATCAGATCCCGGCTTCGATCACCCACCATCCAGGATTGAGTGACGTCAATGGTGAACTTCGCAATTGCTTTTTCAAACATCAACGACCCCGGTTTGCGCAACAGGGAATTCGTGACCGAAGGGTGGTACGGGGAGTAGTAAAAGTGATCGATGGCATGGTTGCATTTCTCCTGAAGGTAGGCGTGACATTCCTTCATTTGCGCGACTGTATATATCCCCTGGGCAATGCCTGACTGGTTGGTAATCACGACCAGGGTATAGCCAGCACGCTTCAGCATTTGAAGGCCCTCGGTAACGCCGGGTATGATTTTGAAATTCTTTACCTCATAGGTGTAGTTTGGATTATCCTCATTGAGGACACCATCCCGGTCCAGGAAAACGCATCGGTTCATGGTCCAAATATCAGGCCTTTTTCGTTAAGTTTGTTTTTCATCAATCCCATCTGTGAACAAAGCGCTCGTCATCACTCCTACCTTTAATGAGCTCGAGAATATTGAAGCCATCATTTCGGCTGTGTTTTCGCAACCCCTCGCCTTTCATATGCTTATCGTAGATGATGGTTCTCCGGACGGTACCGGGGCAATTGTTAAGACTTTACAAGGCAAATACAACACTTCGGAAAAGCGGCTCCACTTAATTGAGCGTGCCGGCAAGCAGGGCCTGGGGACCGCTTATATTGAAGGATTTCGTTTCGGTCTGAGGGAAGGGTATGATTTCATTTTGGAAATGGATGCCGACTTTTCCCATGACCCGAAAGACCTCAACCGGCTATGTGATGCCTGCGCCAATGGATCTGCTGACATGGCCATTGGATCGCGCTATGTTACAGGCGTCAATGTTGTCAACTGGCCCATGAGTCGGGTGCTCATGTCCTACTTCGCCAGCATGTATGTGCGTCTCATTACAGGAATGAAGATTCAGGATACGACGGCAGGGTTTGCCTGCTACCGACGCAAAGTGCTCGAGGTCATTCCACTGGACCAAATAAAATTTGTCGGTTACGCCTTCCAGATCGAAATGAAATTTACTTCATGGAAATTTGGATTTAACCTCGTCGAGGTTCCTATTATCTTCACTGACCGCACAAAGGGCCAATCAAAAATGTCCAGCGGAATTTTTAAGGAAGCCTTCCTCGGTGTTTTGCTCCTGAAGATCAGCAGCTGGTTTCGCAGCTACAAGCGTCCACTTTGAATCAATCAAAGCGAATCGCCTTGATCGGACTGATTCGGGAGATGATGGCCGTAGGTACCCAGAGCACCAACGTGACCACAACAAATATCAACACATTCAGAAACACTACCATTGTCCAATCCCAACCGATGGGAACGTAACTCATGTAATAGTCGCGTGCGTTCAGCGTGATGAATTTGAACCTATCCTGCAGGTAGCAAAGGCCCAGGCCGATGACATTACCAAAGAACAGCCCTCGCAAGATGAGGTTAATGCCCTGATAAACAAACACGGCGCGAATTGTCTGCTGCGTGCTGCCCATGGCCTTGAGCAATCCAATCATTTGTGTACGCTCCATAACCAGAATCAGAATGACCGAGATCATGTTTACGCATACAACGACGAGGATGACGCCCAGAAGAATATTAACCTGACGACTCACCAGCCCGAGCCATTCAAACACCTGAACAAATTTTTCACTCACTTTCTCCACAAACAAGTCAAAGTCCATACTCTCGCCAATGTGTTGGTAGACTTCATCGACTTTGCTCATGTCACTAACGTATACTTCCAAGCCTCCGGCTACGCTGTCCGGCCAGTCGTTGAGGCGCTGGATGAGTCTGGCATCACCGATAATAAACTTGTTGTCGAAATAATCCGATAGGTTGGTTTCATAAATACCGGCTACCCTCAGTTTACGGAACCGCGGTGGGTCCTGGAAGAAATGGATTGTAATTTCATCACCTGTCTTCACCTTGATTTTTCTGGCGATGGTGCGGCTCACCACAATTTCGCGGGAGTAGCCTGAATCAGGAAAATGAAGGAACGAACCCTCCACAAGGTTCCCCCCAAACGACTGTTGATCAAAACTCCTTCCGACTCCTTTGAGAACGATTCCGAGGACGTCTTCTTCAGATTTGATCAGGCCGGTTTTGTGGCTGAATTCCTGAACGTGCCGCACAAACGGAAACTGGGTCGGGTCGCGATATAGTGGAATATTCAGGTCTATGGGCTGTTCCTCCATGGAGTTGCTCAGGCTGAGTTTGGTGACCAGAATATTCGCGCTAAAACTATAGATTCTGTTCTTGATGGTAGTTTCAAATCCTTCCATGATGAGAAAGGAGACGATTGATGCAGCAAGGCCTACCGTAAGCGTCACTACAGCAATCCCATGAATCGCCGAGGCGAGCCCGGTCTTTTGGCCCCTGCTGATTCGTTTTGCGAGAAAATAGGAAAGGTTCAAGTTTGCCGTAATTTTGACAGGCTCACTGTAAAGAACGTAAAATGACAAGACTTTTTCTCCTGCTGTTGCTGGTTGCAGCCATGAGTTGCCGGTCATCCCAGCGAATAACCCAGTCGGCAGGCAAGGGAAAAGCGGGGTCACCTGGCCCAGCGTCGGATGCAACACAGGGTCAATTCAAGCGTCCGGTCACGGGTGCTGCGCAACTGGAGTTGCTCCTTTCTAAAATCTCCGGAAAGCGTGTGGCCCTGCTGGTGAATCAAACGGCTGTAGTTGGAAAGGCCCATCTCGCCGATACCCTGAAATCAAGGGGCGTTAATCTGATAAAAATCTTTTCTCCGGAACATGGTTTCCGGGGCACCGCCGATGCGGGTGAAGAGGTCCGCGATGGCGTGGATCCCGTAACCGGAATACCCGTTGTCTCTTTATATGGTACGAAGAATTACAAAGCTACCCCTAAACACCTCGAAGACGTGGACATTGTCATCTTCGACATTCAGGATGTCGGAGTCCGGTTCTTCACCTTCATCAGCTCGCTCCACTATATGATGGAAGCCTGTGCTGAAAATGGAAAGAAAATGATCGTGCTCGATCGCCCAAACCCCAATAGCAGCTATGTTGATGGGCCCGTACGTCAGCCTGACCAAAAATCATTTGTGGGCATGCACGCGATCCCTATTGTCCATGGTATGACGATCGGAGAATACGCGCAGATGGTCAATGGAGAAGGATGGCTGGAAGGAAAGACGCCTTGTGAATTGGAAGTGATCAAACTTAAAGACTGGAAGCATACAGATTCTTACACGTTGTCCATCCGGCCTTCACCGAATCTGCCAAATGATCATGCCATCGGATTATATCCGTCAACCTGCCTGTTTGAAGGCACTGCCCTTAGTGTGGGGCGTGGCACACAGAATCCATTTGAACTGATCGGGCATCCCGACCTTAAGGACCAGCCCTTCGAGTTCACGCCAATAAGCATAGACGGAATGGCAAAGGATCCCAAGCTAAAAGACCAACACTGTTATGGGATAGACCTTCGAAAAATGAAATTGAAGAAGGAGATTGATCTGAATCCGTTAATAACCTTGTACAACGCGTTTCCTGACAAGGAGAAATTCTTTATACCCTATTTTGACAAGTTAGCTGGAAATACAACACTCAAAGATCAAATCAAGGCAGGAATGACCGAAAAGGAAATTCGCGATTCATGGAAAGCAGAACTTGATCAGTTCAAGGCAACGCGTAAGAAGTATCTCCTTTATCCCTAGTCCACGGGATACCATGACCAAAGCAGAAAAAGTCACCGAGATTCTTAACATTCTCGACAAGCACTACCCCAAAGTCGAGTCGCCGCTGCATCATAAGGATGCGTATACCCTCCTTATTTCTGTATTGCTATCAGCCCAGTGTACCGATGAGCGCGTCAACAAGGTTACTCCGATTCTCTTTGCACGGGCCGACAATCCGAAAGACATGATCCGGATGTCGGCTGATGAAATCCGGGAGATCATCAAACCCTGCGGCCTGTCGCCGATGAAGTCGAAAGGAATTTATGGGCTATCCAAAATTCTCCTTGAAAAATATGATGGACAGGTGCCAGATAGTTTTGAAGCCCTTGAGAAACTACCTGCAGTCGGACATAAGACAGCTTCGGTAGTGATGACTCAATGGTTTGGAAAGGCGGCTTTCCCGGTTGACACGCATATCCATCGTCTGGCCTATCGGTGGGGATTGTCCACTGGCAAGAGTGTGGAGAAAACAGAGGAGGACTTGAAGCGACTTATACCTCAGGAGAAGTGGGCGAAAGTTCATCTCCAGATGATTTACTTTGGGCGGGCGTTTTGCCCGGCGCGCGGACATGTATGGAAGGCGTGCCCGATATGCAAGAAGCATATGCGAATGGACCTACGGAAGAGTTAGATCAGGAAATTGTCATACGATACATGCTGTAAAACTGGAGCGGAAGAAACGTTAGGACAAAGAGACCTGCCCCAGTAGTTAGTAACTCAGCAGCGCCCTCAAGCTCAACCAACTTGAAGACAACGGAAAGCGCTACGAGCAGGGCGCTTGACAAACCAAACAGGAATTTTGCCTTCTGCAACGATGTCCGGTTAACACGTGCCCGATGGTGATCTATACTGAGTACAGGGAGAAAAATGATCACAAACCCAAGAAACCCGTAAATCGACAGTTCACGCGCCCCTGGCAGATGCAGCATGCCCATGACCCAGCCTGAAACAAATGCTATTGAAGACAGGCACCCAATTGTGTACAATATTTTTCTCATGAGCGTTTCTTTTGTTAAGGCGCGTCCTCATCAAATTTACATTTTTTTAAGCAACGGTGATTATTGATGATCTTTGTCCCTAATGGATGAATTCCGAATCATATTTATGGGAACTCCCGAGTTTGCGGTTCCCAGCCTTGAAATCCTGATCCAGCACAAGCTAAATGTGGTGGCCGTGATTACTGCCCCCGACAAGCCGCAAGGCCGGGGTCAAACACTCAAACCCTCCCCGGTCAAGGAGTGTGCGTTGAAATACAATATCCCGGTATTGCAGCCTGCAAATCTAAAATCAGAACAGTTCCAGCAGGAGCTCCGACAATACAACGCCGACCTGCAAATAGTCGTCGCATTCCGCATGTTGCCCGAGTCGGTGTGGTCGATGCCCCGCCTGGGTACATTCAACCTTCACGCCTCCCTCCTTCCTCAGTATCGTGGAGCAGCGCCGATCAACTGGGCCATTATCAACGGAGAAACGGAGACAGGCGCCACAACCTTCTTCCTTCGTCATGAAATTGATACGGGCAGCATTCTTTTCCAGGAAAGGGAACCCATTCTCCCAAACGATGACGCCGGAACCTTGTATGAACGCCTGCGAATGAAAGGCGCACAACTTGTCCTCAGCACTGTACATGCCATTGCTGCGGGCGACCATCAGCCAATTGAACAGCAAGTCGTATCTGAACTGAAATCCGCACCCAAGATTTTTAAAGAGACCTGCGCCATCAAATGGGATCAGCCTTCAGAGGCTGTTCGCAACTTTGTCCGTGGCCTTAGCCCCTACCCGGGAGCCTGGACAACAATAAAGGACAAGGTGTTCAAGGTCTTCCGCGTAAATGTCATCCCATCTTCGTCCTACCCTGCAGGCGCAACCAGCCTATGGCATACCGACAATAAGAATTATCTTTACTTCAGAACAGCCAATGGATGGGTCTCAGTAGAAGAGTTGCAGCCTGAAGGGAAGAAGAGAATGACGATAGAAGAATACTTTAGAGGAAATAAGATTGTTATTGATTGATCGGTCGGGGGTGTAGTGAATGAGAAACCAGAACTCTGAACTTTGAACCTTGAACCTTGAACTTTTGAACGTTGGACTCTGAACCACTGAATATTGCCCAGTACGCAACACCCAGTACCCAGTACCCAGTACCCAGCACCCACCACCCATCATGACCATCTCCCTCATCGCAGCGCTAACCAAAAACAGCCTCATCGGCCGCGACAACGATCTTCCCTGGCACCTGCCTGATGATATGAAGTACTTCATGCAGACCACCAAGGGTCATCATGTTATCATGGGGCGAAAGAATTACGATTCCATTCCTGAGAAATTCAGGCCATTGCCAAACCGTACCAATATTGTAGTCACTCGCCAGCAGGATCTTCAGGCACCGCGCTGCACGGTTGTTCACTCTTTACAAGAAGCTGTGGACATTGCCAAGCATGCGGGTGAGACAGAACTCTTTATCATTGGCGGATCGGCTATTTATCAGCTTGGCATACCCTTCGCGCATCGGCTGTACCTGACGGAAATTGAAGCGGAGCTCCCGGGGGACACGTATTTCCCTGAATTTGACCGAACGAACTGGAAGGAAACCTCGCGGAGGCATCACACCGTCGATGAGCGACACGCATATGCCTTTGACTTTGTAATTTACGAACGCATCAAATAGACCATCATGCAAAATCAAACCCCCATGGAATCGCATAAGCGCATCTTAGGAATACTCTACATCGTTTCCGGCATGATGCATCTACTCGGGATGATTCTCTTGTCCACCCTCATCTCATTGTTTCTCCCGATGATTTTCGAGCATGCCGAGGTGGACGATCAATGGGTCTTGGTGTGGATAGTTCCATTCATAAGGGCTATCGCTGCGATCGTGATTATCCTGATTGCCATTCCTTCGTTGCTTGGCGGTTGGGGTCTCCTGACTCAAAAGACATGGTCTATGACGCTCGTGCTAATCATCGGCTGCCTTAAACTCTTTTCCTTTCCGTTTGGAACCGCTATTGGAATCTATACAATCTGGGTATACGCAGAAGACCACCGTCTGAAACAAATCAACAAGACCGCATGAGCCTGAAAGGAAAAGTTATCTGGCTCACGGGAGCCTCGTCTGGCATTGGAGAGGCGTTGGCGTATGAATTGGCACGCAAGAAAGTAAAGCTCATTCTCTCCGCTCGCCGAAAAGATGAATTAGAAAGAGTAAAGGGCAATTGTCATCCCCTGGCCCAACCAGAAATCAAGCTCCTGCCCTTTGACCTGGCTGAATCGTCCAACCTTCAGTTGATCACAGAAGCGGCTACCCATATGTTTGGTCATGTAGACATCCTGATTAACAACGGAGGAGTTAGTCAGCGAAGCCTCGCAAAAGAAACCCAGATCAACGTTGATAGGAAAATCATGGAGGTCGATTTCTTTGGACCAATGTCCATTACAAAATATCTTCTTCCTCACTTTATTAAACGGAAAGCTGGGCACTTTGTCGTTGTCACCAGTGCAGTCGGAATCATTGGATCTCCGTACCGGTCGGGATACGCCGCGGCAAAACATGCCCTGCACGGTTTTTTCGATTCGCTTCGTGCAGAACTTTGGAAGGAAAGCAAGAAAATTTACGTCACCCTTATTTGTCCTGGATGGGTGCGCACCAACGTTTCCATGAATGCCATGATGGGCGATGGCACCAAACTCAACCAAATGGACGCAACAACCCGGGACGGGCTTGACCCCAAGCTTTTTGCCCGCAAAATGATTGCCGCTATTGAAAGCAGGAAGAATGAAGTCTATATCGGCGGAATGAAAGAGGTCGGCGGGGTTTACCTCAAACGGTTTCTCCCGGATCTATTCGCCAGGATCCTGCGAACAGCCAAAGTACGCTGATGCACGCGTGGTATGAATATGTGTTGATTACCGCTGTTGGTTTTTTGGCAGCCTTCATGAACACGGTTGGCGGTGGCGGGTCATTGTTTTCAGTACCCATACTCACCTTCCTAGGACTCCCGATTACTTCAGCGAACGCGACCAGCAGGGTGGCCCTTCTCTTTCAAAACATTTTTGCCGTCGGCGGATTCAAAAGCAAAGGCGTTGAACTCCCCTGGCCCTACAGCCTGTATCTGGGCCTGGCCTCGCTGGGAGGCGGAGTGATTGGCTCCATGCTGGCATCACGGGTGGCAGACGAAGTTTTTACCCGAATTTTCGTGGGCGTCATGGTCTTGTCTGTTTTTCTGATTCTGTATGATCCGTTCAAGTCGAAAGGAGAAGAGCAACTCAGCACCAGAAGCCAAATCATTGGTAGTATTTGCTTCTTTTTCATCGGCATTTATGGCGGATTCGTTCAGGCGGGTATAGGATTCATTGTAATCGCCGTACTCAGTGTGGTCAACCGGTTGTCGTTGGTCAAAAGCAATTATGTCAAAGTATTTGCAGCAATCGTTTACACAGGAGTTTCTGTGATTGTATTTGCCCTCGAAGGAAAAATCATTTGGGAGACAGGCCTTGTACTCGCTGTGGGCCACGCCCTGGGGGGCTGGTACGCCAGCCGCTGGTCTGTCTCGGCAGGAGAAGTCTGGATCAAACGGGTGATGGTTGCGTCGATAATTGCAATGGCTGTGAAACTGTGGTTCTTCTAGTATTGTTGCTAGTTGTTAGTGAGTAGATTCAACCTCAACACTTAGAAACCTAAATACTTCAACACTTCCCCATGCTGACCTGGACCGATATACTTTCCTTCGCCACCAAAGGCAATCCAACACCTCCTTCACGCCTGGAAAAAAGTGAAGAAGAATGGAAGAAACTACTTCCTGTTGAGGTCTTTGATGTTGCAAGAAGAAAAGGCACTGAGCGCGCATTCTCCGGTGAGTATTGTGAAGCCCATGAACCCGGTAAGTATGCCTGCCGCTGTTGCGGAACGCCACTCTTTGATTCCGGGTTAAAGTTTGAATCTGGCACAGGCTGGCCAAGTTTTACGCAGCCCATTGAAGAAAACGCAATCGCCTACCACAAGGACTCCAGCTATGGAATGGTGCGGGTTGAAGTGTTGTGCAACGTCTGTGATGCTCACCTGGGTCATGTATTCCCGGATGGACCCGAGCCTGGCGGATTGAGGTATTGCATAAACTCGGCTTCGATTCAACTTACAAACCCCTAAATCCCCTGAATGGGACTTGGACCAAACTCAAATCTTTCCTTCCGCCAAAGCTCGCATCCGCCTTACCCTTTCTGGGTCAACCGTTCGTAGCATAAACTCCGAACTCCCCTGTTCTCCCATAGCCGCAATCGCTTCGTTGCGAAATACCATGGGACTCTGCCGCTCGGATGTGGCCGAAAAATGAATCTCCCTTGCCCCCGTCTTCAGGACAATCTCATTTACCGTTTGTTCATTGACTCCGGAGCCGGGCATGATCTTGATGCGGTTACCTGCCTTTTCAATTAACTGCCGAATCAGTTCCACCCCTTCAAGAGCTTTAGGTCTTTGACCGGCTGTGAGGATACGCTCGAATCCCACTTCAATGCAATCCTCAAGCGCCTCGAATGGATCGCGGGTCATGTCAAAAGCACGGTGACATGTACACTTCAGGGGTTTCGCCTTGTCAATGAGCTCCTTGCACCGCTTCTTGTCCAGGGTACCATCGGGATTGAGAATGCCGAAGACAAATCCGTCGACACCCGCTTTCTGAAATTGGAAAATATCCCGCTTCATGGCATGGAACTCATAGCTGCTGTAGACAAAGTCTCCACCGCGGGGACGAATCATCACATAGACATCAAGCGTGACATTCTGCCTGACCACCTCGACGGTCCCTCCGGAAGGGGTCGTCCCTCCGTCGGCAGGGTTATCGCACAGCTCGATACGGTCAGCGCCCCCTTCCTGGGCTTTGAAAGCAGACTCTACATTATAGACTACTAGTTCGCAGATCATAGGACTCAACTTATGCGTAATGGCTTTTTGCGTCAAAAATTGTATTTGGTACTTCCATGGAATACACCGCATACGTGAATCCAGGCTGAAGGGCGTAAGCCCCATATTCACCTGCTTTATTGATCGCCAGGAAGCCCACCTGAATTTCTTTTGACTTCACCGGCTGGTTATGAACAATTCGCTTGACAGCCTTCTCACACGCCTCTTGCGGCGAATTGCCCTGACGCATAAGTTCTACCACCAGGTGTGATCCACAAATCCGGATAACCTCTTCACCGACACCTGTAGAGGTTGCCGCCCCAACTTCATTGTCAACAAACAACCCGGCACCAATGATTGGCGAGTCACCCACGCGGCCTTTCATCTTAAAGGCCATCCCGCTGGTGGTACATGCGCCCGAAAGATTTTCAGCAGCATCAAGGGCCAACATACCGATCGTGTCATGGTTTTCAATATTCGCAACGGGCTTGTACTTGGCTTCTTTCAGCCAGGCCTTCCAGACTTTTTCTGATTCCGGAGTAAGCAATTTTTCTTTTTTAAATCCATTCGCCAGGGCAAACTGCAATGCTCCTTCTCCTGCCAGCATGACGTGGGGCGTTTTCTCCATCACCATTCGAGCGACGGAAACAGGATGAACGATATGCTCGAGGCAAACTACCGATCCGCAATTGGCCTTCTCATCCATGATACAAGCATCAAGCGTCACGCGACCGTCCCGATCAGGAAGGCCGCCAAGGCCAACGGATGTTTCTTTCGGATCTCCTTCGGGCACCCACACGCCTTGTTCAACAGCGTCAAGAGCACGACCGTTGGCTGACAAAATCTTCCAAGCTTCAGCATTTGCCAGCTTGCCAAAATTCCAGGTTGAAATAACGAGTGGTCCGGTAGCCGCTGGCGCGGATCGGGCAGCGATTGAATTCAGGGAAAGAAAAGAGGCAAAGGCAGCGGTTGTCTTGAGAAAGCGGCGGCGGGTGGGATGCATATCGTGATGAATTTGGTGCTGTTAAGGTAAGGAAAGATTTCAGTTGGAATGGTTTCTTCGCGTCTTTGCAACTTCGCGGTCGACAATCTACAATTTCATCAGGCTACGCGCATACTAACAATGTACGCATTTCCATACTCCACGTTTTTCTCCACCGCAAAGGCGCGCAGGCGCAAAGAACCGCTAAGGTTCCTCGAGGATTCTTCTTGCAAGCCGGAACCTCTTGATATAATAGTCAGAATATAAATTGGTTTCCACAACGCCCAGCGAGGTGGACGCATGGATAAACTTTACATTATCCTTCGCCTTTACATCGGTAACAATTCCGACATGCGTGATTTCCTTTTTCTTCTTCCCTGTAGCAAAGAACAGCAGGTCGCCTTCCTTTACATCCTTGATCTTCACCTTCGTTCCCATGTTGGCCTGGTCTGTGGCCTGATGTGGCAACTTCACATCAGCAGCCCGGTATGCATTGGAAGTCAGCCCAGAGCAGTCCATTCCGGAGCGGGTGGTACCGCCCCATTTGTATGGGGTACCAGTATACGTTCTTGCGGTTTTGATAACGGCGGCTATTTGCTTTTCGTGGACACGGGCCTTCCTTGCGCTGCCGCAAGACGACAGCGTAACAATCAAAACGAGAAGACTCAGTGATGATTTGTAAATCGAGATTTGCGTACCTTTGCCTGCTACGCGCATGTACCTAAAGTTTAAAAAGTAATCAAATTTAATGCATTCATGGCACAAACTAAAACCCTGGAAGCAAGCCTCAGCAATCTAACCGAGCATGTAATCGATCGCTTCAGGGGGATTGTTGGTGAAAACCATGTAATTGTTGACCCGGGTGGCAAAGAAGACTATGGCCACGACAAAACGGAAGACTATTTCTTCATGCCCGATGTGGTGATTAAACCCGGAACGGCAAAAGAAATCAGTGAACTGCTGCAGATATGCAACACGGAAAAAATCCCGGTTACTCCCCGTGGCGCGGGCACCGGTTTGAGCGGCGGCGCGCTCCCGGTAAAAAATGGAGTCGTTATCTCCATGGAGCGATTCAACAAGATTCTAAACATCGATGAACTCAATCTTCAGGCCACGGTAGAGCCCGGTGTCATTACCGAAATTTTCCAGAATGCTGTAAAAGAAAAAGGCCTGTTCTATCCCCCGGACCCTGCCAGCCGCGGATCCTGCTTCCTCGGCGGAAACCTGGCCAACAATTCCGGCGGACCAAAGGCCGTGAAGTACGGTGTTACCCGCGATTACGTGTTAAACATGGAAGTGGTTCTGCCAACAGGGGAAATAATCTGGACGGCGGCAAACGTTCTGAAGAACTCCACGGGGTACAACCTCACGCAACTCATGTGCGGCAGTGAAGGTACACTCGGTATCATCACCAAGATTGTTTTTAAGTTGCGCGGCTTTCCGCATAAGAACGTCCTGATGATGATTCCGTTTGTTAGTAATGAAGAAGCGTGCGAAGCCATTGCGGCGATTTTTGTCGCCGGCCTTCAACCTTCCGGAATGGAATTCTTTGAGAAAGAGGCTGCGGCCAAGACTTTTGACTACTGCGAAAAAGTACTTAATAGCCCCGTGACAACTAAACTTGTCGAAGGCATGAATGCCTATCTGCTCTGCGAACTCGATGGCAACGATGAAGAGTTGCTGATGAAAGATGCTGAACGGGTTATGGAGGTGCTGGAGCGATTTGATGCCGGTGATGTCTTGTTCGCCGAAAGTGCTGCACAGAAAGAAGAGCTGTGGAAGATCCGTAAGAACATTTCCCCGGCAGTCAACTGGTACACACTGACCAAGAGTGAGGATGTAGTTGTTCCACGCAGCAACCTTCCCAAACTAATTAAAGGAATAAAGGAAATCGGCAAGGAATTCAACTTCAACACGGTTTGCTTCGGCCACCTGGGCGATGGCAATCTGCATGTCAATATCCTGAAGGAGAATATTTCGGAAGAAGACTGGTCAACAAAAATACCTGAAGGCATCGGCGAGATATTCAAGCTGACGGTGAGCCTTGGAGGGACATTGTCTGGCGAACATGGCATCGGCATTGCCAAACGACCCTATATGCCACTGGCAGTCAGCGAGGTTAACCTCAATCTCATGCGAGGAATCAAGAGAGTGTTTGATCCGCAAGGAATTCTCAATCCAGGAAAAATCTTCTAGCCTTAATCCGTGCCTATCCGTGTCATCCGTGGCAACTTTTTTTAGCCACAGATTCCACAGATTACCACAAATTAGACCCCCATATTTGAACCATGTGCCGAATTACCGGGGTCTTCGCTTTCAACCTGATGGGCAAGTTCAGCAAAATCAATGCGGAATTAAGAAAGTGTTTGGCCCGCAGGGGATACTCAATCCTGGAAAAATTTTATAGCATTCATCTGTGTTAATCCGTGTAATCTGTGGCAACTTTTTTTAGCCACAGATTACACAGATTACCACAGATTAGACTCTATATTTGAACCATGTGTGGAATTACGGGCGTTTTCGCTTTCAACCTGGTCGGCAAGTTCAGCAAGATCAATGTGGCTGCCGCTACGGCCTCGCTCGCTCACCGGGGGCCCGACTTCCATGATGTATATGTCGATGACTGGGTCTGCCTCGGACATCGCCGGCTAAGCATCATTGACACCCGCGAAATTGCACACCAACCCATGTGGGATGAAACCAATCGATGGTGCATCATTTTCAATGGGGAGATTTTTAATTTCAAAGAGCTGCGTCAGGATCTGGCTAATCGCGGCATTGTGTTCTCTACCGAATCGGATACCGAAGTTTTACTGAAACTCTTCATCCGGGAAGGCGAGTCGTGCCTGAATCAGCTCAACGGCTTCTTTTCATTTTGCATCTATGACAAGGCAGAGCAGTCGCTCTTCCTTGCCCGTGACCGCTATGGTGTGAAGCCGCTGTACTATCTCATAGATGAGGACAAATTCCTGTTTGGCTCAGAGATGAGGGCCATTGTTTCCTACGGCATTGACAAAGAAATAGACTACGAGTCGTTGTACACTTATCTTCAACTCAATTACATCCCTGCCCAAGAGACGATTTTCACCAACGTGAAAAAGCTCCTACCGGGCCATTCCTTACGCGTGAAGGCAGGGAAGCTCAGCATCCAGAAGTACTATTCAATTCCGTACGATCCGGCAAAATTACAAAGTACACCCTCCTACTCGGAAGCCAAGGCAACCTTTAGCAAGCTGCTGGAAGAATCGGTTCAGCGAAGGCTCGTATCTGACGTTCCGCTTGGCGCGTTTCTGAGCGGCGGGTTGGATTCGTCCGTTATCACCGGGCTGGCCAGTCGCCACAAGCCAGATCTCCAAACGTTTTCGATAGGCTACCGCGATGAAAAATTCTTTGACGAAACCCGATACGCAAAATTGGTAGCGGATCACTTTAAGACCAAGCATACTGTATTTGCGCTAAGCAATCAAGAGATGTATGCCCATCTCCACGATATCCTTGATTCAATTGACGAGCCGTTTGCCGACTCCTCCGCGATTGCTGTATACATGCTCAGTCGCGAAACCCGGAAGCATGCCACAGTTGCGCTCTCCGGTGATGGCGCAGATGAACTACTGGGCGGCTACAACAAGCATGCGGCATTTTATCGTTCGCTAAATCCAGGCATACAGGAGAAAACTGCAGCTGCCTTAGGCCCATTATGGGCACTCCTTCCAAAATCACGCCACGCACCACTCTCCAATCTTGTGCGCCAACTGGATCGGTTTGCAAAAGGCGCAAACCTGACATCCACAGAACGATATTGGCAATGGGCCACGCTCGCCTCAGAAGCCCAGGCCGACCGTCTTCTTAAGCCGGAACTGCAAATGCATAGTGCCTATTTTTCGCGCAAGCGTGCGCTGCTGAAATCAATCCCGACACCTGAAACAATAAACGATATTCTGCTAACCGACATGAACCTGGTCTTGCCGAACGACATGCTGACCAAAGTTGACCGGATGAGCATGGCCCATGGATTAGAGGTTCGAACGCCGTTTCTGGATGTTAACGTAGTCAACTACTTGTTTACCCTGCCGGATAGCTACAAAATTGACGGAGTCATGCGAAAGAAGCTCCTGAGAGAAACGTTTAAAGACATGCTTCCGGCCGAGTTATACCAGCGACCGAAGAAAGGGTTTGAAGTGCCGATGCTGAAATGGCTTCGAAATGACATGAAGCATACCATTCAAAAGGACCTCCTCTCCAGGAAGTTTATAGAAGAACAAGGGATTTTCAACTACAGTGAAATACACAAACTGAAGCGGAGGCTATTTGCCCTGAGTCCAGGTGATGTACATGCCAGAATCTGGGGGCTTGTGGTCTTTCAGTGGTGGTGGAAGAAGTGGATTGCGTAAACTACTTGGTTTTAGGTTTGAACCTGAATTTGTACGCAACCTCTGCCATGAGTGCGACGCCATAATCTTCTGTTTTTCCAAAATTGAGAAATTTGAACTCACCGCCGATATAAAGGTGATCTGTGATGGGTCTTTGGTATAGCGCAGAGATCTGAACATTGGCCAATGAGATCTGACTACTCTCAGCCGTACTCCCCAAAGCGGTAACCTCCGAATACAAAATCGTGATGCCCGGGCCGCCGGTCAGGTAGAAGTTGGGGAGTATTCGCATTTTGAAACACAAGAGTATGGGTAACGCAGAAAGTTTCGCCTCACCGACAAGGGGGTTTGCTACTGTCGCATTTTTTTCAAACGTATATATCTTATAGTAGCCTGATTCAATGCCCAGCGAGAGTTTGTGCTCCGGTTCCCAAAAGATTCTGAATGAAAAACCAACCTGATCTTCCTTGATTCTGGTCGCACCAATTTTCAGGGTATTAATGTAGTGAAACCAGCCAATGCCGGCATTAACAGAAAAATTCATGGGCTTTACATCTTGGCCATAGGAGATAGATCCCGCTAGACAAATCCATATGATGAAAAGACATTGTCTCATATCCTATTCCTGAATGTAATGATAGTAAGCCACGGAGGACGGATAGTTGGTAAGCAACCCATCAAATCGTCCAAGCTCAATAAACTGCTTAATAAATCCGGGCGTATCGATAGTCCAACAAATGACCTCACGCCCTTCACTTTGTACTTCCGCTACCAGGTCATTCTGTGTTCCCAGGGTCCAGCGAGGTGACCATACCCGTGAATTCAGTTCACGTGCCTCTTCTGGACTGATTTCACAGAGAGAGGGAATGGATTGATATGCGGGGAGCAACTTGAATGCCGCCAGTACGTCATCGGCCGGAATGCCCATTAATATCTTCACATTACGGCCAACCGCATCTGCATGAAGAAGGGCTTCCTGTTGAATGGGTTCAATCAAAGCAACTACTTCCGGATTCTTTATGTCGAGCCAGACGAAATTCAGTTGGGTGCTGTCTACAACATATTCCAAGGCATCTATCAATCGTGGAATCTGTTCACCACGAATCAATCGAACAAACACGCGAAGTTGATTCCAGGTGAAATTCTCAATCGGACCATTCAACGGCCCCTTGGTTGTTAGCCGGATATTAAGATCCGCATCGTGATAAAGAACCGGGACCTTATCCTTGGTCAGGCGGATGTCGATTTCAACACCCGTTGCCCCAAGCCGCTCCGCGTACCCAATCATGGGAATGCTGTTTTCTGAAACCGGCAGGCGATCTGACGTTCGGCCGCCGCCGCGATGGCCCAGGATATGAAAATTGCCAGATGTAACTTTTGTTGAAAAATACCTTTTGTATTGGAAAACGACTGGCGTAGAAACAGGATTATTCTGATTGCCATAAAATCCCTTGATCGTAATAGATGACGGTGTCACCCCTTTAAGGATACTTGAGGCACCTTCGTCTTTTGCAATGATCAAATTGATAAGGCCGGTGGCATCGCTCGTGGGCACGCGCCAATGGCCGCACAGATAGATCACTGAATCTTTTTGACCAACCTCCAACACAATGTAACTCGTTTGCGTGAAAATGGATAGGTGCTTCCCTCCCCACTTGACGACCACCTCAGATCCAAATCGAGCAACCCCGAGTTCCAACCCATAGACGCCTTCAAAGAGCGCCTTTGAAGCTTCAGAAACAGGTGAGGTGTTCTCCAGTTTGCACTTTACTTCTGGCAATACAACAGGGTTCTCCGTGGTACAAGTCCAGCAGGACAACACAAAAAGGAAACGCACAGAAAGACGGAACAGCCTCATAGAATCAACCCAAGATAAAATTCAGGAATATTGTAATACCGGTTGAAGGTGGAGAATGCCGGCCAGGCCATAAAGTGATACTTGGCATAGGAGTTTTTGAGACCGAGCACCAGGACTTTTTTCTGGTAAATCCGTTGCTCTACGTAAATGCCAATGGAATAGCCGTTGGCAAAATCCCTATCAGTAGTAATTTCATTCTCTCCTTGCTTTGAACTGAATGAGGTAACATAAACAAACTCTCCTTTGAGGGTCAGCGCTACGTCCCCGATCCGATATCCGATTGAGGCATTCGGATAATTAATCCAGGACGTCACGCTTGAGTCGAAGCCAAACTGGTTGAGGTATCCAAAGGTAAAACCAACGTCATAGCCCACATTGAACGATACTTTATCCAGTTGGTAGTTCCACCGTGGTCCAAGCGTAATCTGGTTAGAAATAAACAACGACGAGAAACGGCCATCGATCGCAAACCCCTTGGGTAGGGCGTAATTGGCGTGAAAATGAAACAAGGGGGCCTGAACGGCTGTTTCCAGCCAATCGAAGGGGAGCTTTACCTGTGAAAGTGCTACCTCCAGCGTAAATTCACGCTTACGCAAGTGGTGCGGGTAGTACATGCTAGCTGCCACAATGTCAAAGGTGTCTTTGGGTGCCTCCTGTGCTACAGCAGACATTATCATACCCCATGAAAAAAGGAATATGAGTACTTTTATGGTGATCTTCTGTTTCGGCATGAAATTGGACTGAATCTGATCAAAGATAAAAGATTTTGAAGTTACCAAATGGAGTGAATAAGCGCTTTTACCTCTTTTCCCTTGCTCTTGCAATGGGTACCGTTGCATCCTTTGGTCAAAATCAGATTGCCTTCGTAAGCGACACGCAGGCCCCCATGTGGGTAGAAAAGGTAGTCCTCGGTTCCAATCAGAATATTAGAGCGACTAACCTGGTGTTCAGTGATATTTTAAAATACAGACCGTCTTCACTCTTTATTCTCGGCGACGTGGTGACGCTGGGGTATAAGCAGAAGAAATGGTCCCGGATGGACGCATACCTCGACAGTTGCCGGAAAGCAGGCATTAAGGTTTCTGCGCTCCTTGGAAACCACGATGTGATGACCCGGCCAAAAAAAGGCGAGAAACAGTTTCAGAATCGCTTTCCCGACCACAACCGGACCGGCTACTACCAGATCGTCGACTCGGTGGCCGTGATCTTCCTCAATTCTAATTTCAGTAAGCTTTCTGCCGAAGATTTGAAACAGCAGCAAACCTGGTTTCACAGCACGTTGAATACGCTGGATGAAGATTCTGCCGTAGTGGCAACCTTGGTGGCCTGTCACCATGCCCCCTTCTCGAACAGCAAGATTGTCGGCTCTTCAAAGAATGTCCAACAGCACTTTGTACCGGATTTTATCCATTCCACCAAGGCACGGCTGTTTATTACCGGTCATTCACACAACTATGAACTCTTTAAACATGCCGGAAAAGATTTCTTAGTCATTGGGGGCGGGGGCGGATTGAATCAACCCCTTTCAAAGTCAGAGAAAAGAATGCAGGATATGTCGACTACCTATAAACCCCAGTTTCACTACCTCATCGTGGAACGCAACAACCGAACCCTTTGTCTCACATCCAGGTTCCTTAAAGATGACTTTTCAGGCTTCGAAGAAGGCTTATCCTTTTCCGTTCCCATTCATTAGTACTTCATGAGATTCTGTTGGCTACTGTTTTTCGTCACTCCGCTATTTGCAGTTGCCCAACCCGAATGCTCGCTCGAACTGGACAAAGACAGCATCCTGGTATACACCTGTGCCCAGGCTAATTCAAAATACAAGTCTGTAAAATCAATCTTCACCATAACCAGCAGCCTCTCTCAACTGGCCGCCGCCTTGCTCGACATTGAGCATTACGATACCTGGCAATACAAAACGGTCAGCGCAAGAGTATTGAAGAAAGTGAGCGACCGGGAAGTCATCTACTATACCGAAGTGGCGGCCCCTGTTCTTACCGACAACCGTGATTTTGTCATCCGGCTTACCCTTGATCCCGATCCGATGACCCAAGGGATGATCGTTGATGCGGTGAGTCTCCCTGATTACATCCCAGCTGTGGACGGTGTCATACGTGTCCCCTATTCCCGGGCACGGTGGAGAGTAATACCCATAGGTGCTGGCAAACTTTCGGTTGAGTATACCATAGATATTGATCTTGGGGGTTCGGTGCCTCCATGGGTTGTAAATCTCGTCGCGCCCAAGGCACCCTACGAAACATTCAAGGCCCTTCGGGAAAAAATTAGCGACTACAGCGGCCGCAGCGTTCCCTTCATTTCAAAGTAAAACCCTACCCTTTCTTCGCCTCCTTCGCCCACATATCCCGCAGCGTCACTGTCTGATTGAAAATGAGTTTGCCGGAGGTAGAATCAGGATCCAGGCAATAGTATCCCATCCGCAAAAATTGAAAGTGCTCGCCTTTGGTTGTTTTTGCAAGTTCGGGCTCCGCATACACGATCGGCCGAACTACAAGTGACTGTGGATTGAGGTAATTCTGAAATTCGCCGTCAATCGCATTCATATCCTCCGCGGTAAACAACCGGTCATACATTCTTACCTCAACAGGAACTGCTTGCAGTGCACTCACCCAATGGAGCGTACCCTTAACGGGTATTCCGGATGTATCCGCGCCGCTCTTGCTCTCCGGAATATAGGTACAATGAACTTCTTTCACGGAACCGTCGGGATTCTTGATCACTTCCTCACACCGGATAATGTAGGCGCTCTTCAGGCGCACGACCTGACCCGGAGCAAGACGAAAGTACTTCTTGGGTGGGTTCTCCATGAAGTCATCCTTTTCAATATACAATTCCCTGCTGAAGGGCATTTCGCGGAAGGTCACCCCCTCCTCGCCAGGCATGTTTTCGCTTGGAAGCATTTCTGATTTCCCTTCCGGGTAGTTTGTCAGGACAATCTTCAACGGATCAAACACAACCATTCTTCGCAATGAAATCTTGTTCAGGTGTTCCCTGACGCAAAACTCGAGCAAGCTGATGTCGATCAGGTTATCGCGCCTGGCTACACCGACGCGGTCGCAAAAATCCCGGATGCCTTCTGGGGTATAGCCTCGCCGGCGCATACCGCTCAACGTAGGCATGCGGGGGTCATCCCAGCCGTTGACATGGTTTTCGTTCACCAATTGAAGCAGTTTACGCTTACTCATCATAGTATGCGTCATGTTCAGTCTGGCAAATTCGTACTGACGGGAAGGGAATATTTCCAGTTTCTCGATAAACCAATTGTACAATTCGCGGTGAGGCACAAACTCCAGGGTGCATATGCTGTGCGTAACCTCTTCAATGGAGTCGCTCTGGCCATGGGCAAAGTCATACATCGGGTAAATGCACCAGGTGTCGCCGGTACGGTGATGATGGGCATGCTTGATGCGATACAGGATCGGGTCGCGCATGTGCATGTTTGTGTGCGCCATGTCCACTTTGGCTCGCAGCACTTTCTCACCGTCTTTAAATTTTCCGTCTTTCATTGCCTGGAACAGCAAAAGGTTTTCCGCAGTGGATCTGCTCCGAAAAATTGAATCCTTTCCGGGCTGTGTGGGCGTTCCCTTTCCGGCGGCAATCTCCTCGCTGGAGCTATCATCCACGTACGCAAGGCCCTTTTCGATTAGACGAACAGCAAAAGCAAACAACTGAGGAAAATAGTCAGAGGCATACAATTCCTGCGCCCAGGAAAAGCCCAGCCATTGAACATCATTCTTGATGTTGTCTACATATTCCGTCTCTTCTGTCACGGGGTTGGTATCGTCGAATCTGAGGTTTGTTTTTCCGCCATACTTCAGGGCAAGGCCAAAATTCAAACAGATGCTTTTGGCGTGACCCAAGTGCAGGTAGCCATTAGGCTCAGGTGGGAAACGCGTAGTGATCCGGGTATGCGTTCCCGCACTCAAATCCTTCTCGACGATCTCTTCAAGAAAATTTAGACTCTTTTCTTCGGTCATGGTAAGGTTGAAAAGGCGTAAAGATAGAAAGCCTTTTGGCTACCGGAAAACTATAAACAGGGAAAGGGAATGAAAAAAGCGAACCAGCCTACCAGAGTCGATAGCCTGCCATAAAGAGCAGCGCAACGTTCCTGTCATCCAGTTTGCCTGAATAGTAGAACTTAAGCTCAGTGCCCATTGTGAATCGCTCACTGATGTCTTTCCGATAGCCCACGGTGGCAGCAAAGTCCCCCAGAGAGAGAACCGATGCATCAAAATTGCCCTTAAACTGAGTAGACACATTATTCAGCAAAATGGCCTGTCCCACATTAAAACTGCCGTATATGTTCTTAGAGAACTTCATTGACACAACGAGTTGTATCGGGATGGCCACATTGACGATACTCACATCTCCGAGTACCGGTCCAGTTCCGCTGATTGAATACAGCCGGTTATACCCTGTCTCAAAACCCAGGCTAAGGAAATACTCCGGCTCCCACATGAGCCGTGCAACAAACGAATAATTCAATTCCGTTACCTTGTCCTTGGCTTTTTCAAGATTATTGAAATAGTAATTGGGTCCTATCCCGCCATACACAGCCCAGCGGTGTTTCTTGCCCGATACAGACTCATCCGCCTGGGCGTTCACATCAACGAAGGCCGCGCAGCAAGCCAAAATCCCGATTAATATCTTTTGAGAAGTCATATATGTCATTCAGGTGCTAAATGCCGCACTTTAAAACATTGTATAAAAATCATACACCACATAGGTCGGATAGTCAGTAATCATCCCATCAAACTTTCCATTCTGCAAGTAATTTGTAATCAGTCCTCTGGAATTAAGCGTCCAGCTGATAACCTTAATTCCATTGTCATGCGCTTTTTGAACGTCAGGCAACAACAACCCCAGCGTGTAACGCGGCCCGAAGAACTGGCAACCGTTTTCTATCGCCTTGTCGACCGTTTCTTCTGCCAACGTTGGAAGAGGTGCAGAATAACTGAAGGCAGGATTAATGGACTGATAGGTAGGCTGCTTCTTAAGTTCAGTGATTACATCCGAGGAAGGCAAGCCGGCAAAAATTACCACATCGCGGTTTTTCGTGTCTGCATAGTCGTATGCGTTGCGGACAATCGGTTCCAGGTACTTGAAGACTTCCGGATTACCCTTAATGTCCATCCAGAAATACTTCAAGGTCGTATCATCAATGAATGCTTGCAGCGCCTGCTCAACGGACGGAACCTTCTGACCATCCACTAATGTGACAAACTCAGAGATCAAGGAAAAACTGTATAGATCCCAAGATCCAAAAAGCGGTCCTTTCTTGGTTAGCCGGGTGTTTATCGTGGCATCATGAATGAGAATGGGAACATTGTCTTTGGTCAACCGAACATCCAATTCCAAACCCGTCACGCCGTAGTCCTCCGCATTCCGAATCATGTCGAGTGAGTTCTCAGCATAGGGGGGATCAACGGTTGTTTGTATGCCGTGATGAGCAAAAATCATAAATGGATTGTTGGCAGCATACGCGGTAAATGCTCTTTCATAGGTTAGCTCCAGCTGATTGCCTGAAAAAATCCCTTTAAGTTTTACGTTGGCAATGACTCCGTTGAGCAGGTCAGATGAGCCGTCAGCTGCTGAAATTTGAAACTGTATGTTTCCCTGATTTGGGCTTTCTGAGTAACGATAGAACCCCGAGAACTGAATAGACCCATCGGACGCCTTGTAACCGTACTTCAACACAATGTGCAGTCCACCGTTATTACTGAAGAATGAAACTTTGTACTTTGATACCCGGCAAACAAAGGTTGTTCCCAGGCTCTGATTGCCTTGACTCAAGGTATATATCCCTTCCATGGTCTTGACTGTTGCTGGCCCAACAAAAGGCAGCGCAATTGTCCCTGCAAGATTGGCGTCATTTCCTTCAGGCGGTGGCGTAATTTCACTCTTGGAGCAGCCCAAAAAAATAACCACTAAAAGCAATACAACCGAACGGGAGAACTTCATGTACATCATCTTTAAAAACTAAACCCTAACTGAAACTCGGGCATAAAATATCGGTACTTACTCGCTGGAAGAGCGGGCCACGCCACCATGTGGTAGCGTAGGTAGTTCATCTTGAATCCAAGCGACATCACGCGTTTTCTTGTCAACCGCTGCTCAAAACTGGTGGTTATACTGTAGCCATTGATAAACGATTCAGGATTAGATATCACATTTCCTGCTTCGTTGAGGTTAATGGAATGTGTGTTGTACAGGTCCCCACGAATGATTACTGCCGTTTTTCCAAAGCTGTACCCCGCCGATAGCGAGGGTTGAGATTCCCAGCCGGTAAGTGTCGTGTTGAATCCGAACTGATTCAAAATACCATAATTGAATGCCATCTGTAATCCAACGCCGAAGTGATAGTTTCCGGTTGAGTAATTCCAGAAAGGACCAGCGCTGAACCGATTGGAAATAATGAGCGACATCCAACTTCCCTGGAGGTTGAATCCTTTCGGCAGCGTGTACTTCCCGCTATACTGGAACATAGGCGCTACAATGGCATCCAAAGTCCAGTCTTTGGGTGGAACTACATAAAGCAAATAAATCGAATGTGAGTATTTGCCGCCTGGGCTGACCTGGGGGAGTAGAAAACTATGGTCTCTTATGTTGAATTTGACTGTATCCTGATCCTGGGCAGCCAGCATAAGAGGCGCCAAAGCCAAGCAGAAAGCAAATAGAAACGTACGAAAGAGGAGACTGTAAAATACCTTCATAGCAAGGCGAGTGGGGTTATTTCCTTTGCATAGCCCATGCCCAATTGGACAGGTTTCATACGCACATAAAGGTATTGAGTCAGGATTGATTGCCAAGTATCTTCCCCTAAATTTGTGATGATTATTGTCATCCCTGATGCGTATTGCATTTCACATATTTGCATCTCCAACTTAATCCAAACATAAATGAATAAAGGCTCAATCGGAATCTTCCTGCGAGTGACTCCGTGATTACAAACCTCGCCATCGACTACGCCTTTGGCAATAATTCCAGTGGGTTCTACCTGGCAGCTTCTGAAACATTTTGATATGCCTACCCGCATGACAACAAACTTATTCGCCGCAAATTTGGTTATCTATTCAATTGAACAAAATGACTATGAAGACTAAGTACACCATCACCGGCATGACCTGTAGCGGCTGCGTTAATACCGTGAAAAAACTTCTTTCCAAAGTCAAAGGCGTAAGTGACGCGCAGGTGTCGCTGGCCGAAAGCACAGCAGAAGTAACCCGTGATGAAAACGTGACCCTGGACGCGCTGAAGATTGCGTTGAGGGGGTTTCCATACGAGATTGTGGACAGGAAATAGAGGTACTAGGCGCTAGGTACCAGGCACTAGGCCTTCGTCGCACCTACGAGAAAACGTAATTCCTTATTTCCCATAGATTTGGTTGAGCAGTCCAGCCAGCCGAACGCCCGCCTGAAGCATTCTCAGTTTTGCAATGGAAAGATACTTGTAGGAATATTGATAACTCAAGCTCCCATTGCCGATGTCATAGACCTGAGGACGATAGGTCATCGACTCGTGCGCCCAGTCCCGCACTGATGCCGATTGCCATTTCTGGAGCGTTGCTTTGTCTGGCTTACCCAAGGCAAGCGCAAGTTCGGTGTAGCTAAGTTTTGTGTCATCGATCATCTCACTGTCCCACACGCGGTGAAGATTTGATTCACTTCGGAACCACTTCACCTTAACCTCATTCCCACCACGATCACCAGGCTTGCCTACGTGCAGGGGCTGGTGAATATCCCCTACCAGATGCACCAACATCTTCAAATACTCCTGCTCCTGTTTCTTGTTCAACTTTCCCGACTTAAGATCGGCTGTCATTTTTTCGATCATGTCGATTACTTTGCCATCTGGGTTCTTGGCTACATCTTCATAGCGCTTCCCATCAGGTATCGTTGTCCAATGCCATTCGATGGCATAGTTATATGTTGAATCAGACCTGATCTCATCCATCCAGGTACTGACCATAGCCAGTGACTCCTGGTCCAGTATTGCAATGATCTTCTTCTTCGCCTTGGTGCTAAGGTATTGCTCGGCAATCAGCCCTGTAGCGCGATGGCCTGTCACGCCCCAACCCAAACAATCCACGGTAACAAAGCATACAAGGGCAAAAAGTAGTCCTTTCATAAAATAGAGGATTAAGGATGCAAAATACCTCTTTCAGGTTTACAGTCGATGAATTACAGGCTATCTTTGATAATCCGTAATTCGATAACCAGGAAACTGGCAAACGACAACCGGATCGCACCAACTACCCATGAAACTCTCCGCCATCCGAATCGCCAACCAACTCGATCTGAAGGCCATAAAAGCCTTTCAGGATCTCAAGCCTTTGGCAGATTCATCGTCAGAACTATTTTATGGCGTGGCTCCCGACAAGTATCAATACTACTTCAACTATGGCGTGGTGGTTTTCTCAGGGCATTCTGAGGAAGAAATGAAAAAGGCCATCAAGGCCATCCACCCTTTTCAGAAAAGTCCAGACAACTGGCTACGCGATGACAACGAAATAAGTGTACGGGACGGGTCCCCCCTTCAATTTGAGTTTAACCAGGTGATTGTTGACCATATCGACGACAAGGTGATCCGCATCGGAATGTTTAACCTCGCCCAGTCGGTAGCGCTGGACCATTACCACCACACTTCAGAAAATCTGCTTTCCGAAATCCGCGGCTTCACAAACCATCTTGAGACTACCGGAAAATTGAAGATAAACCGGCGCAACATGATGAAGTTCATCGGACGTGCGCTAAATACACAGAACGATATCGCCGACAATATCTACATCTTTGACGCACCTGAACTGGTGTGGGACAATGAATATCTGGATGGGTTGAACAAGGGTTTGATGAAACACTATGACCTCCGTATTCGCTTCAGCGAAATTGAATACACCTTGCGGATCATTGAAGATAACCTGCGCGTTTTCCGTGAAATCTCAGCACAGCGCGTCAGCAATACACTCGAATGGATCATCATAATATTGATCCTGGTTGAGGTGTTTGATCTGTTAATTTCCAAACTTTTCTAGGTTATGTCGAAACAAAAAGCGCTCTTCCTCGATTTTGGCATCAAGGCACAACCCGATGAAGTCACTTGTGGTCCGACATGCCTCCATGCACTCTATCAGTATTACGATGATAAGATCTCACTTCCTCAGGTAATCCGGGAAGTCAAGCAGCTGAAGAACGGCGGGACATTGGCCGTGATGATGGGGAGTCATGCCCTAAACCGCGGTTACCAGGCCTCCATCTACACGTATAATCTGAACGTGATGGACCCCACTTGGTTTAAACTCAGCTCCCGCAAGATTGCTGACAACCTCCGTCGTCAAATGCGCTTCAAAGTCAAGCGCCGGAAGTTGCTGGTCGCCAGCAATGCCTACATCAACTTCCTGGAATCTGGAGGTAAACTATTGAGCGCAGAGCTGGACGAGCACCTAATCAAGGGGTATCTCAAGAAATCCGTCCCTATCCTGGCTGGCCTGAGCGCCACCTACCTCTATGGTACCCCCCGGGAAATCCCTACAACCAACAAATACGATAGCATTAAGGGAGAACCTGTCGGACATTTTGCAATTATCAACGGCTATGATATAAATTCGGGCTCCGTGTACCTTGCAGACCCGATGAACCCAAACCCGCTAAAGTCTCAATATTACAGTGTCACCTTCGACCGGCTGATCAACAGCATCATGTTGGGGATTGTCACGTACGATGCCAACTTGTTGATAATACAGCCCAAGTGATTTTCCCCCGGAGCCTCAATCATTTATATCATCCTTCACATAATCAGATTGACGTTCCTCTATGCCGAAAGTAATCGTTGTTGAAAAGCCCAAGCGCTGGAACTTGCGTCTGGATGATGTGGAGGTGATTACACCAGCGCAATACATTACGGATGAGGCGTTTCAGTCTGTCAAGAATCTCAAGATTCTGAATCTCTGCAAGTCCTATCAGTATCAAAGCGAAGGATATTATGTTTCACTCCTGGCCGAAGCGCGAGGTCACAAAGTATTGCCGGAAGTTTCCACCATACAAGACCTCCGGTTCCCATCTATTCTCCGCGATGACTCTCTGGACTTTGATGCAGTTATTCAAACAACATTTAAACACGAGCCCTACGACAAAGTTGAGTTCAACATCTATTTTGGATTCACGGAATCGGAACCGCTGAATAAACTCGCACTCCAGCTGTTTCAATTGGTGCAGGCGCCGCTGGTGAGGGCTGTCTTCTCCAAGAAAAATAAATGGGTCTTACAAAGTATCCGCCCGGTGAGTTTGAACGAAATGCCCGAGACCGATCAGCCCATCCTGGAAAGCGCCCTGGAAAAGTATTTGCTCCGCAAGAGAGATTATCGGCCAGACAAAAAGAAATATGACCTGGCCATTTTGGTAAACCCGGAGGATCCCAACCCTCCTTCCGATGATCGTGCGCTGAAGAGGTTTTACAAAGCTTCGTTAGAGGCAGGTTTCAATACCGAGTTCATCACCAAGAATGATATCGACAAATTGATCCAGTACGATGCGCTGTTCATTCGTGAAACTACCAATGTCAATCATCACACCTTCCGGTTCGCTAAAAAAGCTGAGTCGCTCGGGTTGGCTGTCATTGACGACGCTGAGTCGATCTCCAAGTGTACGAACAAAGTCTACCTCCACGAACTTCTCAATACCAACAAGATTCTCACGCCTCGGTCGTACGTGTTGACGGCCGAGAATTGTGACGCCATGCCACAGAAAATGAACTTTCCATTTATTCTGAAGCAACCCGACGGAGCTTTCTCCAAAGGAGTGGTCAAGATCAATAACCTGGCGGAATTCAAGAAAGAACGCGAAAGTATGTTTGAGAAATCCGACCTGATCATCGCACAGGAGTTTCTTCCCACTCCCTTTGACTGGCGTGTAGGGATCATTGACGGGCAGGTACTTTTTGTATGCAAGTATTTCATGGCAACCAAGCACTGGCAGATCGTTAACTGGAGCGCAAAGAAGGAAGCCTCCCGCGATGGTGTGGTGGAGGCCATCATTGTAGATCAAGCACCTGCCGGGCTTTTGAAAACCGCCCTGAAAGCCACGGGTCTGATAGGCAAGGGTCTTTACGGCGTGGATATGAAAGAAGTGGATGGCAAATTCTACGTTATCGAGGTCAACGACAATCCCAACATTGACGCGGGCATTGAGGACAAGATTCTCAAGGAACGTTTATACGATCAAATTATGGAAGTCATCCTGAATAAAATTAAGTCCGCCAAATGATCCAACCCGTACGTCTTCATCTCTTTCAGGCCTTTGGCGTAGAGCTTGAATACATGATCGTTGATCGGGATTCGCTGGATATCCGCCCTATCGCCGACGAACTGCTAAAAGCGGAACTCGGTGAATACGGAAGTGATTTCGAAAACGGCATGGTCACCTGGTCCAACGAGCTGGTAATGCATGTTATCGAGCTGAAGTCAACCCGACCCGAAAGTAATTTTAATACCCTCTGCAGCGCATTCTCAGATAATGTGACCCGCGTGAATTCTGTTCTTGAAAAATGGAATGCGATGCTCCTTCCCACCGCCGCACATCCCTGGATGAACCCGCAGACTGAGACGAAGCTTTGGTCGCACGACAGCAATGAGGTATACGCTATTTACAATAAGATCTTCGACTGCCGCGGTCATGGTTGGTCCAACCTCCAGAGTACACATTTGAACCTGCCCTTCTACGACGACGAGGAATTTGCCAAACTCCATGCCGCTATCCGTGTTGTGCTTCCTATTCTTCCTGCCTTGTGCGCCAGTTCGCCAATCCTGGACGGTAAACCGACCGGGTTTCTGGATACGCGTATGAATTATTACAAGACCAACCAGCAGGCGATTCCTTCTATTACGGGCAAAGTGATCCCCGAAGGCGTATTCTCGAAACGTCAGTATTTCAACACCGTCTACGAAAGAATCAAAGCCGACATTGCGCCCTACAATACAGACAACATCCTGGATCCGATCTGGGTAAATTCACGCGGTGCCATTCCCCGGTTTGACCGTGGCTCTGTTGAGATCCGAATAATGGACATACAGGAATGCCCGCCGGCAGATCTGGCCGTACAGACCCTGGTAATTGAAACGATACGCGCGCTAGCCAACGAAAAGTTTGTGAACCTGGAAGCACAAATGGTAAAGAAGACAGAAATCCTCGCTGGCATTCTTGATGAAACTTCCAAATTGGGCCCCGATGCAGAACTGCTTTCGTCAGAGTACCCAGCCACCTTCGGGCTCGACGGTCCGTGCACGGCGGGCGAACTATGGCATCACATTCATAAGAAGCTATTGAATTCAGGCACCACCACATTGGACAAATGGGGAGCGGAAATTGGTGTCGTTCTCCGGGAGGGACCTCTCTCCAAGCGCATGCTTAAATCCATGAACGGAGATTACTCCCGCGAATCGATCACGCGCGTCTATCGCAGATTGGCAGACTGCCTGGCGCAGAACAAGCTATTCATCGATTAGCCTTCGAGATTGGAAGGTTGAGTATCCCGTTGCGCCCCACACACCCCCTTGCCCCTAAAGGGGAAGCCCGCGCGCAATCCTCCGTGCAACTTGCATTTTTTCATGTCTTCCGCGCTAAGGACGCACACCCTAGTCCCTAAACGGGAAGCCTGTTTTTCCTCCGTGCTTCTCTGTGCTCCCTCTGTGCATCTCCGTGCAACTTGTATTTCTTTGATTCATACAAGAGTATTTTTCACCATTCAATTTTCGAAAGCTAAGGCCCCGTTGCGCCCCACCCACCCCCTTGCCCCTAAAGGGGAAGCCCACACACAATCCTCCGTGCACCTTGCATTTCTTCCCATCTTCCGCGCTAAGGACACCTCCCCTTGCCACTAAACCGGAAGCCTGTTTTTCCTCCGTGCTTCTCCGTGCTACCTCTGTGCATCTCCGTGCAACTTGTATTTCTTTGATTCATACAAGAGCATTTTTCACTATTCAATATTCGGAAGCTAAGTGCCCCGTTGTGCCCCACACACCCCCTTGCCCCTAAAGGGGAAGCCCGCGCGCCTTCTCCATGCTTCAATGTGCTACCTCCGTGTTTCTCACTGCAGCTTGTCCTGTTTTCCGTAGGCCCTGAAACCATTACACTCGTTTTCCTGAAGTAGCTTTCCTCCATGAAGCGGCTCCAGCATCACATCCGAAATTTCTTTGGCTTCTCCCGGACGGAGACCAATGCTTTTCTGCTTTTCATTCCGCTCATTGCAGTCATCCTGTTCAGTGAACCCGTCTATCATCAACTCACCAGAGATGACAAAGATCCCTTTACCAATATTTCAAAGACAGACAGCCTGTACGCTTTGTTTGCATTAGCCGAATTGAATCAGGCTACTGCCAACAAACAAAAGGCAGACACTACTCAATTTCATTCCTTCGACCCCAACACGGTCACGGAAAGCGAGTTGATCTCCCTTGCTCTGCCAAAGGGCCTCGCCGGACGGATTGTGCGGTATCGGGAAAAGGGTGGAAAATTCCGAAAAAAGGAAGACGTGCTTAAAATATTCGGCATGGATAGCAGCTGGTACAAACGGGCAAACCCATGGATGGTTATTGAATCTCAGAAGCAGTATCCAAAATATTCTGCCAAAAAATCCACAAAGCCGAAAGACCGTGAAGACATCAACACGGCAGACTCAATACAACTTGACGCCGTTTATGGCATTGGTCCGGTGCTGGCGCGACGCATCCTTCAATTCCGGGACAGGCTCGGCGGATTCCTTTCCATGGACCAACTCAGGGAGGTATATGGCCTGGATAGTGTGGTCGTGAAAAACCTGGGGAAGCGATTCGAGGTAAAAAAAGGGTTTACACCGCGCGTTCTTATGCTTAACGAAATAAACCTGGAGGCGCTGATGGCCCATCCATATGTTTCCCGGCGAGAGGCACAGGCGATTGTCACTTACCGGATACAACACGGTTCGTTTGACTCACTGGGGCAACTTTTGAACATCAAGATGATCGATGCGAAGTGGGTGGAAAAGATGAGGGGGTATGTTCGGGTTGACAAAGGAATTAAATGAAGCAATGCAGGGGCCAGGTAACCTTCGGCTACAAAGACTACCGACAGGCAGGAATCAAAAAGACCATGACCCTTCAGGCCAATGAATTCCTGCGACGGTTTTGTCTGCACATTTTGCCGCCCGGGTTCATGAAGATCCGTCACTACGGAATCCTGGCAAGCAGAGCTAAACCCGCTCTCAAAATCCAGCAGGCTAAGATGGGTGTCGTCGTTAAACCAGTTGAAGCCTTAGGCTGGAAAGAAATTGCCCGCACTGTCTTGCACTTCGATCCCGATGCTTGTCCTGTTTGCAAGACGGGTAAGATGAAAGTCGTTACCATTCTGGAACCTGAGGGAAGAAGTCCACCGTGGCCTGTTGTTCAATCGTGCCCTTCGCTCTCAAATACTTAATCACTTTACAACACCACGCGCATCTGGCCATTATGACCGGAACAATATCACATTGTCTATTCAACAGAAATATCAGCCAATTTTCGCCTTCGGATGATTTATTGCATTCATTCACCAAAGGCGAATTGCGTCAGATTCCTTGCTCTCTTAATTCTGTGGTGATGATTTGCGCTAATCCTGTGCTAAAAATTCCTATTCAATTCCCATAGCGGAAACTACCGAAGCTTCCGTTCAACAAAGGCTTACAGCGAAGCCTCCTTCCCGCTTGCCCTCCGGCTTCGTTTAAGCCTTAATTGTTTGGCCGTTTTCTTCCTCTCACTTATCAATTTTCTCTATTCAGTCTTCAACGATTCCGCAGGATTCACCATAGCCGCCTGAAAGGATTGATACGAAACAGTGAGCAGCACAAGAATGATCATCGCACATCCCACAATAATGAATGAAGTCAATGGAATGCTGATTCGGAAAGCATATCCTTCCAGGAAGTTTTCCATTACATAGTTGGCTATTGGAAAAGCAATAACAAAGGAAATGAGAATCGATTTTAAAAACGTCTTGCTTAACATCATTACAATTTGTTGCACCGATGCTCCCAATACTTTTCGTATTCCGATTTCTTTTGTGCGCCTTTGTGCGTTAAACAATGTTAAGCCGAACAAACCCAAGCAGGCAATGACAATAGCAACAATGGTGAAACAAACCGATAATCGTTGAAGAAGCCTTTCAGTATTAAGTTGACCTTCTTCATAGTTCTTGTCCAACACATCAAAATCGAAAGTTGCTCCAGGTTGAAATTTTTCATAGACGCTTTTGATGTGGTTGACTGCTGCATCAAATTGACCCCGCTTGTAACGCAGTACCAATTTTCTAATGTACATTTGTTTTATTAAATTAAAAACCAAAGGGTTTACCGGAAGGTGAATATCTTGGTGATGAAAATCTTTCACCACGCCAATAATCTCACCCTCTATATATCCGTCATTTATTGTAATTCTTTGCCCGATAGGATTGTTCAAACCCAATGCAGCCACAGCTTTTTCATTGATGATAAGGTTGGAAGAATCGGACGCGATGCTGCGCGAAAAGTTTCTACCCTCAACAAGTTCCAATTTTGCAGTCGGAAGATAGTTCTCATCAATATTTGCACGAGATAAAATGACAGGCGTTGGAAAAGGGCTAGACACACGGTTGACCTCTGTCCATCCGTTTATTTCCATTGGGTCGGCAATGGCATACGCAGCGGATACAATGGATGCATGATTTTGCATTTCCACTTTAAGATTGTCATACGGAAAGTTTTTCGGAAAAGAAGCCGTATTTTCATGAAGCGATACAGCCATCAACTCATGTCGGTCATACCCCAAATCTTTCTTCAACAAATAGTTGGTTTGCTGCCACATCACCAAGGAACAAAAAATCATGATGATGGATACTGTAAACTGAAAAACAACTAACATCTTTCGCACACCAGCACTGCTCATGCCAGAATATTGACTTCCTTTCAGTACCGTGGCAGGCTTGAAAGAAGAAAGCACGAGTGCAGGATAACTTCCTGCCAATAGTGTCGTGAAAAGAAGTATAAACAAAAGGCCTGCAATCAACATCGGATCAGTGAGAGAAAACGAATAAGTATCAACGAAGAATAGATTGACCAAAGGCAGCAGCGCGTAAACAATCATCAAAGAAATGATGATGGATATAAAAGTCATCATGAAACTTTCAGTCATAAATTGACGGATGAGCAAAGACTGGGTAGCACCGTTCATTTTGCGTACGCCAATTTCTTTTGCACGTTGTGTTGCTCTTGCCGTAGCGATGTTCATGTAATTCACGCAAGCCATGATGAGAATGAACACTGCTGCAATGCTAAACGTAGTTACATAAACAATTCGCCCGCCCGATTGTATTCCGTTTTCAAAATTCCAGTACAGCCGCCAATCGGTCATACGAAACAACATTGCAGTTGCATCTTCACTCGCAAAGATTTCTTTTCGCTTTGCGTTTATTTTTTGCTCAACAGCTTCGGGCGAGGATCCCCGATGTAATTTCAAATAGACTTGAGACCAGCCAGCCTCATTACCCCACGCTTTGTCATGCTCCAAACTTTTCCTTGAACCAAAAGGCAAAATAAATTCAACAAAATTCATCTTGGTGTTTTTGAGAAATGGAGCATAGACCGCAGTGACTTTGAATTCTAAATCACGGTTAAGCAGAATAGTTTTTCCGAGAGCATCTCCATTTTCAAAAAGTAAGTTTGCCGCATTTTGAGAGATGGCGATGGAATGATTGTCGGGAAACGGATGTGCACCATTGCCTGCAATGATTTTGGGCTGATAGACTTGAAAAAATCCAGAATCAGCATAGATGCCTCGTTTCTGCACCCATTTTTCTTCGTGGCCAATTTTTCTCGTAGTGAAGGCTGTTCGTGTCAAAGCTTCTACTTCGGGCACTTCTTTCAAAGGAAAATCCTGTGAATTTGGAAGCCATATCCCATCACTGGTTGCGATTTCGCCCTCCGTGCTTTCATTAACCAGCATTATATAAATCCTATCTGCATCAGGATTGTCAGTATTGTAACTATACTCGTAGCGCACCCACAAAAAAGTAGTGATGGCAACAGTAAGCCCAACAACTAAGCCGCTCATGGTGACGAGCGAATAGGAGAGGTTACGGAAACAATTCCGGAACATTAAAATGAGTGTGAAGCGGAGCATGCTCAAAAAACGTTAGTGGTAAAAAATCGTTGATTATAATTTGCTTGTCGTTACTTAATAGATTCTTCAGAAAATGGCCACCAACGATCAGTGTATGCGTCCGTAGCTGGGCTCAGGAGGACTTGCTAAAGCCGAAGGCTGGCAAGGCCGACCAGTACGAACGTACAAGTAACCATCGCGGTGAAACGAAGATAACATTTTGCCTTAACACTGCACCCCAGCTATGGCACATACATACTTCGTCATGGTGCGAATTTTTCAAATGTTGTCCCGTTGAATTTATATGCTCCGTTTTCGTGTGTTCCAAGCCAGAGGTCACCGTTGTTGTCTTTGTAAATGCTAAAAATTGTAATGTCTTTGGAGTTTTGCTGAACTGGGCAATGAGTGACACTTGTTCCGTCATATTTCCAAACGCCACTGCGATATGTTGCAATCCACAACTCATTATCGTTGTCCCTTACAATTGATAAATACTCGTTTAAACTACTGTCCTTTTTCCCGTCTAAACTGCCTATGCTTTCCTGGCGTCTGTAAAATGTCTTTCTATTTAATGTTACGCTGTCGTAAACACTATAACGATACTCGGTATTGAACCAAAAGTCTCCATTCCCATCTTCAATAATTGACCGAACTCCGTTTGCCCCACCATTGCCAAATTCGGTCACATCATTTTCTGTAATCCATTCAAATGATTTTCCATTGTAGCGACATACACCTGATGGATTCGTGCCGAACCAAACACTTCCCATTTTGTCTTTATAGATGCTGTAGATTTCGAAAGAATTGGAAAGTCCAGGAGGCTTAGGTAATTGCAACTCATATAAAGTAATGCCGTCATACCGATATACCTTTTCAGTTTGATAAGAATGTCTAAACCACAAATCATTGGTTTGAAGTTTCCAGTCCTTACTTGGGGTTGCTGATAATGTAGTAAATGTATGTCCGTCAAACTTAATTATTGTCGAATTCGGATGACAAGAACTGAAGTATATGTTGCCAGATTTATCTTCTTTAATTTCATCAAATCTATTGTTTGGCAAACCGTGTTTTGTCGTATAATTAATCATAGTCTTCCCATCATATCTATACACACCTGTTTCCCAGCTTCCAAACCAATAAATATTCCTCTTGTCTTGATAAGCAACCATTATGCTGCTGCCAAGTCCTTTTACTGTGTCGCCTTTTGCAAATTGTTCACTAAACCGTTCTGTGTCTTTTTTCTGATTAGAGATCTGCCCATTGCACGATGTCATTAAAGTTAAAATGCTCAGAAATAAAAGTATGTTTAATTTCATTGTCGTCAGTTTGACGTTTGTAGTGTCGTCATAGCGTTACCGCTAAGGTTCCGCCGCTTCTCTTGCAGCAGCTAACTATCTCCCGCTTTACTTTTAAAGTCCATGATGGTCAACCAAGCATATATGTGAATGCATTTCATAATTTATCTACTTAGCAACCGCCTTTGCGAGGTACACGTTTATAAATTATTTTACTATCTCGTTCTACATAGTCGCCCGCTACTATTGGATATGAATACTTGGGCGCGTACGATACAAAATGACTCCTTATAATTATTTTGTCGTTAACTTTCAGGCCATGCAATTGCCGAAATTCATTAGACTTTTCCGGCCCAAAACTAAGAATATAATCTTCACCATTAATCCTGACCATCACTCCGAAACCTAATCGTGAGCCTGGCGGAAGAGAAAGAGAGGTTACAATAGCCTCCATATTTGTAGAATCACTTATGTGACCCCTTATTTTTGCCGCATCAGCAAGCACTTTTTGACCTTCGGGAGACGCTTTCCATTTTTTGAACTTTATACCATCAGGGGTAGTCTCCCATTTTTTCAATTCGCCTTTCATTTCAGCAGCAGAGAGTAGCTTTGGGGTTGATTTCTTAGAAGTTTCATTTTTGACTTCGCGATTAGCAAATACCAGTCCGCTTACCACAACCAGCGGTAAGATCAGCGCATAAATAGCTTTTTTCATATTTTTTGTAGGTCTAATTATCAATTCCAACAAAGCTACAAGTCTCTGTGCCCGGGTTTAGTTAAGCATTTGTTAAAATGTGTAAACAAAATGTAATGGTTGCTTGGAAAGCATAATGTGAATGTTAAATATTGAACCCTTGCTAAGGGTTGACCATCTCATTTCTCATTTGTTCAACGTTAATCGGTTATTTTGGTCGAAGTTGTCCCGAAGCTGCTCACTTGTTCCCGTGGAAAATCTTTGTTAGTAGAATGTGACTCGTTAGATGGCCAAATTGTGTCCGGGGCCCTATTACTGCCAACGTTTATGTATGAAAGGCGGCTGGGTTTTCGAAGCTTTATCCTGTCCCACGTGACCGAACGAAATTAAGAAAACCAAACCACAAATTTACACTGCGCCTCAGCCATGCTTTATACATTTTGTTGGCAACCGTTGGTTTGTCAATCGTCATTTTTTTTGTTCGAGTGTGGGCTTATATTGAAACTTTGCACTTTCTTTCCACTCCCCGTTGTCCACGGAGCGTTCTTCAAGAAAATCTACTTTGCCGTTATTTGGTTTGATGGTGACTCTCCACTTAGTTAGTTTTTCAGGTGTCTGTTGTTGTCCCTCAAATATAAACTTGTCGTCAACCCATTGTCCACGAAGAGTCCTTGAATTGCCGCTACCATATAGTCCATAATAGATGTATACCTTTTCTAATCCTGAATAAGTGAGGTAACTAATCGAGTTGTCAGGCTTGTCCCCTTCGTTTGAAGTCGATTTACATTGAAGATGGTTCCCCTGTATCCAATCGCATATTTCAATGTAAGTTGTTTCGCTCCCGTCAATTGTCCAACTACCTTTTATAAATGAAAGTCGTTGTTGCT
>JAYVBH010000011.1:0-41131 GCA_043750575.1 Cyclobacteriaceae bacterium
CAGCTTCAAAAAGATAATCTTCTGACATTAGTTCCAGTTGATGATGAAGTAAAAGGCATGATGGATATAATTCAAAATCGGACAAAACATTTCCTTGAAATACTTCAAAATGGGATTAAACCAGAACATTTTACACTCAATAAAGATTGTAAGGTTTGCGAGTTTAATCTAGGAAAGGGAAAAGAAAAAAACGGTTATCGTGATTGTTGGCAGGAGTTAACCGACACAGACCCACATATCTATGATTTGTATTTCGGTGGTGCTATTGGACATTATAAATCAGGTTGGTATTTAGATGAACTCATTGCCAAAAAGAAAGTTTCATTCTGGGATTTAGACACTGAACGCTTCAAGGATGGTAGAGGAAATTTTGGTTCAAGAGGACAGCGACAACTTCTGCAAGTTGAAAATACAAAAGCAAATAGTGAATGGATAAGCCCCGACTTAGCTGTTGCATTGAAGGAATTAAATTACCCGTTACACTTTATTGACTTTGAAACATACTCAGGTGCTGTTCCACACCACAGGGGAATGAGACCTTATGAATTAGTTGCTTTTCAATGGAGTTGTCATACTATAACAAGCCCCGGAAGCGAACCACTTCATTCTGAATATTTGAACAGTGATTATGCCTTTCCAAATTTTGGTTTTGCCGAATCATTAATGAAGCAAATAGGCACAGCAGGAACACCATTGATGTGGACTTCTTTTGAAAATACTATTCTAAGAAATATTTTGGAACAGATGGGGATTTATGGTTACATAAACGATTCATTGAAAAATTGGTTGACCAATATTACCACGGACAAAAAGCAAGGCAGAGAGGGAAGGTTTGTAGATTTGAATGATCTGACACTTCAATATTACTTCCATCCAGATATGAAAGGAAAAACTTCCATCAAAAAGGTTCTTCCAGCAATATGGAACAACAATCCTTACTTACATTCTATTCCTTGGTTCAAAAAATATGTTTCTGATTCTGTATCCGGTTTAAATCCTTATGACACACTTGCACCTGTTATCGGTGCATTGGAAAATGAAGAAGTCGTTAAAGACGGAACAGGTGCAATGAGAGCATATCATGAATTAATGTTTGGAACACTTGCAGAGAACAAAGAAAGACGAGAACAACTTAAGCAACTGCTTCTTCAATATTGTAAATTAGACACAATGGCGATGGTGATTATTTGGAAATACTGGATGGATAAATGCAAGCTAACTAAATGACTTTGTGACTAACTTGAAGCAACACATCTTCGTAGGAACAGCAGCACACGCAGATAACAGCGGGTTTAAAGAAATGGCGGGTGACGCGGTAATTTCAAGTGCAGTGCATCTAATTAACAATTGTGGTAGGTTCATTGCGAAACCACACTTCATAAACCCTCGCAATGTAAGCAGTCATGCTATGGCGCCGATGCGCCAATTAACTAACAGACCAAATTAAATGATTAAAAACATTACCATAAAAGATACAGCCAGTTTTGACAGTGCAGTTGGAATAACTTTTACTCCTACTCTAATTAATTTCATTTACGGTTCAAACGGAAGCGGCAAAACGACTGTCTCAAATGTGATTGCCAATTGTGGAGCATTTCTAAACTGCAATCTTGACTGGGGACTTGCAACCCCGCTTCAGACCTTAGTTTATAACCGAACTTTCATTGAAGAAAACTTCGAACAATTAGCCGAACTTAAAGGGATTTTTACACTTGGTAAAGAAAGTAAAGCTGAAGTTGAGAATATAAAAGCAAAACAAATTGAGATTGAGGCAAAAGAAAAAATAATACTTAGCTGTAAAGGGACGCTTGAACAAGAAGCAATTAAACTACAAAACACAGAAAATAACTTCAGTGAGAAATGTTGGGCTGTTCACAAAAAATACGAGGAAACTTTTATCAGAGCATTCGAAGGCAGTAGGGGATCTAAAGCCAAGTTCAAAGAAAAACTAATTGCAGAATCAGCATCAAACAAACAGCCACTTGTAGCTTATACAGAGTTAGAAAGTAAAGCAAATACAATCCTTAATGCTGATGTAGTAAAAGCTCCCGATGTAAAGGAATTTATTTTATCTGACTTAAAGACCTTAGAAGAAAGCCCAATTTTTCAAGCAAGAATAATCGGAAAAGATGATGTTGACATTGCAAAAATGATTCTGAAATTGAATAACAGCGATTGGGTTCGACAAGGTATTGGTTACTTCAAAGTCAACGATGAGTATTGCCCTTTCTGCCAACAAACGACTACCGAAAATTTCAGAAAACAGTTGGGCGAATATTTTGATGAAGCCTACACCCAACAAATACAAACTCTTAAAACCGCAAACGACAAATACAATTTGGAATGTGAAACTCTCTTGAGTGCAATTTCAAATTACATCGCATTGAATAATCAGTTCATTGACTTAGAAACTCTGACAGGATTGAAGGATTTAATTTCTTCCAAACATCAAAAGAATCTTTTGACGCTTGAGAAAAAAATAAAAGAGCCGACTACAAAAATTGAATTGGATAGCATTACGGAACACATCAATAAGCTCAAAGTAATAATTGACCAAGCAATTTCAAAAACCAAAGAACACAACAATCTTATTGACAACATTGATGAAGAGAGCAAATTATTGATTTCCAAAATTTGGGCATTTATTACTAATGAAATAAGGACGGACAACTCAACATATTCAACCGAAAAAGATACTATTGATAAAGCCACTAAAGCTATTTTAGCTAAAATTACTTCTACCGAAGCGGAAATTAGAATGCTGAAACTTGACATTCAAAATTCAGAAAGTAAAATCACCAGTGTTAAACCAACCGTTGATGCGATAAACAAAACCCTTTCGGGCTTTGGCTTCACAAACTTTTCATTAGCCGAGACCAAAATACCTGGCAGCTACAAAGTGGTTCGTGAAAATGGAATTAATGCAAAAAACACTTTAAGCGAAGGAGAGAAAACCTTTATCACTTTCCTTTACTTCTATCATTTGACAAGTGGAAGTTTTGAAACTGATAAAATCACAACAACCAAAGTTCTTGTGATTGACGACCCAATTTCAAGTTTGGATAGCTCTGTATTGTTTATCGTTTCGAATCTTGTAAGGCAACTAATCATTAATTGCAGAGAAGGTAAAAGCAACGTAAAGCAAGTATTTATTCTTACTCATAATGTTTATTTCCATAAAGAGGTAACCTTCAGGAAAAGAGGTGAATCAAACAAAGGCGAATCGTTTTGGATAGTAAGGAAAGTTGGCAACAACAGTGCAATTCAAAACTATCCTGACAATCCCGTTCAAACCTCTTACGATTTATTGTGGCAAGAAATAAGAGAACCAACTAAAGTTAATAAGCTAACTGTTTTTAATACTTTGAGAAGAATTCTTGAATATTACTTCAAAATATTAGGGAGAATTAAGGATGACGAGTTGCTTAGTAAATTTGAAGGCGAAGACAAGGTCATAAGCAATGCTCTTCTATCTTGGATAAATGACGGTTCACACTTAATCAATGACGACATTTTTGTTTCAACAGACGATGAGACAGTCGAAAAATATATGAAGGTATTTAAGAAAATATTTGAAGTAGCGAATCAAATTGAACATTACAATATGATGATGAAAGTAGCTTGAATAAAATAGACAATAATCCTATTTCAACTATGCCAAAGACCACCAAAATAAATTGCCCAAAATGCGGGCACGAATTTAACGTTGAAGATGCGCTGGCACACCAGATTGAAGAAAAGTATCGCGAAGAGTTGAGCAAGAAAATAACCACGATTGAAAGTGACTATAAGGCCAAAGAAATTTCGTTGGCAGAGAAAGAGGAAGCGTTGAAGAAAAAGCAAACAGACATTAACAAGCAGATTGAAGAAAGGGTTAAGACGGAATCAGCAAAAAAGGAAAAGGAAATAAAGAAACAGGTTGGTGAAGACTACGAAGCGCAGATTAAAGCGCTTTCGGAAGAAACAACAGCAGCCAAAAAACAGGTTCAGGAATTGCGGACAACAAAGATTGAGAACGAGCAACTGAAACGAAAACTTGACGACCAAAAGCAAAACCTTGAGGTGGAGTATGAACAAAAAATGACCGAGAGATTAAAAGAGGAAACAAATGTTATACGAAAAAGGGAATCTGAAAGGGTTGATCTAAAACTAAAGGAACGAGATGAAGTTATCAACTCCATGAAAGAGCAAATGGACGTGATGAAGCGTAAGGCCGAGCAAGGCTCCATGCAATTGCAAGGCGAAGTACAAGAACTGGTCATTGAAGATATTCTCCACGGATTGTTTCCGTATGACTTAATTGAGGAAGTAGGGAAAGGCATTAAAGGGGCTGACGTAATTCATACTGTTCGCAATAAGATAGGTGTTGATTGTGGCAAAATACTCTATGAAAGCAAACGAACGAAAGCATTTAGCTATGACTGGATCGCTAAACTTAAATCCGATGCTGTCTTGGTTAAAGCAGATGTTTGTGTAATCGTAACTGAAGCTTTGCCTGAAGATATAGATAGAATGGCACAAAAGGACGGTGTGTGGATATGCTCGTTCAATGATTTCAAGAGCTTAATACTTGTTCTTCGTGACAGCCTGATCCGGGTTAACGAGGCATACTCTTCTCAAACTAACAAAGGTGAAAAAACACAAATGCTTTATGATTATTTAATGAGCAATGAATTTAAACTTCAGATAGGTTCAATAGTCGAGGGGTTTACAAGTCTTCAGGATAGTTACATTAAAGAGAAACGTGCCATGGAAAGAATCTGGAAGGAGCGTGAAAAGCAATTGGAAAAAGTATTGCTTAACACCAATCATTTCATCGGCTCCATAAAGGGTATTGCAGGAAGTTCAATGCCGGACTTAAAACAAATTGGGGAGTCAGATAATATTTTAGAATTGGAAGTATAGTCAATTCAGTTTTAACCCCTGTTGATCCGGACTTGCCGTCCGTGCCGCATTTGAAGGACAATCTACCCCCATCTGGCGCGCGTGTTCCCTCATGGTTCTGGCGCGGCGTCTTTACAATTCATCGCATCATTTCTTCGGCTCCAAGACCCGACCGGCACGCCTGCCCGCCCATAAGCCTCTGAAGGTGGGCGTCAGGAGACGTCGCGCCAGACCAAATAGCTAAACGCGCGCTTTAAGGGACTAACCTCAAAATATATTTGGACTAAACACAATTTGCGCATGCCCCTAATCATCTTCTACTTTAAGGCCTTTATATAATTCCTTATCTCTTCTCCACTATTAAAGATTACAGTCGGATTATTGAATGGGACGTGGCCCATATTTTGAGGGCTTAAAATCTCACCGTTGACTATTTCATCACCATATTCGGGAGTAACCCGAAATTTACCCTTTCCTCTGAAGTTCAATACTATAGCTTGGACTCCAGGCAGAAGACAGATTTGAAGACCAGTCTCCTCACTTTCAAAAAAATCGGAGGTGTTTAACCTCATGCGAACCCTCTTACCTTTAATATAACTCTCTGGACAATAACCATTCCAATAGGTACTTATCTCACTGTTTACCTCTTCCTTAACCTTCAGGTTATTCCCAAATAAAAATAGAAATTGTTCTATATTTTCTGGCTTTGTTCCAATAGAGTCTGCCAGGTCTTTGGTAAGATCTAAGTACTGCACATATCTACTTTGAGCGTTAGTATAATTTATTCCTTTAAGCTTAGTGAACTCAGAAAAAGTGTCATTGGCGAAACAATCAATAAGCCTTTGGTCGAGAATCAAGCATGGATTGTAATCAATGCAGGGCTCAAAAAAGTACAACAGTTTCGAATATGTTGATAACCCTAGCCCAGGAACAACCTTCATTTGCTTAGCAAATTTCTTAAACCCCTCCTCTGTTGGTCCCGCTTCATTGTTATTAATAAAATCGATGAGCGCATCGAGAATTATTTCCAAATGGTTTGCAATATTCTCAAAATTTCGCCCCCGCATCCCCGAAGGATATCCCCAATATAGGGTCATTAAAAAACGCTCTCCAGCATTCCCCTTGAAAACATCTTCCCTGCTAATGGCAATAAATTTTCTGTTAGTAAAAATCTTATCATTTCTTTCAGACAGCCCGTTAACTTTACTTTCAGCCTTCTTCCAAGTATCCCTTTTGGTGGTGAACGATTGCTGCCTAACTGGGAGGGACATTATTAGCTGTTGGTAATCTCTTAAGTTCATATTGGATCAAGTTTAGTTGGTCAGATAAACACAAATGCGTCAGGCTAACAACTAGACTAGCCTTGGTGGGCAGTTCCCAGGGAGGAAGGAAGCCTAAGTTATGAATTCTAAGCTATAATAATGCCGCCACCCTTATTGACAATTTCTTACCCCCGCCCCTTGGTGTTAGGCCTCCGACACCAACACGACTGCGCACGATATAGCCGCGCATCCCCCTTCTCACTTACCCTATCCATCATAGTGTACCAGAAAATCCCAATTCTTCTCATTGCGAATATAAAAACGAGCACTTGAGTATGAATACTCTTCGGGATTTCTGCACGAGCCTGCTTTTACTGGATTGTTGTGTATATAATTAACCCCCATTGAAGGGGTATTTGTACCGCAATGGGGCGCTGGACCAAATGACGCTCAAAATTCTATTAGAGATTGCTTATATTGGCTTATTGAGAGGTTATTGTGAAATGTACGTGCGTGCAAACCAGCACAGGGATGAGAAGACGCGCAGGTATGATATGGACTAGAAGTCCTGCTCCGAATGAAGTGTGTGCTTCGAATTGGTCCTGAAGAATTTCCGGACCAACGCTCGGATGAAAAAGAAGAAGGTGAATGGGCGTAGCTAACGCGCTACTGGTGGTTGGTTGCCGGTGGTGTACTGTCAATCATTTTGAGGACATCCTACTTCTTCGTCGGGGCGGCTTCATTTTCATTGAGGTCTCGAGCGGCTTTGAATTTCGATTAATTAAAGTGATATGGAACCAAATGACGAACGAATCATCAACCTGAAATCAGTTGGGCTTCAGGTGATAAGCATTCTAGCCAAGCAGAATGTGATCATGGAACTTCTTATTGACGAGCGGTGCAAAGGCATGTCGGCTGAGGATAAGCAGAAGTTTTATGAGGCAGTAAAGAGGTCCGAAATGGATAACTACGAGAGGCTATTTGACTCAATGAAAAAGCCGGACTAAAGCCTTGATGCTTCAGTAGTCCTAAGCGAGAAATGAGGTATTGACGGCTGGCGTCGCTCGGGCGGGGCCGATGGGTTTACATTTTATTTGCTACATTCGATGATAGAAAAACCAAAGAAAGTTTCCGATGATAGCGATAGAGAATTGTTGGAAAGGATTGCCATCAACTCTCGTGCAGCCGCAGATAACCCCATCTAGCGCGCGTGTTCCCCGTCTGGCGCGGCGTCTATGACGCGTGCCGGTCGGATATCGAAAGCGACGAATTGATGCGACAAATAGTCAAAATGAAAAATGATCTTGAGTGATTATCTTTATACTTCCGCCCGGAACTATAACGGTGGCAATAGAGTGATTGAGGTTGAGTTACTTGGTTGAAATAAATTTCACTTGACGAGTGGTGGTATTAATGCTTCGTAGGAAAGACTGGCTGGGCACGCGTCCGGAGACGCCGCGCCAGACCTTTTGCCAGACGCGCGCTATATGGGGCGCTTTGCGATGGAAGACGCGCGCGAGAGGGGGGTGAATCCAATTTCACGATTAAGGATCTCAACTTCGTCATCAAATACCGAACCCACAAAGGCAAGCAACTCGGATATGTCCTTAAACGAGATCCTGATTTTGCAAGAAATCTAGTAAAGAGTGGCGACTATGATGTTTCTGAAACCGTTATGAAGGAGCTAATTAAGCGCGGAATAATCAAGGGCTAACTTGCCTAAAATATGCTCATCAAGAATCCATATGCACTGTATGTCAACTGTGACGGTGCAATGGATTATGATTCTCAGAATTCTGGAGGTATCGGGTTTGTTATCACCTTCCCGGATTTCGTAGGACGTGAGCCAATTTCAATCTCTAAGGGTACCTACAAAGGAGGAAATATTGAACGATTGGAATTGGAAGCCCTAATCAGTGCCATGCAAGAAACCATCGCGGTGTATAACCAATTCGGCCAGCAGTTAAGTCGTATTAATAAAGTGATCTTCATTACAGACAGATATCACTTAAACGATAAGGAAAAGACATCAGCCTTCCGAATTTCCGACTATCGTAGAAACAAGTGGAGGAACCATGAACAAAAACCCATTAAGAATCATGAGCTCCTTGACGAACTAGATAAGACTAGGGCAAAATTGAATAAGTTGGCCAGGGCAACAGTGTCGATTGAGTACCGTCCTAGGAAAATGAATAAAGGTCCCGATAGACTTGCCAAGGCAGGTAAGGAAGCTGGAACTGCAATAGATAAGTTATCAAAGCCCGGAGAGAAAATTGGTCGAAGAAAATTCGATGGTCCTGAAATTAAGTATACAATATTAAAGTCAAGTCAAGAGCTTCATATTCATGTCTTCCGGAAGGACCCCGTTCAATCAGAATGGGAAATTTGGGTCGAGATATGTAACGGTGACTATCAAGGTTGCAAACTCAAGATCTATGCAGACAACGCCCTTGCGGGAAAGTTGAAGAGGTTAAACGAATACTCAATTCGCGTCCAATCAGTGTTCACCCATCACATCAAAATCTATCGAACCTTCAGAAAAGTGAAGAAGAAGGGGGAATCAACTGAAGAAATTAAGCCATAAACAAATATTTTCTGGGCTACTGAACCTTCAGGCTACTGCCAAACAAAAACAAAAACTGCTCGATATTCTCTGACTTCGTTTCCATGCTACTCGCTAGGTCTTTAGCAAGACTTATGTACTGGAGATATTTACTTTGAGCGTTGTTGTAATTAATACCTTTAAGTTCTTTAAACTCCGAAAAAGTACCGTTAGCAAAACAATTGATAAGCCTTTGATCTAAAATCAAACAAGGAATGGAGTCAATCAGCGGTTCAAAAAAGTACAAAAGCTTTGAGTAGGTCGACAATCCTAACCCAGGGATAACCTTCATCTTATCAGCAAATTTCCGAAAATCATCTGCTGTGGGCCCCGCCGCATTATTATTAATGAAATCAACTAAGGCACCAAGTATCATTTCAAAATGAACTGCAATCCTTATAAAATTATGGCCTCGCATTCCCGATGGATATCCCCAATAAATACTCATGAAAAATCGTTCACCAGCATTCCGTGTGAAAATATCGTCGCGGCTAATCGTTATGAACTCCTCACCATCAAAAATTCGATTATTGATTTCAGAGAGCCCTTTGACCTTAAGTTCCGCCTTAAGCCAGGTTTCTCTCTTAGTCGTGAATGATTGCTGCCTGACTGGAAGAGCCAGTATAAGCTGTTGATAATCTCTTATGTTCATAGTTAACTCAACTTTAGCTAGCCAGAATATAGCCATTCCTTAAGGAAACAGTCCAAAAAAATTTGAGGGATGCAGACAATGCAGGTATGCCCTCCTATCCCCCATCCCGCCTTCAAATTCCGAATTTATTTGGCGTGTAGGTTAACCACAAGGGACTGCGGACCTACACCTTGATTGAAACGAATCCAGCGCACATCCAAAGCTACATTACATAACGTGGTCTTATACGCGACAACCCAAGGGCTCCGCTACGCTCCGGGGGGTAAAAACCCCTTGGCGTATAAGCACATTATGTAAAATAGCCGCTCATTCAATACTCGCTAATCGCTAAATTTAGGGGCTCCAAATCATTAAATTTCAAAATCATGAAATTCGACGATAAAGTTGATCTTATACTTCAAAAACTAAATGGCTCAGAGGGTTCCGACCTGGCTACTGATATTCAGGCTTGGCTTGCAGAACATTCAGATGCCGTTGATAATCAGTTAATAATTGATGAATTGTCTGACAAGGAATTGATAAAGTTCAAAATCGGTAGTACAAAATTGTCAGTTATCACAGCAAAAGGCCGAAGAGTCAATGACAAAGGAGGCTATCTAAAATTCAGAAAGAGAAATGACCTTAAGAAGGTCCTTGCTAAAGTCATTTCCTATGGTAATTTGAGTTTCGCCGCAATCAATGTGGCTGTCCTATTGTACTCATGCAATCAGAACAACAGATTGGAACGTGAAGTTGATAGATCAGCTTTGGTACTGGACGAGCAACATAAACTTATACAACAATCACGTTATACCTTGGATTCTATTAGAGAAGAGCTTAACGTTCAAGAAGCAAAGCTAGATTCAGTCTCTAGAAAATTAGGCCCTAAATGAATTAAGGCCACTGAAGCGACTACTATTTAATACTATGGACGGGTTAAATGAACTATTCGATATCTGCGACGATGAAAAGCCAAGAATTAGATTGGCATATGAAAAGATTGTCCCCAAATATTCAAATAACGAGGTGCAAAAACTTGATGAGCATTCCGCGCAGGAGGCATTCTTTATCACTTATTATATTGGGCAAGGACTCACCTGGATAAATGATGATCTGCGAAATGGATTGAAACTTACAAAGTGCAAGGAACTGTTCATCGATTATTTGGACAAAGCATTGGAGAAAGTCAAATCCTACTCCGGCACTGTATATAGAATGGATGGTCCGGACGCGGATACTAAATTTGAACTAGATTGGTTCAAGAAAAATACTACAAAAACAATTTACTGCCCAGGATACTTATCTACGTCAATTGAGCACTGGGACAATAGGCCTGTTACTTGGCAAATTGAAACACTGAAAACTGAAAGTTTTGGCAAAGATCTTTCCAGTCTAAACAAAGTAGAAATGGAGATACTATTCAAAAGAGGTTCAAAATTTAGGATAATTGATGTTCACCATGACTCCTCAACCGTGGTAATGCAAGAAGTCGATATTAATAGCAAAGTTGACATAGATTTGATCAGAGACTACACTGGATTTCGAAATCAAGTCTAAAACTGAATGAATGACTACTCAAGAACTCTTTGATCTAATTGTTGACCCTATAATTGACAGAATTCAAAATTCGAGGGGCTTGACAAAATTTGCCCATAGAAGAGCGAAATTTGAAGGTTGGTTTAAGGTTGAGATCATTGACATATTAGTTAGAGGGGGAAAGAATGCATTGCCTGAAATTGGAAGAATTGATGTATCATTTGATACGGTTGGAATCGAATTGAAAACAGTGAACACAAACATTAGATACCCGAACGTAATAAATACAACGAGACCGATCACGAAAAACATAGCGGGTGTCAATGAGGACATTGAGAACTTGATTAACACGAATTTCGAGGACAAGTTCATAATATTCATTGCTTTCCCGATAACACACAACAATCCAAACTGGCAGTACCAATTGGGACTTATAACAGTCAATTTGGAGAGTGTACTTCATCGGCAATTCAACTTTGGCGACAATATTCCTGGGGTGATTTATGTGGGGAAGATTTAGACTGATCACTTATGGCGCGCGCTTGAAGCGCGTGCCCGTTGAATGCGTTCTCATCTGGCGCGCGTGTTCAACTATGGTTCTGGCGCGACGTCATGCCTTCGGTGAACCTACGGCAGACAGGTCTATGACGCGTGCCGGTTGAGTGTCGGAAGCGAAGAATTAATGTCACAAATAGTCAAAATGAAAAACGATCTTGAGCGATTATCTCGGCGCCAGAGCGCTTTGCGATGGAAGACGCGCGAGAGAGGGGTCCGTCCTTCTGCAAGGCATTGAGGACGTGGGGGAGCAATCCCCCGAACATTAGGAGCCGGGGGCCTGTCATATCCGTTCCCGTTCCCTAGTCGGGCTGCAAAGAAATTACAATCGACTTCTACTTGAGTAATATCTCACTTAACTTATCCTCATAAACCAAACCCAGAGTTCTATGCAAAAGTACTTGATCATGAAATCAACCATTATTGCGATCGGCATCACACTAATGGTATCCGCCTGCACGCAAAAGCGCACGGAATCTGTTGAGACCAAGACAGCTGTTGAGCCACCTGTCCCTGCCCTCGCAATAACCACCATTGTCAGGTGGAGAAATAATTCAGCTTATGATTACAAAATCACCTGCAAAGAACAAACCAAGGACTTTACGGTTAAAGCAGATGGTGGTATGGTAGAGGGCGGCAACTTTGAAACAAATGTCCCGTGGGTTATAACGCCCTCGGACTTTAGCTTTGGCCATGTTATTGTCATTGAGGCTAAAGGTTCACCCCATTCAGGCTGGAACGTATGGCAAAGATCAGAAGGAGACGGCGATAAAGTCCGAGCCTCGCCAACCGTTGCCATTCCTGGTCCACAAATAAATGGCGTTGCTGACGTTAATGGAAGGAGATACCTAATCATCAATATGGATGGCAGCATAACAATGACATTGGAGCAATAGCACAACCCGAACAAATCACATCGTCCCGTTCCGGGGCCACCTTTAAACAGGTGGCCTTTTCTTTGAATAATCAACCTTTAATCAAAGGGGTCTATGTCGGGTTTCCGATGTCCCCTCAACCCCCCGCCCCGTGTTGGTGTTAGGCCTCCAACACCAACGCGACTGCGCACGATATAGCCGCGCATCCCCCTTCTCACTTACCATCTAGCGCGCGTGTTCAGGAAGTCTCCTAATTGAACCCCATCTGGCGCGCGTGTTCAACTGTGGTTCTGGCGCGACGTCTATGACGCGTGCCGGTTGAGTGTCGAAAGCGAAGAATTGATGCCACAAATAGTCAAAATGAAAAATGATCTTGAGTGATTCTCTTTATACTTCCGCCCGGAACTATAACGGTGGCAATGGATTGATTGATGTTGAGTTACTTGGTTAGAATAAATTTTAATTGACGAGTGGAGGCATTAATGGTTCGTAGGAAAGACTGGTTGGGCACGCGTCCGGAGACCTGTCTGCCGAAGGCATGATGCCGCGCCAGAGCGCTTTGCGATGGAGGACGCGCGCGAGAGGGGGAACTATCCAGCGGGCACGCGTCGGAGAAGTCGCGCCATACCTTCGCCGCCAGACGCGCGCTATATGGGTCTCCTGACGCGTTGTCTGGTTGGTATAAAGCCCGGGACCCAGTGGGAAATGGGCGATTTTAACGATTCCCAGCCTGATAAAATTATTATCCTTCGGAACCTTGACCAACGCATATTCGTTTATACTTTTGACATCAATAAGACCCGCCACGCCTCTGCTTGCAAGCGCACCCCGGTGGGTTATTTTTTTATTACGTGAACTACACCAAACCTCCTATCTCGATTGATGATCAAATCGCCCTCTTGGCAGGGCGAGGCTTGAATGTTCCTGACACGGCCAAGGCTGCTCTTTATTTATCGAATATCAGCTATTATCGACTTCGCGCCTATACCTATCCCTTTCAGGATAATACTGTACCCAATCACCCCTTTCGGCCCGGTACCACATTTGATCAAATCCTGAACTTGTACGTTTTCGATAGGGAGCTTCGGCTGCTGGTATTTGACGCCATCGAAAGAATTGAAATTGCGCTGCGAACACAAATCATCTATCAATTCGCTGTGGCTTATGGGAGTCATTGGTTCGAGAACCCAACTCTCTATAAGGACCCCAAGCTGTTGAGACGAGATTTAAGTAGTTTGGACAAGGAGATTAGTAGGTCATCAGAAACATTTATTCACCATTACCAGAATAAGTACACGAATCCACTGAGGCCTCCGTCCTGGATGAGCTTGGAGGTGACCACGATGGGTCTACTGTCCAAATTATTTGAGAACCTAAAAATGTGTCAAGCGAAAAAAAATGTTGCGCGACACTTTGGATTGGGTCATCCCAAAGTACTGGAGAGTTGGATGCACACCCTCAGTAATTTGCGCAACATCTGTGCTCATCACGGGCGACTCTGGAACAGGGCATTGACTCAGGCGCCCATCATGCCCACGGTAACACTTAAGCCATTCTTGACAAACATCACCCTGAACCCTCATCAGTGTTATGCGGCACAGAGTTGTATTATCTATATTCTAAAATTAATAAGCCCTGGAAACTCTCATGTTCTGAGAATGAGAAAGCATCTCGAGCAATGTCCACCATCCTTCTTGACTTACATGGGATTTCCTGACGGCTGGAAAGAGGAGCCACTATGGCAATAATGTGCGAGTGTCTGACAGAGCAACCAACCAGGATCCGCTCCTAAATCCCCAGCACCCCCCTCAACTTCGCAAACCCCGCCTCACTCAGTGGCACCCTTACCCCACTTTTCAAAAGCGCAACATGACTGTCTTTGGTAAGCGGCTCAATGCGCGTCAATTCCTGAAGGTTGAGTAGGAAGGAGCGGTGCACACGGACAAACTGGGAAGGATCCAGCACTTTCTCGTAGTGCGACATGGTTTTCTTCTTCAAATAGAACCCTTCCTTTGAGTGGACTTTGACATAGTCGTCAAAGGCTTCGATGTAATACACCGTGTGGACAGGGAGGATCACCAGGTTGCTGCCTTTCTTTACCACGATCCGCTGCCGCTCCTCCGGTTGTGAGATGCTGGTCAGCAGTGCGGTGGTGTCTTCTTTACTTTTTGAGCCATGGGCCTTCCACTTCGCCACGGCTTTGTCAAAGCGCTCTTTGCTGAATGGCTTTAGCAAATAGTCAACTGCATGCCGCTCAAAGGCCTGCATGGCGTACTCGTCGAAGGCAGTAGTAAAAATTACACCCGGTGGTGATTCCAGCAGCTCGAGCATTTCAAACCCGTTGATCTTGGGCATTTGGATATCCAGAAAAATCAGATCTGGTTTGTGTTGCGAGATGGCTTTAACACCAGCAAAGCCGTCACCGCACTCGTCAACGATGGTGATTTCTTTGTGGTCGCCCAGATATTCCCGTACAATGCTCCGGGCGAGTGGTTCATCATCAATCAGTACCGTCGTGATCATGCTGGTTGAGGAATTTTAATGGATGTTACAAATATGCCGGACTCCTTCGATGTCTTCAGCAAGTCGTTGCGCAAAAATAACAGGTCGAGCCGCCGCTGCACAGCAGTGAGCCCAAAGCCGGTGCCCGAACGTGAGGAGGTGGCCTCGTCGAACGGGTTGCGCACCGAAATCTCCAACAGGTTGCCCTCCATGCGGCCTTCAATAACAATGGTGATGTCGCCGGTTGTATCGTAGAGGCCAAACTTGATGGCGTTTTCTACGACGGGCTGAAGAATAAGCGACGGGAGTTGTTTTGTGAACAGGGCTTCATCGCAACGAATATCGGTGTTCAGGCGATGGCCAAAGCGAACCTTCTCTATATCGAGGTAAAGCTGAAGGTGCGTTAACTCTTCCTCGAGCGTGACAAAGCTCTTATCGTCTTTCTTGATGGTGCCGCGCAGAAAGTCTGAGAGCTGCTGAACCATCTTGCGCGCCTGCTCAGGCTGGCTCATCACCAGCGCGCTGATGGAGTTGAGGCTGTTGAAAAGAAAATGGGGTTGGAGTTGCTGCCGTAGGTTCGTCAGTTCAGCCTCGCGTGCCAATTGAATAGCATCGTTCTTTCGTTTATCACTTTCTTGTTTGTCCTTAACATACACCCAGAACCAGGTAAGCACGGCCACAAGCATCATCATCAGCCACCCGAACGTGCCCCGGATGGCCCGGGAATTATTTAGAAAAACCCGATATGGCCCGTCGTCAATCATTCGTATCAGGGTTTCGTACTGCAGATAAAGACAGATATAGGCCAGCGCGATGCTCCACCCGACAACGTACAGCGCATGCTTGCCACTCGGCTGATAGGAATGCATGGAGGTGTTGATGGTGTATCCGGCCATGGCAAAAATCACCTGCGTGACAAGGGCATCTTTTAAAGAAGTGTTGAAGTCAATGCCGAACTCCATCTGGAAGTACACCTGAACCGCCCCCCACACGCACCACCATGCGATGTACAGGAGAATGATTTTGGTGTATGAGATGGGCATTGATTTTGTGATTCGGTGATTCGGGAATTTGATGATTTGGGAATTTGGGAATTTAGTGATTTGCTTTGTCCGCCGACGTGTCCGCCGAAGCCTTGGCGTAGGCGGAGAACCTTGAACCTTTCAAATTGATACCTGCAGCCTGATACTTGAAACCTGATACCTGATACCTGAGACCTGCAACCTAATACCCAACACCTAATACCCAACACCTAATACCTAACACCCAGTCACCAACGCCGCTGCCTTCTCATGTATCAGGTTTATGTAAGAGCGCGCCTCCATCGTTTGATGCGTTTGCGAATATACTTCAAGTCCGTCACTCCAGCCCGACCGCCTAATTGCTAACTCAACATCTTTATACCAGGTCAGGCTGGCGGGCAGTTCTTGCAAGGGATTCAATTCGGAGATATTTACAAATTCCCATTGTCCGGCATTCTCTTTTTGGCTGCTGAATTGGCCTTCTTCCGTGATGCCGATAAGGCGGGCTTTGATGAAGGCCTTTTCAAAGGAAGTTGCCCGGATCAGGTGGAGGTGCTCTTCAAACTGAGCAACCTCCTGACCTGATGGTGTGGCAATCCGGAATATAAGTTTGGCGACGTACCAGTTCATGGCGGGTGAATGATTAGTAGCTCTTAATGTCAACACCACCGAAGATGCACGAGCCTTTCAACACGAGCGTCTTATTCGGATCAGAACCTTCCTTGGCTTGTGGGCGCTTATCATCAATGCCGCCGAAAATGCAGATGATTTCTGATTTGATATTCCAATGGGCAGGAACAATCAATTTCACGCCGCCGAAAGCCGTTGAGCTTTGAATGACGGCAGTCCCCTGGATATCCGCTTGCGTCAGGTCAATGTCAGATCCGCCAAAGAAGGTGCTGATCTCTCCGCCTTTGAAGTTTTTCGAAAGTATTTTGTTTTTGTTCCCTCCAAAAATGGCTGTGGAGTCAATCACGTCATCGGACATAAGTGTTGTGTCCGTGGTCCACTCTTTGCGACGGGGTCTGAAAATCATATACAGACCGGCGCCAACGAACAGGGTGGGGAATAGGTAATGACCAATGTCCAGGTCAAAGTCCTCGAGAATATCGTCGGAGAGAAATACTGCACCGGTGAGCAACACTGCAATCCATCCGCCCAGGCGGAACGACTGGCGTGCGCCTATGTAAAGTCCGACCACAATAAGGATCATTGGCCATTGAAAAAGCCAACGAGGCAGATCAACTCCGGCCTGGCGGGCAAAGAAAGCGAGGCCAATCATTAGCAATACAATGCCTGCTATAACCCTTCCTGAATTGTGCTGCATCCGGTTTCCGGAGCCGTCGTTTTTGTTCATGTTCGTTTCCATATCTGTTTGTTTGTTCAAAGAAACGGTGTTTTTTCGGTAGTGGATAGGGGAGATAGGCGAGGGAGGGGGGAGAGGCGGTGAATGCCGGAAGAATGTAGGTGGAGGGGAGTTAGGAGTTATGAATGATGCGGCGGCAGGGGTCCAATTAATATTCAATATTGAATATTCAATATTCAATATTAATTGGAGGTGTAGCTTCAGTTTGTGTTTAATGTACTTCACAAACTGTTTGGAGTCATCCAGGTCTCCGTAGGCGGGCCAGCCCGTCCATAATTACCCCTTGCGCACAAAGATGGATTTAAGACCCATGGCCCCGAAGCCTTCCACCTTGCAATCAATATTATGATCTCCGCTGGAGAGTTTGATGTTCTTCACTTTGGTGCCTGCCTTAATGGCTTTGGAGGAACCCTTCACGGCCAAATCTTTAATAATAACAACCGTATCACCATCCTGCAGCACGTTGCCATTGGCATCTCTCACGACAGATGAATCAGCTTCTTCAGCAACAGCTTCAACAACTTCATTGACGGTCCACTCGTGGCCACATTCCGGGCACATCATCGAAGTGCCCGTAGGGTATCCGTATGTCGATTGGCACTTGGGGCATGTGCTGGATTCAGGCATGTTTCAAATTTTGTGTGAAAGTACTCAAGTTATCTTGAGAACGCTTATTGTCACGTCATTCCGGCTAAAGCGAAGAAAGTTCAAACCCGCACGCCAAACTTGGCCCTGTTTAATATTCAATTCAATATTGAATATTCAATATTAATTAGCGCTGCTGTCTTAATCAGTGCTTACCATACTTCACAAACCGCCTGGAGTCGTCCACCCACCCCAGGTCGAGGTAAAACTGGTGGGCCCGTGTGCGTTTTGCATTGCTGGTGACTTCCAGTTTTTCACACCCCTGTTCGGACAGCCATTTTTCGGCAGCATGAAGCAGTTCACGCCCAATCCCCTTCGAGCGCAAGCCTTCCTCAATGCAAAAGGATGATATGCGCCCCATCTTCTTGCGCCAGTGCAGCAGATGAAAGCTATGCAATGCGATGAAACCAACGACTAACAGGTCGATTTCTGCAACAAGAACTTTGTAGTCTGTGCTACGGTGGTTTTCCAGGTTTTGACGTGTGTCGTCAAGGGTGATTTCCGGATACCCTAACTGTTCCAGTAAACGCTGGATTGCCGCGCTGTCGGCATCGGTTGCTTCGCGTATTTTCATGGTATTGTCGGTAGAACCAGCTATCGAATTTCGGTAATCATTGGGATATCTGGCATGAAAATCTTCACTGTTTTCGCTGATTTTGAACCCAAAATCTAACGCGGCATCTATCTAATCCTAGAAATCATGATCTATATTTGCGACCCTATGGCACAACAAGACGATAACCTGCTCAAGAACGTGGTCGCCCACGCCAAAGAATACGGGTTCATTTTTCCCTCCAGCGAAATCTATGACGGCCTCAGCGCGGTATATGACTATGGACAGAACGGCGTGGAACTGAAGAACAACCTGAAAGAATACTGGTGGCGCTTCATGACGCAGGTTCAGGATAACATCGTTGGGATCGATACCGCCATCTTCATGCACCCCACCATCTGGAAGGCATCGGGGCACGTGGATGCGTTCAATGACCCCATGGTCGACAACAAAGACTCCAAGAAGCGTTACCGCGCCGATGTACTGATCGAGGACGCGGTCGATAAAATCCAGGAGAAGATTGACAAAGAAGTAGAGAAAGCCGCAAAACGTTTTGGGGAATCCTTTGACAAGACCATGTTCATCGCCACCAACCCCCGGGTGATGGAGTACGCGAAGAAGGTAGAAGACACCAATGAGCGCCTGAAGAATGCGATGTCGTCCGGCGATATGGCGGCCATGAAACAGTTGATGACCGACCTCGAGATCAACGATCCGGTTTCAGGTACCAAGAACTGGACGGACGTGAGGCAGTTCAATTTGATGTTCTCCACTGAAATGGGTTCGATTGCTGAAGATGCAAACAAGATATATCTCCGTCCTGAAACAGCCCAGGGAATTTTTGTCAACTTCCTCAATGTTCAGAAGACAGGGCGGATGAAGATACCTTTCGGCATCGCACAGATCGGAAAAGCGTTCCGCAATGAAATCGTTGCGCGCCAGTTCATTTTCCGCATGCGCGAATTCGAACAAATGGAGATGCAGTTTTTTGTGAAGCCAGGTGAGGAAATGACCTGGTACGCGTTCTGGAAAGAACAGCGGATGAAATGGCACCGTGCCATGGGCCTGGGCAACGAAAACTACCGCTTTCACGATCACCTCAACCTGGCACACTATGCCAACGCGGCCTGTGATATCCAGTTCAATTTCCCCATGGGCTTCAAAGAACTGGAAGGCATTCACTCCCGTACAGACTTTGACCTGAAAAGTCATGAGAAGTTCTCAGGCAAGAAGCTTCAGTATTTTGATGCAGAATCAAATCAGAGCTACATCCCCTATGTGGTTGAGACGTCTATTGGGTTGGATCGGTTGTTTCTCGCCACACTTTCGAATTCCTATAAAGTAGAAAAGCTGGAAGACGGAAGCGAGCGGGTTGTGCTGGCAATTCCTGCAGCCCTGGCGCCGCACAAAGTGGCTATCCTGCCGCTCATGAAGAAGGACGGCTTGCCTGAAAAGGCCGAGGCCATTATGCATGATCTCAAATTTGAGTTTTCGTCATACTACGAAGACAAGGATACCATCGGGAAGCGTTATCGAAGGATGGATGCGATTGGAACACCATTCTGCGTGACCGTTGATCATCAGACGCTTCAGGATGATACTGTTACAATCCGGGATCGGGATACCATGAAACAGGAGCGGATAAAGATCGCTGACCTCCGGACAACCCTTTCCGGCTATTGCTCGATGGTCTCGCTGCTTAAGAAAATCTGATCATGGGCGGACTGTTCCTGGTGTCCGCCATCTCCCTCTTCGTTGGGTACAACGTTTGGACCCATCGGCACATGACCTGGCTGCGGTTTCATTATCTCCGCTTCACCCTCCCCTCCGAGGACCTGGGCATAGCGCCATACTATGCGCTCTATCACAAGCTCGATGAAGCGGACAAGCGGAAGTTTCAGTGGCGGGCTTTCTATTTCTTGAATACCACAACCATCAAGTTCAAGAAATTTCATGGCTACGCCCGCAAGGACAAGGAAAAGATCCGTCACTTACTGGCCAGTGTCGCTGCACAAATGACGTTGTTCCTTCCGGAGAAATGTTTTCTGATGATTCACACGATCTTGGTTTACCCGGAAGCCTACTATTCCAGGTTTTCAAAGAAGTATCACAAGGGAGAAACGAATCCGGCGGCCGGGATGATTGCCTTGTCATGGACGGGTATCGCTGAAGGAATTGAATCGCCGGTGGATGGATTGAACCTCATCATTCATGAATACGCGCATGCCTTGTGGCTTGAGCACGCAATAACCAAATACGAAACCTTCGATCCGGCGTCAGCGGACCGATTTCTAGCAATTGCCACAAAAGAATTGGCAGAGGCTGCAGGCAAAGAGGATCATTTCTTTCGCGATTATGGCCTTACCAACTTCCATGAATTTTTTGCCGTTGCTGCAGAGAACTTTTTTGAGCGCCCCCTCGAATTTGAAAAACGCCTGCCAGGCATCTACAAGGCAATGGTTTCGCTATATCAGCAGGACCCCATAAGGATCAGTTGACAATTGGTTTTTCCCAAGCTGCTCGACTTTTCTACTCATCCAGTGTACCGTTTGACGCAAGTTGACAGTTGACAAAGAGTTCCTACGTTTGGCGCGCCCTTTGTCAATTGCCCTTTGTCAACTGTCAACTGCTTTTGTCAACTGTCAATTCCTCCTATCTTTGTGCCATTAGGGGTGCCTTAATACACGGGCTGAGATTATACCCACTGAACCTGATGCCGGTAATGCGGCCGAAGGGAGGCAAGTCAGTAAATCGTTCTGCAACACATCCCCTAATCGTTGCAGAAGCAATTCGACGAGTACCATGTATAAATTGTTTTGGCTGTGCGTGTTCCTCGGGATAGGTAGTCATGCCCTGGCCCAATTTTCCGTTCGGGGAACCGTCCTGGAATCTGGATCGCGGCGGCCGATGGCTGGCGCAACCGTTCAGGTAGATGGTGGGAAGCAATCAACGGTGACTGATGAGTTTGGAGGATTCAACCTGGGGAAAATTTCAGGCGGCCGCCATGCGATATGGGTGAGGTTTGTGGGCTATGCCGATCGAAAGGATACCCTGGATATCAAGTCAGATACTGTGCTGGACTTGAACATGGAGGAAACTTCAGCGCTAACCGATGAGATCATCGTTGAGTCAACCCGCGCAAATGAAGAGACACCTACCGCCTATGTCAATATAAGCCGGCCGACGTTGCAGAAGCAGAATTTTGGTCAGGACCTTCCCCTTCTTTTGAACTGGACGCCATCTGTGGTAACCACCTCGGATGCCGGAGCGGGGATTGGGTATACCGGAATACGGATTCGCGGCAGCGATGCGACGCGAATAAATGTTACCATCAATGGGATACCCTATAATGACAGCGAATCGCAATCAACGTTTTGGGTAGACATCCCGGACATCGCGTCATCCACGCAGAGCATCCAGATTCAGCGTGGGGTGGGCACATCAACCAATGGTGCCGGGGCTTTCGGAGCCAGCATCAACCTACAGACCACGTCTCTTCAAAGAGACCCGTATGCAGAGCTTGTTGCAGCTGCGGGTTCCTTCGGTACACAACGATATACAGTCAGGGGGGGAACAGGATTGATTCGTGATCATTGGGCGCTGGATGTAAAAGCCTCCCGGATCACTTCCGATGGGTATGTCGATCGTGCAACTTCTGATTTGGCATCCCATTACCTGAGCGCCGGCTACTTTGGGAAGAAGACGATTATCAAGGCCATTACTTTCGGCGGCAGCGAGAAAACATATCAGTCGTGGTATGGGGTAGACCAGGCAACACTGCAGACGAATCGGCAAATGAATTATGCGGGTGCACTTTACGATGTGAATGGAGGCATCACCGGGTATTATGACAACCAGGTGGATGACTATCGGCAGGATCACTATCAACTGCATGCTTCGCACCAATTGTCAACACGTTGGAGTGCTACAGCAGCATTGCACTACACCTATGGCCGTGGCTTTTATGAAGAGTACCAGCAATCCAGACCCTTTGTGACCTTGGGCCAGCCTGATCTTATACTTCCTGATACGAGCTACGCAGCCAGTGATGTTGTCGTCAGGAAATGGTTAGACAACAAATTCTATGGGTTGACATACAGCATTCAGTATCAAGGCGACAAATCTTCAATTATCCTTGGAGGCGCCTATCATCACTATGGTGTGGCGAAACACTTTGGTGAGATAATTTGGACAGCGGTAGCTGGGGCGGCCACGGCCGGGGGCCACTACTACAATGGCCAATCTGAAAAGAGGGATGGCAATTTGTATATCAAGTGGAACTACCAATTGAATGAGCATCTCAATTCATTTGTAGATATTCAATATCGGGGCGTCTCCTATGTGACGGCAGGAACGCGTGATGATCAAAGCAGCTACAGCGTCGATGACCGCTTCAACTTCTTTAACCCCAAAGCAGGAATCAGTTACAAGCTTTCTGCTAAAGATGTTTTGTACGCCTCCTATGCTATTGCCAATCGGGAGCCCAACCGCTCTGATTATCTGGAAAGTGCAGTTTTACCCCGTCCGGAGAGGCTAAACAATTTTGAACTGGGCCTTCGCCGGAATGTGCGAAACTTTGCCTTTGATGTAAACTACTACCTGATGAACTACACCGATCAATTGGTACAGACCGGCGCCATCGACAATCAGGGATATCCGATCCGCGCCAATGTAGGCAAGAGTTTTCGAACCGGACTGGAACTGTCGGGTGCCATGCGGTTTTCTGATACCTGGAGTTTGAATGCCAATGCCACCTGGAGCATCAATCAGAATAATGATTTTGTTGTTTTCGAAAACAATGCCCCGGTCATAAAAAATACAAAGATCATCTTGTCGCCGGGTATCATCGCCGGCAGTCAGTTGACCTGGAAGCCTGTACGTGGGTTGGAAGCTGCGTGGCTTTCAAAATATGTCGGGGCACAGTATCTGGACAATTCAGAAAATGATAACGTCAGGCTAAGCGACTATTGGATTAATGATGTCCGGCTAAGTTATGAGCTCTCCTCCAAAGGGTTTCGATCCATCGGATGGAGCTTGTTGGTGAACAATATGCTAAATGTAGTGTATTCCTCTAATGGATACAGTTACGGTGGAGTCCCGTACTTTTATCCGCAGGCAGGCAGAAATTTTATGGCCATGATGACCATCAAATTCTAAAACGTTATTCAGGCAATCGACCAGACACAAACCGATTCTTTTTGTCCAGGTCCTTGAGCAAAGCAACCTCGATGAATCCGTTGTCATCAAGAACACTTGCCGTTTCCGGGCCAAGCTTCTCATTTATTTCCAGCATCAGGAGCCCACCGGGCTTCAGTGCGCTTTTTGCTTTTTTTGAAATGGTCCGATGAAAAATGAATGGATCATTGTCGGGGACAAACAAGGCGAGTTCCGGCTCAAAGTCAATGACATTTTTTGCCAGCGTTGATCGTTCCTTTTCCTGAATGTAAGGCGGATTACTCAGGATGACATCAAGATTCGTGAACGGAATTTCGTTGCGTAGAATGTCATGTTGAATGAACTGGACAGGAGCATTCAAATGAGCGGCATTGCGTTTAGCCACTTCCAGTGCTCTGGAATCTATATCGGTGCCCGACACAGTGAAGCCGGGAAGCTCGAGTGCAAGCGTTATCGCGATACATCCGCTTCCCGTGCCAATGTCAAGCATCGACCCTCCCGAAGACGTACCAAGATCATCGATGACGAACCTGACCAGCAGTTCGGTTTCTGGCCGGGGAATAAGTACTGCAGGGCTCACGTAAAATGCTCGGCCATAGAACTCGGTATTCCCCAGGATGTATTGCAAGGGCTCTCCCCGGTTGAGTCGGAGGATAGCTTCGTCAAAATCAGCGGTTGCAGCATTGACGGATTTCTCGGAGCGGATATCCGCAGCAGAAAGCGTTAGCCGCTCTTGAAGCAACCATCGGATAATAGCTTGCTTCTCTTCCAGTCCAACGTCCAGGGTCAGCGACTGTAGCAAATGATCGTGAAGTTCTTTGGCGCGCATCATGAGCCCGCAAGTGTAGTAATGATTTTTGAAAAACGTGACCATTTGCTTTGGTTTTTGCATTTGGCCATCTTTCGAGCTGTGGAACAGGATATTCTTTTTATGCGCCGTGCCCTGGAGCTGGCAAAGCTTGGGTTGGGGAATGTGAGCCCCAATCCGATGGTGGGTTGTGTGATTGTTGTAGAGAACCGGATAATCGGTGAAGGATGGCATAGGAAGTATGGGGGGCCTCACGCGGAGGTCAATGCCCTCGAATCGGTCGCCGACCAATCCCAATTGGCAAACGCCACTGTTTATGTAAATCTGGAGCCCTGTTCGCATTTTGGCAAGACACCACCTTGTGCCGACAAACTGGTACAGGCAGGTGTAAAACGGGTCGTGATTTCCAACCAGGATACCCACCCTTTGGTGTCGGGCAAAGGAATTGAAAAGTTACGCGCGGCTGGCATAGCGATTACAGAGGGGATTCTTGAGAAAGAAGGTCGATACCTCAACCGGCGTTTTTTTACCACCGTCGAACAAGGGATACCATTTATTATTCTAAAATGGGCCGAAAGTTCCGATGGATACATGGCCCAGGAGGGCCCCGCGCCAGTATGGATCAGCAGTGTGCTTTCCAGACAACGGGTTCATCAGTGGCGCTCAGAAGAAGATGGCGTACTGATCGGAGCGACTACAGCTGAGGTTGATAATCCCAGGTTGAGTGTCCGTGATTGGACGGGTCGTAACCCTACGCGTATCGTCATTGATCGTTCGCTACGACTGGGTGAAACGCTAAATATCTTTGATGGGTCACAGCCAACGCTTTGCTACAATCTCAAACGTAACGCGGAGCAGGCTAAACTCACCCTCATAAAATTGAGTGGAGAGAACTTCATACCTGATCTGCTGCATGACCTCAAACGACGCAACCTGGGATCCGTTATTATTGAGGGAGGCGCGCAGACATTAAATGCATTTATTGCGGGAGGGTGGTGGCATGAAGCGAGAGTCTTTCGCGCAAAGAAATCTTTAGGAAGCGGAATTGCAGCACCAGTCTTGCGTGGTAGCCGGATAAGTGAAGACGAATTGTCGGATGACCGTCTTACCGTTTTGATAAACCCGTCTCCCGCTAAAACGTAATCACGAGAGCGGCTCCTCTTCCCGAAACATAAAATTTTGTCCGGGGCCGAAGGGCCGAGTGCTGCTTGTTGAACATGTCAATGGAATGCTGCGCGTGACGCCGATAGTTGGTGCTGATCGGAATGGAGCCAATCACCAGCGCTGCGCCCCCCGCCACAAATGCCCATTCGGGATCTCCACCAGCTACCGCGGTGGCTGCCGGAATAATCAGCAATCCGGCACCTACAAATCCCATTATGCCCGCAATCGTGCTGCTCGTTCGGGCCTTCTTGAATTCTTTGTATGCGGCAGGATTGTCAAAAAGAATTTGCCCAACCTGCCGTGGCGTGATCTGATAGATGGCTGTGTCCTTCTGATATTCAAAGTGCACGCTACCAAATGTTGGATACATCGTCAACTGCTCTTGCCCACATGCGGAGAGACTCGTCAGTAGGACTGCTCCGAGAATAAGAAGGTACTTCATCGGCTAGACCAGGCGCTTTCCAACTTCCTCCCAATTCACAATCGACCACCAGTTGGAGACATAGTCTGCCCGCTTGTTTTGGTACTTCAGATAATAGGCATGCTCCCAAACATCCAACGCCAGAAGGGGAGTCCCTTTCAATTCGCTTGCGTCCATCAGAGGGTTATCCTGATTGGGTGTCGATCCAATTCTCAACTTACCGTTATCATTGACAAGCCAGGCCCACCCTGAGCCAAATCGCCCCAGTGCGGCAGCCGTAAATTGCTCCTTAAATTTTTCCAGTGACCCAAACCCTTGATTGAGCGCGTCAGCAATTTTGCCAGCTGGCGCGGTAGCCCCTGGCTTCATCACCTGCCAGAAGAAGTTGTGGTTCCAGGCTCCGCCTCCATTGTTGCGGGCTTTGGCGGAAAATTTGGAAACGTTGGCAAAGAATTCGGCCTCGGTGCCGAAAGGAATTGCTTCCGCTGCGATTGCATCGTTTACATTCTTGATGTACGCAGCATGGTGACGGCTGTAATGAATCTCCATCGTCATGGCGTCTATCGCCGGCTCAAGGGCGGTGTATGAATAGGGCAATGCTATCTGGGTGAACGAGACAGCAGGGGTAGCCGCTTGCGCACTTCCAGCTTTCATCAAAAGCCCGGATCCCAGGGCGACCGCGGCCGTTGCCTGTACGGTGTCTTTAACAAATTTTCTGCGGTTAATGGTTTTCATAAATTTCCTTTTGATTGTGTCATTGCAAATTTCGCGCCGTATACCTCACGAGAAGTGTCCACTGGGGCTGCCAAAGGCACGAAAGTTACCCAAAAAATATTTAGCTTTAGTAAACGATACTCCGTGGCTATGGATGATAAGCTCTATGACCAAATACCATCTCTGGACTTAGCCGATTTTACCGGCCAGGACGGAGCAAAGAAGAAGAAATTTGTCGATGGCTTGGGTGCGGCCTACAATACCATAGGTTTTGTCGCTATTCGAAATCATTTCCTCGACGAGAAGCTTTCCCAAAAGCTGTATGATGTGATCAAGAGGTTTTTCGGTCTCCCCGACGACATCAAAAAAAAGTATGATATCCCCGGCCTGGCTGGTCAGCGAGGCTATATCGGAAAGGGGAAAGAGCATGCAAAGGGACGTAATACGGGCGATCTCAAGGAATTTTATCATGTAGGCCAACAGGTAGTAGGTGATGATCCCATCAAATCAGAATATCCGGACAACATTTGGCCTTCGGAACTTCCTGAGTTTCGCGAAATAAGCCTGGATGTTTACCGACAGCTGGAAAGGACTGGTGTTGAAATGTTGCGAGCCATCGCGCTGTATTTGAATCTGCCTGAGAACTACTTTGATTCCAGGGTAAAGCATGGGAACAGCATTTTGCGCCCGATTCACTACTATCCTATAGAAAATCCGGATGAGGTTCCTGAAGATGCAGTACGTGCGGCAGAGCATGGCGACATCAATCTGATCACGCTGCTGATGGGCGCAAGCACCGATGGGCTCCAAGTCTTGCGAAGAGACGGCAAGTGGATTGCCATCACAGCATTACCGGAACAACTGGTTGTAAACGTGGGCGATATGCTGGAGAGACTCACAAACAAAAAATTGAAGTCTACGATACATCGGGTGGTGAATCCCCCTCGCCACCTAATGAATATGCCGCGTTATTCGATTCCCTTCTTCATGCATCCGCGCAGCGAAATGAGCCTTGCTGCTTTGTCAGGTTGTGCAGACGCGGCCCACCCAAAACTTTGGGGAGACATCACCGCCGGTGAGTTTCTGAATCAACGGCTGATGGAGATTGGTCTCAAGAAGTAATCCAAAGAGTGTACCAGCGCGCCCGATATCTAGTTTTTCTTCGCGATGTATTGACGCTTTCTGTCAGTACGTTTGGCGGACCCCAGGCACACCTCACCCATTTTCTCAGGATCCTGGTTACCAAGCGGAAGTACCTCTCAGAGGAGGACCTGCTCGAAGTCAATTCTCTGTGTCAGGTTTTGCCTGGACCAACATCAACCCAAACCCTTACAGCGATCGGCTTCAAGATCGGCGGACCAAATCTTGCTTACCTGACGCTGTTGGTATGGATCCTTCCCGGTGTTTTAATGATGACGTTTGCAGCGCTGGTGATTCATTCCTTCCATGATAGAAACCTTTCCCTGGAGTTTACGCGATTTGTTCCAGCCATGGCGGTGGGCTTTGTGAGCTATGCGGCATACATCATGTCTGTGAAGACGATACATACCCGAACTGGAATTTTCGTCATGGTCGCGGCAGCCGTGCTTTCGTATTTTGTCCGATCACCTTATTTCTATCCCATCGCCCTTGTGGTTGCCGGGATCATCACGGCATTCAAATACAAATCACACCCCCGTGAGGAAAAAACGCCAATCTCTATACGCTGGGAAAATTTTATTCTTTGGGCTGGTGTACTGATTGGCGCGGCAGTGCTCGGGCATTTTACCCGGCATCCGCTTGTACTCTTGTTTGAGAATTTCTATCGAAATGGAAGTTTGGTTTTCGGCGGCGGACAGGTACTCACCCCCTTCTTGTATACGGAGTTTGTTGAGCTGAAAGGTTACCTAACGCCCATTGAGTTTCTTTCAGGCTATGCCATTGCGCAATCCATTCCGGGCCCCGTCTTTTCCTTCAGCGCTTTCATCGGCGCCCTTTCCATGAAGGATGCAAGTCTCGGCACGCAGATCGCCGGAGCCCTGGTGTCGGCTGCGGGAATTTTTCTGCCAGGGACATTCCTGATATTCTTTTTGATTCGGTTTTGGGATAGCCTGAAGAAATTCAGAGTGGTACGTGCTTCGCTCGAAGGAATTTCTGCCGCCAGCGCAGGATTGGTTGCGGCCGCCGCAGTCTTTCTGTTCCAGCCCCTGGACAATTCCTTTGTGACCTATGCCTTCACCATTGGAACCTTTGCGCTGCTGAATTTTACGCGCATGCCATCAGGACTTATCATCGTGCTCGGCTTGTTACTGGGGCTAATATTATGACACCCTTAAGCCGGAGAAACAAAAAACCCTGCCTCGTTTGAAGCAGGGTTTTTTTCATTGGAATAGTCAGATTATCCCAACTTGAAAATGATGGGTAGCGTGTAGCGCTGCTTTACAGGCTTGCCGCGCTGCTTGCCAGGGTTCCAAGGAGGAGCAGATTGAATTACTTTCACAGCAATCTCATCGCAGCCACCGCCAATGCCTTTGATTGCCCTTACTTCTGAAAGAGAGCCATCTTTACCGATGATAAACTCAACAAATACACGACCTTCAATGCCCATTCTCCTAGCCTGGGGGGGATATTTACCCTTCATTTGAGTGGCTACAAATGTGTAGAAGGCTTGCATTCCTCCTTTAGGGGAGGCAGACTCCTCGACAAACAAATAGGTAACTTCTATTTCAGGTTCCGGGTCTGCCAGAAGTGGGACAAGAAGTTCATTCTTGGTTTGTGAGGTATTATCAATATCCAGAGTTGGGATATTCTCATCAGGCAGCTTGTCATTATCAACTTCGGTAAGGTTAACTTGTCTTACGGTTGGAGGTGGGGGTGGTGGAAGCTCCGTAATTGGTACATCGATCAATTCTTCGACGAGATTTGCGTTGTAGCCTTTGAGATCGACAATATTTTCCTCATACTGTTTCCACTCAAAAGCAGTGATCACTAGAAAAATTGAGAGGGTAAACCCAATGCTTAGAAACAACCCTGTTTTTTGAGTTGGATCGATTTGTTCCGCCTTTTTTGCTTCCATAGTACTTTTGTTTTATGGTTTGGTCCATATGTAATCCCCGTTGTCAGGGTTAGTCACAGGCAACTAAAAATTAGATCCAGCTGAAAACAAAAAACCCTGCCTCGTTTGAAGCAGGGTTTTTTTTATTTGAATAGTCAGATTATCCCAACTTGAAAATGATGGGTAGTGTGTAGCGCTGCTTTACAGGCTTGCCGCGCTGCTTGCCAGGGTTCCAGGGAGGAGCAGATTGAACAATGCGGACGGCCTCTTCATCGCAGCCGGCACCAATACCCTTAATCGCGCGCACTTCAGAAAGCCTTCCGTCTTTCCCAATGACAAACTCTACAAACACACGGCCTTCAATCCCCATACGACGAGCTTGTGGGGGATACTTGATCTTATCACCTACAAATTTGTAGAAGGCCGCCATCCCGCCTTTGGGTGTGGCAGATTCTTCAACGATGGTAAAAATCTGATCGGTTTCTTCTTCTGGCTCTGCCGCCTGAACAACAATCTCTTCGATTTTTGTTTGGTCGGTCACCTCAACGTCGAGATTGACTTTAATGTCTTCCTTGATCTCCTCCTCATCGGGTACTTCTACCACCTGAGGCTGCTGTACCTGGGGAGGAGGTGGGGGTGGCTGTTCCGTCGGGGGCACTTCCATGGTCTCCTCGAACGTATTCATATTCTTACCCTGCAGGTCCACAATGCCTTCCTCGTATTGCTTCCACTCAAAGGCAGTGACGACTAATACCATGGTAAACACCAGGCCAATGCTCAGGAAAAACCCCGATTTCTTGGTTAAATCGGCGCTGTCTGTCTTCTTAGCTTCCATACTTCAGTTTTTAGGATTTCAAATATAATACCAGAATCCGGCCCACACCATTTCGTCACAGAAAATGCAAGATTTTGAAAAATCCCGGTTATTTGCGACTCCCGTAGAAAAGTGTGAAATAAACGGTTGGGAAAAGGCTCTTGTTCTCTACTGTAGGCATCAGAACAACCTCGTTAAAATATGCGTCCAGGAGGAAGCCTACCTCAAATCCAGTTACTGAACTTTTTACAGTACCCAACTCAAAACTGAGTCCGGCCTTAAGGTTAATGCCCAATTGGATACTCGACTCACCAAGCCCTTCAAACAAGTTGCCGGTGCCAAGGATATTATTAAAGCCATGCTCGGGTTGCCTTGTAGGATCATATTGTTCATGGACGGTAACAAAAAAACTATTGTCCACCATCCGCTCAATATAATACGGTGCGATAATACCTATCGAGGGACCAATGGCGCCCACGGCCTTAATTTCTACGCCTTGTTGCGGAGCCTTGTCAAACAAAATATAGTCACGGCCATACTGAAAACGGAAAGCATAGAGATAATTGCTTTTGCCATAGATGAAGTAGTTCCCGGTAGCGCGTGCGCTTGTACGGAATTCGGCGGAATGCTTGACATTCATGATCTCCAGCCCAAACGTTTCTAACATTCGGTCGTCAAGCTTACGGGATTTTTTGAAAACGAATCCACCGATGAGGCCGCCTGAAGAGTTCTTGTTTATCCCCCAGATAAATTCAGAATCATACTCATAGCTATCCTGCGTTTGCGCGAAAGCAAGGCTGGCGCTTCCTACTACAAGAAGCGTGAGAAATAGCCGATGAATCTTGAAAACAAGCATTCTACCTACTTTAGGCTAAATTTAGCTGATAATTGAAGAACGCAAAACTAATCGAAATTGATTTATGGTTCCAATGAGCGGTATTTATCTGGGGGGGCTTAGAACAGAAGACACCCATCACATGTCCGGCAACAAAATCATCACGGATGCGCCTACCGATAACAACGGGAGAGGGGAGGCTTTTAGTCCAACCGACCTCGTGTGCGCGGCCCTTAGCAGCTGCATGATGACGCTGATGGGGATTGTCGCGGATCGTGAGAAAATTGATATGACGGGTATGACGTCTCAGATTACAAAGATCATGGCGCAGAACCCAAGACGGATTGCTGAGATTCAGATTGTTTTCTCTCGCCCGGGGCTCCAGGTGACTGAAATTCAGCATCAAAAATTAGTGAATGCGGCGCGAACCTGCCCGGTGGCCATGAGCCTTGCCGAGGGCATCAAGCAATCTGTGGAGTTTAATTTCTAATGGAAGTCAAAGGCTAGTAAGCCCACAATCCCTTCTCCCGCTTGTCGTACTGGATCTTCTTGCCCTTGTCTTTTACGCTAGAGGGCTGCGTATCGTTTTTGTGAAACACCTTGGACCAGAATACTTTCACATTGGTCAGGAAACTGCGCTCTTCCTTCACATTGTTTTCTTCACTGTGGGCAAATTTTGCATCGGGGTGAAGCCGGCTTCCGCTGTACTTGTGCATTTTTATGTTGCCCTGAAAGTCTCCGATCCTTGCCTCGGCTTTTCCGGGACCTATTCCGTTAAGTGCATACCGCGAGCTGTTGGGGTTGTGCTTGTAATTCCAATACTGTTTCATATTTCGTGAGTACTCGCTGGCTTTTACGGAAGCGCGCGTTGGCGCAAGGCCAGGGAGAGAACCCTTGCGGGCATTCGGCTTTCTTGAGTAGTCGCCTTGCTTAACGCGCACCTGGAGTCCGGCGGCGGCACCTGCGTTTTGAGGTGCAGATTTAGCAAGGGCTTCACCGTTGTTGTTCCATAGGATTCCACTCACGCTACCTCCGCCTTTTTCAGGCTTCTTGGCTTTTGCCCTTCCGGAATAGTTGATGTCTCCTACAGTTGAGGGTGGGCTCTTGGCCAGTGGAGACTCCTGGTTATTCCATAGAATTCCACTCACGCTGCCGCCACCCTTCAAGGGGCGTTTCGCTTTTGCCCTTCCGGAATAGTTGATGTCTCCTGCTGTTGAGGGTGGACTCTTGGCCAGTGGACTTTCCTGATTGTTCCAGAGATTGCCGCTCACACTTCCACCGCCCTTTCCAGGCCTTCGCGATTTGTATCTCCCGGAAAATCCAACCCCGTCCTGGTTGAATCCAACTTGGCTGGATCGCTTGATATTTCCCTGAAAACTTCCCCCTTGGTCATTGAAACCTTTTCCACCTCGTTTCATAAACCCAGAATACTGCACTCCATTTTCTCCAAACTGCTTCACGGCGCCCACGCGTTCAATGTTGCCTGAATATCCAATGTAATCGCTGTTAAATCCTTTTCTCTGTTTTAGGTTTCCCGAGTAGTTAGCGCCATCACGAGAAAAGCCGCCTACCTGGCCTCGCTTAATGAAGCCAGAATAACCAAAACCACTGGGACTGAATTGGCTCAGTGCGCTCCTTTTTACATTTCCTGAATACCCTTCTCCTTGCCTACCCATTCCGAGAACATCACCACGGTTTATATTTCCAGAGTAGCCCGCTCCATTTCTTGAAAACCCTCCGGTAGATCCTCTTTTAATATTTCCTGAGTAGCCTGTTCCATTTCTAGAGAACCCTCCGGTAGATCCTCTTTTAATATTTCCTGAGTAGCCTGCTCCATTTCTAGAGAACCCTCCGGAAGTGCCTCTGGGGATATTGCCGGAGTAGCCCGCACTACTGTTTGAGAATCCCCCCGTTGTGCCGCGCTTAATATTCCCAGCATAACCAGTTCCCGAGTCACCGAAGCCCTTGGTAGTGCCGAAGCTGCGGATATTCCCTTGATAGCGGGTTGACCGGGTATCTGGAACTAGATCTTTCGGTCTTACCCCTCGAAAATTCTTGTTGAATATTTTAGAAAGCCACTGGGCACCGATACCGGGCTCGGTCGGCTTCAAAGGTTTTTGCGATCGCGCTTGCTGCGCTCGCGGGTTGCGAACTGGCCATCCGGCAACGTCACCCTTCCAACCGCGTGCCGGTCTGGTTGCGGTTGCATAGCCGCCTCCGGGGACGGGCGTTCTCCTGTCTCCACCGGGCTTGCGTCCAAAAAATTTCAACGAATCCCGACCCACAAGTCCGGCGGTCGGTGACTTATAATTACGCGTTCTTACCGGGCCGCCAGCAAGATCTGTGGTGACGCCCTGTTCCTTTTTTTGAACTTTGCCCCAGTATACATTTCTCTTACCCCGTTGAACATAAGGGCGGTGGCCCGATGAAGGATAATAGCCAGGCTGTGACCCTCCTGTTTTAGGCTGGCGTGAATAACGCTTGACTTGCGCTACTTGTGATTTATTGGAAAAGGATCGCTGGCCCGTTGCCCGTTTCTTATGATAGGCAACATAAGGTCCGCGTTGGGAATAAGTATTTCGAGTTCTCCCTGTAGCGCTTTGATTTCTTATAGGTCCGTGGTCTGCGCCACCTTTCCACGCACGCTCCTGTTTCCTCGGTTGGTGCTCAACAAAGCGAGTGCCCTTGATCGTTTTCGAATAGATTGGGGGCTTTTCTTTTGGTCGCTTCCGTGCGTATCGCACGTAAGGTCCTTTTTGCGGGTACACATTATTTCTGGCGGCATCCGCGCCGGTAGGTTTCATTCGTTTGATGCGATACCCTGAAACATCTCCTTTCCACGCCCGGACCTTTGATTCACGCGGGGATTGTGAAAAAACCCGGCCACGTGCCGGGGCCGTCCGATCAGGTTGCTTTGTGGATCTGTTGGAATACGGTGTCGGTTGTCTGTAGCCAGCGTTGGCACGATTCGCTGATGACTGACCTTTCGTACGAAGCCTTCTGCCGGCAATGTCCCGCGTGTTTCCACGCTCTTTTCTCTTGTAGGATTTTACTTTGGTTTCTCTGACTTGCCGCTGATTCTTTAACGGCCGGTCTCCTTTGGTGTTTTGCGAGAAAGCAGGGGTACCAAGAAAGAACAAGAGCAGGAGAAACCCGATGGATTTCACCAACAAGAATGGAAGGTTTGCGCTATGTCTCTTGTCAGGCTTCAAAAAAGTACAGAAAACAGGCTAAGATACACAAAATGATGTATTTCAGGCTTCTATGAGCCTTCAGGCTCACTAGTAACCCACCAGAGACTCAACGGCTCTCTTGAGCCGCCCTTTAGCCAGGAAGTTGTTTTCTAATGTCGGAGCAAAGGGTATTGGGGTATCCAGGCTTGCTACTCGGATCACCGGGGCATCAATGTGTTCAAAAAGGTGCTCACTGATCCAGGCGCTAATTTCACCCCCAATGCCTCCGGTCAATGTGTCTTCATGGAGAATCAACACGCGGTTAGTCTTCTTCACGGTTTCCGTAACGGCATCCTTGTCCCAGGGCAGAAGGGTGCGTAAATCAAGAATATCGGCCTCGATGTCCGGAAGAGAATCCATGATTTCCTTCGCCCAGTAGACACCCATCCCGTAAGTAATAATAGAAACATGTTTTCCTTCGCGCACCAAGTTGGCCTTGCCGATTTCGATTTGGTAATAGTCGTCAGGGATTTCATCTTTCACAGACCTGTACAACACTTTGTGTTCAAAATACAAGTATGGATTTGGATCATCGATGGCTGCGCACAAGAGCCCTTTGGCATCGTAGGGATTGGAAGGGTAAACAATCTTCAGTCCGGGTGTGTGAAAGAACCACGCTTCGTTACTTTGAGAATGAAAAGGACCTGCGGCCGTTCCAGCACCTGTTGGCATGCGCACCACCACATCGGCAGCTTGCCCCCAGCGCCAATGGGTCTTGGCCAGGTTGTTAATGATCTGGTTAAATCCTTCTGTTACAAAATCAGCAAACTGCATTTCCACCATTGCCTTCATCCCCTTGATTGACAGTCCGAGGCCCGCGCCCACGATGGCGGCTTCACAAAGAGGGGTATTTCGCACGCGGCCTTTTCCGAACTGGGCAACAAACCCGTCCGTGATTTTGAACGCTCCGCCATATTCGGCAATGTCCTGACCCATGAGGACAAGGTTATCATGACGCGTCATGCTTTGCCGTAAACCATCGCTGATTGCGTCAATGAATCTCTTTTCTGTCTTCTTCCCGGTAGCGGGAAGTGAAATGGGTGGGGCGTAGGGTGCATAGAGATCTTGCAACTCCAGCTCGGTATCTGCTTCCGGGTGCGTTTCACGGAAGGCAACGTCAAGACCCTGTTCGATTTCCAGCTTGATTTTTTTGCGAAGGGCTTCAGTGGATTTCTTGTCGATAACCTTTTCCTTGACTAAAAAATCTTCATAGTTCTGCATCGGGTCTTTCTTCGCCCATTCTTCCATGAGTTTCTTGGGTACATACTTGGTGCCCGACGCCTCTTCATGTCCGCGCATGCGGAAGGTCATGCATTCAAGAAGGACAGGCTTTGGCTTCTTCCGCATTTTTTCAGCGATTCCCCGAACAGTATCATATACTTCAAGAATGTTGTTGCCGTCAACTTGTATTCCTTCTATGCCATAGCCAATCGCCTTGTCGATAAATTGCTTGCAACGAAATTGCTCGCTGCTTGGAGTTGAAAGACCATATCCGTTGTTCTCAATAACAAAAATGACCGGGAGATCCCAGACAGCGGCGACGTTGAGGGCCTCATGAAAATCTCCTTCACTGGTTCCGCCGTCTCCGTTGAAAACGACGGTTACTTTATTTTCTTTCTTCAGTAGTGTGGCCAATGCAATTCCATCGGCAACTCCGTTTTGCGGGCCGAGGTGAGAGATCATCCCTACAATGTGATGGTCGTTGGTTCCAAAATGGAAGGACCGGTCTCTTCCTTTTGTATAGCCCATGCCAGTTCCCTGCCACTGCGCAAACAACCGGTCCAGGGGAAGCTTGCGCCCCGTGAATACCCCAAGGTTGCGGTGCATCGGAAGAATGTATTCATCCTGATCCAGTGCCTGGGTTATCCCTACGGCAATGGCCTCTTGACCGATTCCACTAAACCATTTGCTTATTTTATTCTGACGAAGCAGAATAAGCATCTTCTCTTCGATCAGCCGGGGACGCAGGAGCTCTTCATAGAGTTCTATCAGGACGCTGTTGGTGTATTTTTTCCGGTTGAATTTCATGGGATGAGCGAAAGCCCAAAAATACTCAGGCTAATGCGGATATATGAATATTAGTGACTGAATTTGATGCTGAAGACTCAATCCACAAACTTGTCGCGCCACTCAGGCCGAGGGATCATACAGGTGTCTTTTCGTCCAAACAGGCGGTAACGATTCCTTGCAACAAGGTCGTAAAGCCAATCGCGAAGAAAAGGAGGCAACAGCACAAAGGGATAAGCAAGCATCCATATCCCACCCAGTTTTCGGGCTATGCGAAGCACGGCGCCTGACTGGGTATACAATTTACCATCCTGAATAAGGATAACGGTTGACATTTCACCAGACGTGTGATCGTATGCGCGCAACAAATCGATCACCTTCGGCGACTGAAGCGATCCAAATTGAAATTGATTCTTCCGGTCGCGCGGGATGACAAACGTGACGAATCCGTTGCACAGGTTGCAGACGCCGTCAAAGAGAATGAGGGATTTTTCAGCCACCGGGCTTTTGCCGTTTGAACAGGGGCACCGTACTGCAAGGCTCACCGTACATAATGCTGGCGGCAACGGCGCGAAGCCGGGTTGCCGCTTCAACGAAAACTGACTCGGGAACATGGACGTCGCTGCATCCCTTGATTACAACTTTCGCATCACGGTACTGATCCCAGTTGAGGGCATCCAAAGCTTTTTTAAAGTGTTCGGCGATGTAAGTTTCTTTATTGCCAAAGCGTACGTGCTTTGCATAAGGCTGTAATGCGATGGCGACAAGCATAAACGCCCAAGTTGGCAGGATTGCATCGGCTGAGCAAAAGACGGCTACTTGTTTGTTTTGATAACTGGTCCAGTCGTGCGTTCTGACAAACTCCCGCAAATCTTTTTCACGGAGCATCACCCCGTCTACCAGGAGATTCTTCAGGTCTACTTCCGCGATCTCAAATTCTGGATAAAGTTCTTCCAGATTAAGGGTAACAAGACCACTTCCGGCGACACGATTGACAATTGTATTCTCTTCCACTGGACTATTATTTGGTTGTAAAACCAACTTTACTGCTTTTTAGTTTTCGCAACGAATTCTTTCAGGTAGGCCGGCTCATACGTCCGAACATCGGCGAACTCCCCGGATTCAAATTTACGAAATGCCAGCATGCCCATGGCCGAGGCATTCGGATAGGCATCGTCGACGAAAATTGCATTTGGATGCTGAATGACCTCCCGGCACTTTCCAGCGCCGTTGCCGTGGAATATGATGCGCTGGCTGCGGAGACGATCAATGAAGCTTTCTCCATCAATAATCTTCGCCTGCGTTTCTTCTACGATGTCCAGCGTTTGTGTGAGAAGGCAGCAATAAACTTCCATGCGACGCGCATCAATCATTGGACAAAGTAAGTGGCCATCGCCCTGAGTGGTAAGCGATGAAGCCAGAATATGCAACGAATCCAGCGCAATCAAGGGTCGGTCAAGGCCATAGCAAATTCCCTTGGCGGTGGCTGTGCCTATCCGAAGACCGGTGTATGAACCGGGCCCCCCGGATACGGCAACTGCCGCCAGATCTGTTTTTCTGATTCCGCTGGTCATAAACAATTCTTCGATGAGCACCGTCAAATGTGAGGCGGCAGCCTGCGGTGTGTGAATCTCACGGTTTGCCAGCAAGATTCCGTTTTCATGCAGCGCAGCAGAACAGACCGCAGTTGATGATTCCAGGCTGAGAAGAATGGCCATCAGTGAGGCTTCAGGTATTTTTGATATGCACCCTCACCTGTCAATAACCTTTTCGCTTCAATGATTTCTTTGTCGTGATCAAAGGACGCTTCTGCACGACCCCGATGGAGTGCCGCGTGAAACCCGATCTCCTCTTCCAGCAAGGGTTGAATCTCATCACGGAAGCGAACCATGTATCCCGCGTGGCTGGCCGCAATCTTGCTCTTCATCGATTGAAGGTTCCCCTGAAGTTCTTCGTAACGGCGAGCTTCCCTGACGCCATCCACGAGAGCAGTCAGTTGCTTTTCCAGATCAGTGGAATACACAAATTTTTTCTCCGACAACCAGGCGTCAAACTGCTGGTACTCCGCATCGCTGAGTTTAAAATTCTTGAACGAAGTGAGTTCGGCATGTTGATGGCAGTACAGCGTAGCATATTCGAAAATCAATCCGGACTGAGCAAGTTGAAGGAGAGCGGTGCCATAAGGTTCACGTTTCACCACTACATCAGGGTCAAGGCCGCCACCATCGTACACTGTACGTCCGCTTTTGGTTTGAAAGGCAGTCTTAAGTGAGTCTGCAAATCGTTCGACATTGCCATCCAGATTACGGCGGCTGTAGTCAAGTGCCTGGATGCACCTGCCACTGGGAATATAATACCGGGCGGTAGTCAATTTTAGCTGTGCACGATAGGGCAGTGGACGGGTAACCTGCACCAACCCTTTCCCAAATGTTTTTTGCCCAAGCAGTACGGCTCGGTCATAATCTTGCAATGCACCGGCGACAATCTCAGCGGCTGAGGCGCTTCCGCCATCGATGAGAACAACCAACGGAGTGGTCAGGTCTAGGGGAGGGTTAAGCGTTATGTAGGACTTGTTCCAGTCCTTCACTTTACCTTTCGTGGCTACAACTTCCCTTCCTTTTGGAACAAAGAGATTAACCATGTTGACTGCTTCGTAGAGAAGGCCACCAGGGTTATCGCGGAGGTCAAGGATGAGGAGGGTTGCTCCTTGTTGCTTTAGCGAGATCACAGCTGCTTCAACTTCCTTGGCAGCCCCTGGTGTGAATTCGTCAAGTTTGATATAACCTGTGCGGTTGTCAAGCAGTCCCTGATAAGTCACGTTGGTGATCTTGATTTGTTCTCGCGTTAGTTTAAAGGAGTACTCTTTGCCTTGACGATTGATCCCAACTGTCACCTCCGATCGGGGAATTCCTTTCAGCATGGCGCTTGTTTCACTGGTGTTTTTTCCCCTCACGGTCTTCCCGTCTACTGAAATTATTTCGTCACCCACCCGGATGCCAGCGCGATGAGCCGGAAAATTCTCATAGGGATGCGTTACAATGTTTCTGTTGTTAATGGTGCTGATCAAAGCTCCAATGCCGGCATATTGGCCTGTCGTCTGGATGCTAAACGCCTCCAGGTCTTCTTCCGGAATGAAATCAGTATAGGGATCAAGAGATTCAAGCATCCCTTGAATGCCAGTCTGAATCAGCGCCTTGGAATCAACTTCATCAACGTAATAGGCATTTACTTCCCGGAATAGAGTGGTGAAAATGTCCAGATTCTTCGCAATTTCGAAATAGGTCTCTGCCGGCCTTGAGAAGGCCAGCAAGGCGATGCAGACAAGAGCGGCGAGACTAAGTTTTACTTTCATAAAGGCTCAAACGTCTTAACGATGATTGAATGGCCTGGTGAATGGCCGGGGACGGAAGAATCTCTTTAGCAATATAGATATAGGCGAGCGAGAATGTAAAAGGTGGGGTCAGCAGGGCCTTGTTCAGCCTGTACCCTTCGCGAATTCGACGCTTCAGGGTATTTCTGTCCGTTGCTTTCTTGAATGTCCGACTGGGAACAGTGACAAGCACCTGGTTTTTAGCGGAAGGAGAATCCTGACGAAGGCTGAAAATGACTTTCAGCGGAAATGCCGAAAAGGAAGTCCCTTGCTTGAATAGGTCCTCAATGACTTTCTTTTTGGTTAGCCGTTCTTCTTTTGGAAAGCGGAAGTTTCCCATGGCGCAAAGATAGCCTTCCGCCGGGGAGGCTGGATTATTTGTGCTTGAAGGTCTTCTCGTCAGAAACGGTAAGTTTCTTACGGCCCTTCTTGCGTCGGGAAGCCAATACCCTGCGGCCATTGGCAGTAGCCATCCGTTCACGGAATCCGTGCTTGTTCTTTCTTTTTCTGCGGGAAGGTTGATACGTGCGTTTCATGGTCGCTAAAAATTAAGGGCAGCAAAGATGGGTAGGATTTTTCTATTTACAAAGGCAATGGGCGGCGCCAGGGAAACCATCGAATTCAGGGAAATTATAGAATATGCATTTTGAATAGATCATCCCGCATACTATCTTTGCAGTCCGTTTTTGGGTAGAAATGCCGAATCCAGGTGGGATAAGGCTTCCAGAGATGTGATTTAAGTCGTAAGGCTTCGGTACCCAAGCCAATTTGAACACGCCAGGCGAAAGCCCGGGGTGATTGGAAAGGTGGAGGTAAACGTTCATTGAATAGATGGAGATTGATAGCGGACCTGTTGATACACGATAGAGTGTATTAACGAGTTGATTCTAAAACAAGGTGAGGGATGGGAAGCGCGAGCGGACCATTTCTTAAATTAAGTGTAGAAAAGATGAGACCAGAGGAATATTGAAATAGTTTCCTTTCGTGGATCCGGAGAGCTGTGAGGCTTGAGGGTGAGATGGGGGGAAAATTTAAGGATTAATACTATGGAGAGTTTGATCCTGGCTCAGGATGAACGCTAGCGGCAGGCCTAATACATGCAAGCTGAACGGCAAGATTTTTA
>JAYVBH010000012.1:0-41087 GCA_043750575.1 Cyclobacteriaceae bacterium
GGTGGTTTTTGTAAATTTTCAAAACCCCCACCAACGCCTCACGGCATGTTACTTACACAATGACACATTCGGACCAACTTGAGTTGGTTGGCTATGCTATGCTTGGGATTGAATGACAGTGGCATAGATGCTTCGCATCCAAGAGCAGTTGGGCACGCGTCACAGATTTATCTACCGAAGGTATCCGTAGGCAGACGCCGCGCCAGAGCGTCCTCACCTGATTGTGGATTGACCAAGTACTGATTTCTTATATTGAGTGAGGGTATTGGGTTGATAGAAATGAGTGGCGCTTCGAAGCCTGAAGGTTGTGGCGAGAAAGTGTGAGTAGGACCGCCCGCCTGCGTGAGACACTACGGACTGGCAGGCAGGTCCGCCTCCGAAGGAGAGCGTGCTTCGAATGGGTCACGGACTGCAAGTCCGGACCAACGCGGGACTAAGCGGTTCATTTTTTTGCATTTCCTCTGCGCCTCTCTGCCTCTGCGGTTTCTACCTTTTACTTTCTTTCGCGCCTCCGCGTCTCCTGCGGTTTCCCTTTTCCTACCAAAAAACTCTCTGGAAATCAAGACTTGACACGCTCAAAGTTTTGTGTACGTTTGAACCAAGAAATCCACTCGGATTTGGGACACGTTTGCTGAACCTAACATCGTAAAACAGAACCGAGCGAAGCGATCAGACAAAATCAGGCTTCAACCCGGATCCGCTTGCGGCCCCGGTCCTCGCCCAAAAAGCAGGTTAACAGAAGAAGGTTGCGGCTGATAGCAGCTCAAAACTTGTCAGTAAAGAGGTTCAGAAACTCCTCTCCAGTCTGGGTGGGTTTCTATTTTAAAGTGCCTGGGTGTCTAAGTGCCCAGGCGTCTAGGTGCGGGAGTGAGGAGAACCAGGAATTGAGTCTGGCAAATGCTAGTACAGCACCCTGAACTTGATCGTATTCTCGATCGCGCGGAGTTTCTTGATCACATCCTTGTTGTAATCTTTGTTGATGTCGGTGATCACATAGCCAATCAACTCGTTGGTCTTGAGGTATTGCCCTGCGATGTTGATTTCATGATCGGCCAGTACCTGGTTGATGCGTGCGAGGATACCAGGAACGTTGTTGTGGATGTGAATCAAACGATGGGCATTTTCCAGGGTGGGCAAGGTCAGGTTTGGAAAATTTACACTGTTGCTCGTGCTTCCCGTATTGATGTAATCCATCAGTTTGCCGGGTACAAACATGCCTATATTTTCTTGCGCCTCTGCCGTGCTGCCGCCAATGTGCGGGGTGAGCAGGGTGTTGGGAAGCCCCCGCAATTCAGAAACAAACTCTTCGTTGTTGTCGATAGGCTCGTGCGGAAAAACATCTACAGCGCAGCCTGCAACCTTGCCTGATTTGATGTTGTCACGGAGGGCCTTGACGTCGACGACATGACCACGGCTCAGGTTGAGGAAGATAACGCCTTGCTTCATCTTGTTGAACTGATCCACCCCAATCAGGTTGGTATTGGCTTCTCTTCCGTCAACGTGCAGGGTAACTACATCAGCGATGGCAAGCAATTCATTTAAGTTCTTGCACTTGGTGGCATTGCCGAGTGCCAATTTCTCCTCCCGGTCGTAATAGAAAACTTTCATACCGAGGTTCTCGGCGATAACCGAAAGTTGTGCTCCGATGTTGCCGTAGCCAACTATACCCAATTTCTTACCACGGATTTCAAAGCTGCCCCGGGCCGACTTATCCCATTTCCCCAGATGCATCTTTGCCGACTTGTCAGCAATGTTGCGGATGAGCAGGATGATCTCGCCAATGGCCAGTTCTACAACGGAGCGTGTATTGCTGAAAGGGGCATTGAACACAGCAATGCCACGACGTGTCGCTTCTTTTAGATTGATTTGGTTGGTGCCAATGCAGAATGCGCCAATGGCCATCAGTCGATGCGCATGATCAAGCACCTTTGCCGTGACCTGCGTCTTTGAGCGTATGCCGAGGACCGAAACATTTTTTATTTTCTCGCACAGTTCTTCTTCATCCAGCCCGGCAGGGTAAGTCTCTACCGCGAAGCCTTCTGCTTTCATGAGTTCCAGCGCCACAGGATGTACGTTCTCCAAAAGGAGTACACTAATCCGGTTCTTGGGGTATGAAATGGCCGTGTTTAGCTTGTTGAGGTAGAGAAACTCATCGAGGCTCGGCGCGATGTGATCGGCTTGGCTGAGTACATTTTCACGCTCTACATTCTCCGTAAAAGCAAAAAACTTGTTGGCCAGGCCCGCGCGTTTTATTTCATAGTCGGTGTATCCGTCACCAATGACGTACACGTCTCCTTCGAGGTTAAGATCTTTCAGGCGTTCTGACTTTCCGTTGTTGGATGAAAGGGGATTGCTCTTGTCAAATCCAGTAACGATTCCCTGGGCATCAAACACAAATTCATTGGCCAGGATATTTTCTGGCTTTATCCCGTATTCTGTCACCACCGGTGCGATGAATTCCCGGAACCCATTGGAAATAATATAGATCTGATCAGCATGGGTGGTGAAAAACTCCCGGTTGCGCTTAAAAGATTCGGAGACTTTGAGCTTTAGTTGACCAACCAGGGTCAAAAGGTGGTTCCGATTGATTGGTAATATCGCCAGCCGCTGCTCGAGGGATTCCCTGAAGGAGATGGATCCATCCATGCCTTTCTTGGTGATTTCTTCGATCTGCTGCTTACGCTTGGGTAGGTCAGGATGACCTGCCAGGGAGATCTCCGCGAGGACATCAAAGGCCTCCACCTTGGTAAAAGTGCTGTCGAAATCGATTACGAAATACCTGTTTGCCATCGTTCTGTTTTGCGAAGGGGCAAAGGTAAAAAAACAATGGGTACTGAGTACAAGTTCCTGTGTCGTAGTTCCTGAGAACTTGGCCCGAACCATTTGAAACCGGCATCTTGGATGAAGGGCGAGCGTACAAGCGAAGCACTAGTTCTAATATAGGACGTGTCATTCCGAGCGGAGCGAGGAATCCAGTGGCCCAAAGGATGCACCCTCCACCAAGGCACCTGCTCTGCGAGAGTCATTAATCCAAAGGAAGCACTCTTCATCAAAGCACCTGCTCAACGAGGAATCCAGTGGCCCAAAGGATGCACTCTTCATCAAGGCACCTGCTCAGCGATAGGACGCTGGGTTCTGGGTGCTGGTGACTTGGTTCTGGTGACTATTCTTTACCGAAGGGCAGTCGCTTTAAGGCGAGGTGACCGTTACTCATAACCATCAGGACATCTTGTAACGCACGGATATCCTCCAGGGGGTTGGCGGGTAGGATTAGCAGGTCCGCTTCAAAGCCCGGCTGAATCTTCCCGGTCTTGTTTTGAATGCCGAGTAGTTCGGCGGCAACTGTGGTCGCCGACTGGATCGCTTCAAAGTTGGTCATGCCCATGCGCACGAAGTGTTCGCACTCGAGTGAAATCCGACTCGTGCTGAGGGGGGTATAGTTGTTATCCGCTCCAGTAGCAATATGCACACCGAGGGCATGGGCTTTCTTAAATACCTTTTCGGCCATGGGCATCATGAAGCGACCGCGCAACTCCAATACGGCGCCAGAATAATCCCCGCCTGGCTTTGTCAGATCTTCAAGCGTTATGTAGGTAGGAACAAGAAAGCATCCCTTTTGCTTCATAAGCTGGAGGGTCTCTTCACTCAGAAACGTGCCGTGCTCAATGCTCTTAGCCCCGGCTGCAACGGCAGCCCGTGCCCCTTCATCACCATGTGCATGAATCATTACCGGGACGTTGCGTTTCGCCGCTTCATCAATAATAACTTTCAGTTGATGCTGGGTATAGGATTGCTGACGGGGATCTGTCTCAGGCAAACCCGCGCGTTCTGTTCCACGGGTCTTTATTACTTCTGCACCGCGATCGATATTGACATTCACCAGTAGGCGCAACTCTTCATCGGTATTGGCGCCACCGATAAGGCTGCCCAGACGAGGATCGCCGAGGATTGTTTCTCCTGGGCTGGGCGTAACAAAAACACCAGCGGGAACAACATCCGGCCCAGCGATGCGGCCTGATTTTGCCAACTCACGAAGGGATACATCCTGGTAGGCAGAGACGCCGGCTGTGCGGAATGTGGTCACACCTGAAAGCAGTGCACGCTTGGCGCTCTCCATGTTGTCGATGTGCGTGTGGACGTCCATCATACCTGGCATGGCGTAGTTGCCCTGACAGTCAACGATTTCGTAGTCTTTGGGGATGGCTTCACCTGATTTTCCGAGTTTCTCAATTTTCCCCCCTTTTACATAGATGATGGACCCTGTTAGAATTTTATTCTCAACCCCATTGAAAACATTCACATTGATGAGGGCGTAATTCTTTTGCGGAAGCTGGGCCAGCGCAAACGTGTGGACGATCAGCAGAAGGATAATGAATCGGGTTCTCATAGTGGTTCGGGTGATGACGGGTAAAGTTTATCTAAGCATCAGAATCTTTGCAGCGGCGTCCACCTGACTGGAATACGCAGCGAGGGCCTGTGCTGCAATCTCGATCTGCTCTTGTGCCTCCTTCCAGTTGCGTTGCTCGATGGCTTCGCGGACACCAGGTAATGTCTTCACGCCATAGCCGGTATAATAACCCGGGGCATAGATCGTGTGTTTAAACCAAGGCCTGCGAGGTAGCCCGTTGGCCGACAGGAGCTTTTGCTCGGCCTGATAGAGGAGTTGATTTAGCTGGGTCAGGTTGGTATTCGGCTTGGGATTGAGGGCGTATAATTCCGCAAACTGTGTCGCGCTCTTTTCAAGCTGGGTTAAAGCATTCTGAAGATTTGAAAAGTTCAGGTAGGGGACAGGGCCTTTTGCTGACGGGGGGAAATACCTGGTTGTCGGATCGGCTGCCTGAACAAACCGGTTCTCTTTGATCATTTGCGTTTCGACTTCCGTCGACTCGCGCATTGACTCAAGAAGCGCGGTTACTTCTGTCATGTATGCGCTAACAGTGCGGTGAAATCCTTTGAAGTCGAATGGAAGTACATCGGCGTTGACAAGCCGAAGTGTAGCTCGGCCAGCAGTCTTTGCCAGCGCAATACCATACTCCAGCTTAGGATCACCGAAGCGCTTGTAGTGGTCATACGTATCATACACGGAGTGATAAACGCCGCCGCCGCCCTCACCGCCAAATCCAATGTTAAGAGACGGGATTCCGAGGTGTTGAATGAAGGGTGTATAATCAGATCCTGAGCCGAGCGCACCAATCGTTATTCCTTTTTTGGCGAGAATTTCTTTTTTTGCTTTCGCGGAGGACGCGTTTGCGGCGGCGAATGACTTCCCGCGTTCCAACAGCGTTACGCCGGTCTCCGGGTCAAGTACATCGCGGCCCACTTCGCCAACCATGGTTTCCAATGTGTGAGATCCTTCCACGCCCAAGAACCCTCTTCCATTCCCATCTGAGTTGATGTAAGCAACTGCCTTTTGCTGCAATTCGGAAGCATGGTGCTCCACCCATTCCGTTGAGCCCATGAGTCCGGGTTCCTCAGCATCCCAGGCGCAATACACAATGGTGCGCTTGGGCTTCCATCCAGACTTTACCAGTTCGCCGATAGCGCGGGCTTCTTCCAGTTCGGCGACCATGCCACTCAATGGATCTGATGCTCCATTGTTCCAACCGTCGTGGTGATTGCCGCGAATGATCCACTCATCCGGAAGTTCGCTCCCTTTCATCTTGGCAATTACATTGAGGGCGTCAACTGTGTTCCAGTTGGACTGCACATTCATATGGACTTTTGCGGGGCCGGGTCCGATGTGATAGGTGATGGGCAGACCGCCTCTCCACGATGTGGGTGCAACGGGGCCTTCCAGTGCAGCCAGCAACGGCTGGGCATCGCCATAAGAGATTGGTAGCACGGGTATCTTGATCAGATTGGAAGCTTCTGAACGATTTAATCGTTTTGCGCCCGGTGTTGATCCAATGCCCGGGGTCAACGGGTCGCCAGGGTGAATAGGCATGTCCATTACGGATCCGCGTTGTGCTCCATCCTTAGGACGATAGGCACCTTTGGGGTAAACGTCTCCTTGAAAATACCCATCACCTTCAGGGTCTGAGTAGATCAGGCAGCCGATCGCGCCATGTTCTTGCGCCAACTTGGGTTTGATGCCACGCCATGAGCCGCCGTATTTGGCGATGACGATCTTTCCTTTAACGTCAATGCCCAGGCGCTCCAACTGCTCATAGTCAGCGGGAATACCGTAGTTGACGAATACCAGTTCGCCTGTCACGTCTCCATCTGCAGACCACGCATTGTACACAGGCAATTGATCTTTGCCGACAGCTGCTGTAGGATCTTCCTTGATCATGGGCTCCGCCAGCTTGGCCACAAATTTCGTTGGCGTGGTCATTTCCAGCACCCGCACTTTTGGAGTGGGGAAAAGAATCTGATAAGATTCAATCTGTGCATCGTAGCCCCAGCTGCGCAACAGGTCGCGCATGTATTCCGCGTTTTCTTTACCATAGGCTGATCCTACGTGATGGGGACGCAGCGTGAGTTTCTTGAGCCATTGATCGAGGTTTTCAACGCGAAGCTGGGCGTCAAACTTTTCTTCGAGTTTGAATTGTGCTTCTGCGCCGTCTTTACTGAATCCGGTAATTGACTTTTGACCGAAGGCGGCAATTGAACTGAGCAAGCAAAGTAGGGTAATGAGCTGTTTCATCTTGGGTTGGATTGAATGGCCAAGATACCGCATGAGGCGGAATCACCTGACCCGCTGGTGGAAAATATGTCGGTTACTTCCTCCCCAGGTAGTCTTTAACCCTCCCAAAAAAGATGAAGGGTCGTAAACGAGTTATCCCAAAAAGAACTTTCCTTCTATTCTTAGGAGGGGCCAAATGCGCTTGGCAAAGAAATGTTGTTATGGAAAGCAATTATTTCCGGTTTGGCTAGAGTATTAATATGATTAATTTAGTAGTGTTATGCCAAGTCGAAATTTCTTTCGAGCAATTCTATTCCTGCTAATTATGACCGGTTGCGCAGGCTCACAAGCCCCGGTTCCTGCGCGAACAACCGCTGTCACAACTATTCAAGCAGATAACCTTACTTTCTCTTCTGCTGTAACTGGCGTAAGTGTCACAACAAGTGAAAATATCAAGTCAATTGGTTTTTGCTGGAGCCTTACTCCAAATCCAAAGATGCCGACAACACTTTATTTTGCTGGCCCCCCAGGAAGTCTGGCATTCACAAGGAAGATTGTGTCGCTTGCTCTTGAAGAAACCTATTATGTCAGGGGCTTTGCAGATAATGGTAATGGAATTATTTATGGGGAACAGATATCCTTTTCAACGAGAGCATTGATGGAAGGACCTACGGATATTGATGGCAACAAGTATAGAGCAATTCAGATTGGATCCCAAACGTGGATGGCTGATAATCTTAAAGTTACTCGCTACAGAAATGGAGACATTATTCCCAACGTTCAGAATTCTAATGATTGGGAAAATGCTATTTCGGGTGCTTGGTGTAGCTACAACAACGATTCTCAAATGGAAGTCACTTATGGGAAACTGTATAATTGGTTTGCCGCGGTTGACAACCGTAATGTGTGTCCTGTCGGTTGGCACGTGCCTAGTGCGAATGAATGGGAATTACTCAAGGACTTCTTGGGGCCATTCTCTGGGAGAGTGATGAAGGCAGTTGGGACGAAGTACTGGTCGCCAGAAAGTGTAAATCTTGGAGTAGGGATGGCGGATAATCTAAGTGGGTTCACGGGTATCCCCTCAGGAGAGCGATATGTTGGCTCTGGATCAGTCGGATTTTACGGAGTGCTAGGTTGGAATGGCTATTGGAGCTCGACCCAGAAGCCTTCATTTGTTAATACAGCCATTACTTTCTCCCTCAACTATAACTCCGATGTATTGCTTAAGGATGACAAGATATTTACCCAAGGACTGTGCATTAGGTGCATAAAAGACTGAATCTCGTTGGTGGAAAATATGTCGGTTACTTCCTCCCCAGGTAGTCTTTACCCTCCCAATTCAGGTAAAGGGTATTGTATGTTCCATGCTCATCTTTGAAAAGCACGATTCGCCCGCGCGTTCCGACCGTGAATGCATTTTCGGTTTGCACGATCAGGGGAATCTTTCGCCCTTTCCCCTCAAACATCAATTGCCCTTGTTCCAGTTTGAGCGTAATCTTCTCGGTCTGCGAGAGTTGGTAGTCACCGGTCATTTTTGACAAGTCGGCCGCCTCTTTGGGCAAAGAAAGAGGAGCGGACTTTCGAAGCGCATTGATTTCACGATTGATTCCCTCAACCATGGCCTCGACAACGATGCGGCCTTTTTCAAGGGTGGCCAGCGTAGCGTCACCATAGATTCCAGTTGGGGAATAGCGTGGGTTCTTTGGGTCTAATGACAAGGGCCCCGGTCCATCCACAGCTGGGATATCCCGCGCGGCTTTTTTCATGTCGACGCTTTGGGGAGCCATGTAGAGCATCATGGAAGTTTCAATTTCGTCCGCGTGCGTTCCGGTTGGCTGCTGCTTAATGCGCGTCTCCGCATCGCCGGCAACATGAAGGATGTCGGTGAAAGTCATCTGCAATCCTTGCCTCGCCAGGATTTCCTGTGCGATCCGCAGCGGGAGGAGCGTGGAGACACCGGTATTGAGAATGTAGAACTTCCTTGGGCCATGCGCAGAGATGACCCGACAGATATCTACAAGCATAGAATAGGCAGTCTCAAGTTGAAGCGACGTTGATCCGGCGTATTCCAAAAATGCAGGATAGTAATGGTAGTTGATGGTTGGATAAATGACGACAGGCTGAGTTTTAGCAATTCGCCCTTTGAGATACTCCGCAATCAGAAAATCATTTTTGAGTTGAAGATGGGGCCCATGTTCTTTGGACTCTGCACCCAGCGGGATGACCACAATTGTCGTGTCCGTGAGAATCGTGCGTGCCTCGGTCCAGGGTATGTTTTCAAGAAGGGTAGCCTTATCGGTTGACGGTTGGCCAGCCGATTCCCAAGCGACCAACACAAGGCACAAGAGTGCAAGTGTGGCCAGGCTTCTCATTTTTTTCGGCTAATGGCTTTCTCGGTAGCCTTAACGATGTTCTCCGGAGACAGTCCGTATTTCTTTAAGAGGTCCAGCGGCTTGCCGCTTTCTCCAAAGGAATCTTTCACCGCAACCATTTCCATGGGAGCGGGATGAAACTGTCCGAGGACTTGCGCTACAGCATCGCCTAGCCCGCCATTGATTTGATGCTCTTCACACGTCACGGCGCAACCTGTTTTTTGTACTGAATTGAGTATGGTCTCAACGTCGAGTGGCTTGATGGTATGCAGATTAATAACTTCTGCGTGAATGCCTTTTTCGGCAAGAATACTCTCGGCTTCAATGGCCTGCCACACCATGTGACCGCACGCGAAGATCGAAACATCCTTTCCCTCGATCATGCGGTCTGCCTTTCCAATCGTGAAGGGCCTGCCTGTCGTGAAGATTGGCCAAGCCGGACGGCCAAAGCGGAGGTAGGTTGGGCCTATGTGCGAGCCGAGGGCGAGGGTAGCTTGCCGGGTCTGTTCGTAATCGCAAGGGACGATCACGGTCATCCCGGGAAGCATCCTCATCATCCCAATGTCTTCGAGGATTTGATGCGTGGCGCCATCTTCGCCCAGCGTAAGGCCGGCATGTGAGGCGCAGATCTTTACATTCTTGCCTGAGTAAGCGATGGACTGGCGAATCTGGTCATAGACCCGTCCAGTGGAAAAATTGGCGAAGGTTCCTGTGAATGGAATCTTACCACCGATGGTAAGTCCTGCTGCCAGGCTCATCATGTTGGCCTCGGCAATTCCTACCTGGATGAAGCGATCGGGGAAATCTTTCTTGAACGCATCCATTTTGAGTGACCCAAGCAAGTCGGCGCACAGCGCCACCACATTGGGATTCTGCTTTCCGAGTTCGTGAAGTCCGGCCCCAAAGCCGGAACGCGTATCTTTCTTTTCTGTCGATGTAAATTTGATCATTACGATTACGTTCTTATTGATTCTTCGTCTTCATTTAAAGTGCAATGTGTTGCCACAGATTGCACGGATTACCACAGATTTGAGTACTTGATTGCCTGGAACCCAACACCCAATACCCAACACCTAAAAATCCCCCACCGTCTCCTCCAACTGCCCCATTGCCTTCTTAAACTCCTCTTCATTCGGCGCGACACCGTGCCACTTATGCGAACCCATCATGAAGTCGACACCAAATCCCATCACCGTATGCATGAGGTTCATGACCGGTTTTCCATTTCCAAGAAGAGACTTTGCTTTTTCCAGTGTTGCGATGAGTTCTTCCAGGTTATTGCCGTTGCATTCCAGTACGGTCCACCCGAACGCTTCCCATTTGGCTTTTAGGTTCTTCAGTGACAGCACCTGGTCAACGGGGCCATCGATTTGCTGGCCATTGTAGTCGATGGTGGCGATAAGGTTGTCGACCTTGTTATGGGCAGCGAACATCCCCGCTTCCCATACTTGTCCTTCTTGCTGCTCGCCGTCGCCCATGAGGACATACACGGTTCGGTCGTCCTTGTTAAGTTTCTTGGCTAGCGCGGCTCCAATGGCAACGGATAATCCCTGACCGAGTGAACCGGAGGCCACGCGAATACCCGGCAAATGCTCATGGGTAGCAGGATGGCCCTGGAGCCTGGTATTGATCTGACGGAAGGTTGCCAGCTCGGAGACATCGAAGTAACCGGCCCGTGCCAGCGTGGAATACCACACAGGTGAGATGTGCCCATTGGAGAGGAAGAAGAGGTCTTCTCCTTTTCCATCCATATTGAAGGCCGGGTCATGCTTCATTATGTGAAAATAGAGTGCCACCATAAACTCGGTGCAGCCCAGGGAGCCGCCGGGATGGCCAGACTGGCAGTTATAGACCTGGCGCACGATGTCGCGCCGGATCTGAGAACATAACTTATTGAGCTTGGAGAGGTCAGGCTGACTCATGCAGGATTATTTGAGGCGAAGATTAAATAAAATGTCTTAGCCTGCAAGCAACCGACAAGAGTGATTTCTCACTGCTTGTATTTTCCGTAGATCGGTTGACCTGGAAAGACGTTGCCGAGTGTTTTTCCACCCTTGACGACGAAAGTTCCGTTCACCATGACGTGGTGGATGCCTTCAGAGAATTTCAACCCACCTTCGAAGGTCGCTTTGTCTATGATTGTTGCGGGGTCGAAAATGGTAATGTCCGCATCCATGCCCACCTGCATTCTACCTTTGAGGTGCATCATCGGGGAGATGGTCTCCAGTCGCTGTGCCGGCATGATGGTCATCTTACGCAGCGCTTCCATCAACGTAAGTGCCTTTCGTTCACGTACATAAACACCCAAAACGCGAGCAAAGGTTCCAGCCGTTCGTGGGTGCGCCAGACGGGAGTAGGGCATGCCATCAGAGCCGATCATGGTCACGGGCGACTTGATTCCTGCTTCAATCCACTCGGATTTCATGGTGTGGAGGATGATTATACCGCCTTTCTTGCGATATGAGTTGAAAGTTTCTTCAGTGAGTCTTTCGCCGGTTTCTACCCACTGAAGGTCTTTGTACGTGATCCCCAGGCGCTGTTGCCAGCCTTCATCAAAGATCGCTGATTCGAGGCTAGTGGATCCTGCGGTGTAGGGATACAATTCCGTTGTAATGTCTAAGCCCTGCTTTTGCGCGTTTGCCACCATTCGTACAGCCAGCCCAATTTCATCCAACGCCATGCTGTTGATGTGTACGATATGGAGAGAAGTTCCATTGGTCGCAGCGTCAGCAATGGCCTGCTGGATGGCGAGGGCCTTGCCTTCCCTGACGTGTGTGAAAACGAGTGTTTTGTGTGCTGCTGCAAATTCATAGACGTTATATACCTCTTCCCGAGTAGCGCCCGGGTAATACCCTATGGGAACACCAATGCCTAAGCCGCCAGCTTCTAATTCCTTCTTCAGCAAATCCAGCGTGGGCTGCATTTCAGCACCCTTAAGGGGCATGTAATTGAATTTATTACTTGCCTTTTCTAATTCCTTGTTTCCTGTTTTTTGTGCTGTTTGATACATCACCTCTGAGCGTGCCCACGGGTGGCAGGCACTGGCGCCGTAATTCACTATTGACTTGTTATGCTGGGAGGCCAGCCAGGTTCCATAGTCTGCAATACCACTCTCCAGTTCGAGTGCGGTGGTCACACCATCGTGCGCCTGATATTCATGCTCTTTGTTGGTCATCCCATGAACATGGGGATCGATAAACCCGGGTGAGACTACCAGGTTGGATACATCGATTACTTCCTTGCCGGTAAGTGGATTGGCGGAGATCTCGACAATGCGGTTTCCCCGGATACCCACATTTCGAATTGCATCGAGGCCGGTCTCCGGATCGATCACGCGACCGTTCTTCAAAATGATGTCGTAGTCAGTAGTTTGAGCTGTGGCCAAAAATGAAATGAAACACAACAGGATTAAAAGGTTAATGCTCTTCAAGGGCTGAGTTTTTGTTTGTGCCTACCTAATACAGGTCACAAAGAACACAAAGAAATCACGAAGCACACAACGGATATTCAAATTTTCTTTGTGTTCGTTGTGCATTCTTCGTGCGCTTTGTGTCCTGCATTCCTTAGGGAGAGATGCTGATTACTTTTTCTTCCTGTCTTTCCTGACCATTTTCTTTGCGGCAATCTTTTTCGCTGGCTTCTTCGCAGCAACTTTCTTCTTGCTTCCAGCAGGGGTTGATTTTCCGCCAAGAATCTGCGCAGCATGGTCGCGGGTATCCACTTTCTCAATGATGTTTTCAATGATCCCGTTGCCATCAACAACATAAGTAACCCGTGCTGTGCCCATGTATTTGCGTCCATACATCGACTTCTCGATCCAGGTGCCGAACTTTTTATGCACGGAAAGATCAGTGTCGGCAAGCAGGCGGAAGGGCAGGCTCTCTTTTTCGATGAACTTCCGATGGGACTTCTCATCATCGCGGCTAACGCCGAAGATTTCATACCCCGCCTTCTTCATGGCGCTATAGTTGTCCCGCAGGTTACAGGCTTCAGCTGTGCAGCCTGAGGTCATATCTTTCGGATAAAAATAGAGCACGAACTTCTTGCCTTTCATTCCAGCAAGAGAGACTTCGTGACTATCCTGGTCTTTTGTTTTGAACTCGGGTGCCTTTGATCCTGATTTCAGTGCCATGTTATAATATTTTTTGTTTGAAAATACGCTCGTTTCCGGCGCGATCCACCACCTTGAGTTCGAAGTCTCCTTTGAAGGGTTTCTTCGGGTCCAACTTGTCGGACTGCAAGATTCCGAACTTATAATCATACGACATCAACACCCACTCGCCGTTGATGCTGGCTTCATAGTAGGCGATTCCGGAACGTCCGTCACGAATGCGGAACCGGGCGTTCTGACCATCCAGACGAATGCGGTTGATGGCTGGTGCTGTAGAATCCGTTAGAAAGGTGAACTCTCCCAACTCTTGGGTCGAGAAGCGCACTTTCCCGTTGTTCCAGTCACCACCAACATAGTTATACGATAAACCCTCGCGTCGATAGACGGCCAGGTTTTTGGCGGGCGTCATTTCTACCGTTGGCTTCAACGTGACGCGGATAGACTTATGCAATGGCGTCGTCCGGTTGCCAATGACAAAGTATTCTCTGGAATCCTCGATCCTATGGTTGACATTCAAAAAGAGTGTGTCGTATAAGGAAAGGGCCGGGAAACTTGCGTCAGCCCAATCGCTGTAGTAGGTGTATTCAGTAGCGGAAGGTACTACGTCTTTGAAGTGAAAAGTCTGGCTTCCGCTGCACGTTGAGACAGAATCAGGCTGCATCTTCGTGAGATCTATCAGGTAGACAACTTGCTGAGCGCTCTTGTAAGCGAAGGGCAGGCTTATCTGTTTTCCTTTGGTAAACACTGATAGTTGATTGACATCAGGGCAGGGGCGTGAGGAAATCACCAGCGTGTTCTCAAGAACTTCTGATTCCAGTTTGGCAGTCTTTGATGTTGAAAGTTTGATGTCGTCGGTGATCGGACTCTTCTTGAGACGAAGACGAATAGTACTTTTATTCCCCGATTCATCTTTAAGGGAGATGCGGACGGCGCGGTCTGCATCCTTTACCGTGATCACCCCTGCGTTTTCTGTCTGATAGAAAGGGAGCCGGTTCCCATCGTCAATATAAAGTTTGTTGTACCGCTTGCCCCGGATTTCGGAAGTTTTGTAGTCCATCAGCGCGAGGATGCCGCGGGTTTCATCCAGGTCAACCTTTTCAATGTACTGCGAGAAAACCTGCTGACTGTCGACAAACATTTCGATGTAGTTGATTCCGCATCGTCCTGTTGAATTGTCCATACGGTCGGTACCCAGCAGTTCAATACCAATGGTGCCATAAGCGAGGATAGGTACGGGTAACACATACTCCTCACTTGATTTTTTGACCAGCGTAAACTCGAACCGACCGAACCGATCGTTAATGCGGGAATGAACATCCAATGTTCGCAATGCTACTTTTTGTCCTGCTGGCGGAATATTGTCCTTGATTTCGGTGAATCCGAATTTCAAGGGATTCAAGACATAGTTGCCTTCACGAATTTCAAAATGCAAGTGAGGTCCCTGGGAGGATCCGGTATTTCCGGAAAGGGCGATTGTGTCTCCGCGTTTGACACGGAATTCGTTTTCGCGAAACGACAAGGTCACCTCAAAGGATTTGCGGTTGTACTGCTCGCGCTTAACGCGGGCGCCTGCTTTGCCCTTGATTCGGTCCAGGTGACCGTATACGGATACATGGCCATCGGGATGTGCTACAAAAAGGGCGGTACCATATCCGGACGTGCTGATTTGAGCACGGGAAATGTATCCATCCTGTGTGGCGAGTACAGGAAGGCCAATGCGATTGCCTGTACGAATGTCTATTCCTCCATGGAAGTGCGAACTGCGAAGCTCGCCCATGGTTCCAGCCAGGTAATTGGGTTGGCCCGGATTGATGGGAAAGAGATAACTGCTGGAGCCGCCATCACGCAGCGGTTCCAGTTCGTTGAACTGTGCAAGCAGACTACCCGGCAGGGCAGCCAGCAAGAGCAAACTACTTAACTTGAAATTCCAATAGTTTTTCATTTTCAATGTAGGCAGACAAAGTGTTGCCAGGGGCAACCGGACCAACTCCTTTAGGAGTTCCCGTAAAAATTAAGTCGCCAGTCTTTAGTGTAAAAAATTTAGATAAATACGAAATGATATAATCAAACGGAAAGAGCATCAGGCTGGTGTTGCCTTGCTGTTTAAGTTTGCCGTCGACTTCCAATTTGAAATTGATGTTCTTGAGATCCGGAAACTTGTCCAGCGAAAGGAAAGAATCCGAGATGGGAGCAGAGCCATTGAATCCTTTGGCAATATCCCAGGGTAGACCTTTGTCCTTCGCCTTCTGCTGAAGATCGCGTGCTGTAAAATCAATGCCGATTCCAATGGCATCAAAATATCGTGAGGCAAATTTTTCCTCAATGTTCTTGCCTTCCTTACTGATCCGCAATACCAATTCAACCTCGTGATGGACGTCCTTGGAGAACCCGGGATAGTAGAAGGGGGCGTTATTGCGCAAGATCGCGGTATCCGGCTTGGTGAAGATTACAGGCTCGTCCGGGCGCTCGTTGTTAAGCTCCTGGATGTGCTCTGCGTAGTTACGGCCTATGGCGAAGATTCTCATATCAAGGTGCAGGTGGCATGATAATTTTAGCAAAGTTATTAACAAAATGCGTGCAATAGCACTTTTCGGGGGTTTATTCGACCTGCCCTGAAAAACTGCAACATTGCATTGGCCACAAATTGCAACTACCATGATAAAGCATTTCATCCTCTTTGTCGCCTTAGCTGTATCCTACGGCTGCTCTACGGTGCCCTTGACCGGCCGGAAGCAGTTGAATCTCGTTTCCAATGCCGAGCTATTCCCCATGGCCGCTGAGGAATACCGGGCCGTCATCCAAAAAGGGCCGCTCTCCAACGAGGCACAAAAAGTGGAGATGGTTCGAAGAGTTGGGTACAGAATTCAGAGGGCAGTCGAACAGTATATGACCAGCCAGGGTCTATTCAGTGGACTGTATGGCTTTGCTTGGGAGTTTAATCTTATCAATGAACCCAAGACTGTCAATGCATGGTGTATGCCTGGAGGTAAAGTCGCGTTTTATACGGGGATTCTTCCAATTTGCCAGGATGAGAACGGGATGGCCGTAGTGATGGGGCATGAAGTAGCTCACGCCATTGCCAATCATGGAAGGGAGCGAATGAGCCAGCAAATGCTTTCACAGGTTGGGGCAGGTACCTTAAGTGCCTTAATGGGATCGAACCCAACGGCAGGGAAACAGCTACTCATGCAGGCTGTCGGGGCTGGTTCAGCCATTGGGATGCTAAAGTTCAGCCGACAGGATGAAACGGAAGCAGATCACCTGGGACTTGTCTTCCTGGCCATGGCAGGGTATGACCCTAATCAGGCTCCTATTTTCTGGGAACGCATGAGTAAATTAGGAAGCGGAAGTAGTACCCCGGAGTTCTTGCGGACCCATCCGTCAGACAATCAGCGCATCAAGGATCTTAAAGCAGCCATGCCGGAGGCGATGAAGTATTATAGCCGAAGTGCTTCTAGATAACCTGGATTAGATTTTAGGCGTTCTGAATCGAATGAATGCGATTATTGCAACAAAGCCAGTATACACACTAACTTTGCTTGCTAATTCTAACGTATTCCAATGAAAATAATCACTGTGATTCTTGCTGGTTTGACCTTGATGTATGGTTGCGCTACGGTAGCAGTAACTGGCCGCAAGCAGTTGAACCTGGTCTCTAATGAAGAGTTAATGCCTATGGCTTCGCAACAGTACGCCGAGGTCATTAAGAAGGGCCCGTTGTCGAGCAATGTAGAACAGACGGCAATGATTCGACGGGTAGGTACCGGCATTCAAAAAGCCGTGGAGAAGTATATGGCTAACGCTGGCCGCTCATCTGAGTTGGCCGGCTTTAACTGGGAATTTAATCTCATTGAAGATCCTAAAACGGTAAACGCCTGGTGCATGCCAGGAGGCAAAGTCGCCTTCTACACCGCGATTCTGCCCGTCTGCAAGGATGAAACCGGGGTCGCCATAGTAATGGGACATGAAGTGGCCCACGCCATTGCCAACCACGGACGGGAGCGGATGAGCCAGCAGATGGCCGCTCAGCTTGGCGTAAATGTGCTAAGCGTAGCGCTCGGGCAAAACCCAACGGGCTCTCAGGAACTCTTGATGCAGGCGGTTGGTGCGGGCACCGAACTTGGTATGCTCTCCTTTAGCAGGGCGCATGAATCAGAGGCAGATCACATGGGAATTATATTCATGGCGATGGCCGGTTATGATCCCAACCAGGCGCCCATCTTCTGGGAGCGCATGGCAACCCTGGGCGGGGGTCAGCAGCCACCCGAGTTCATGTCGACACACCCTTCGCATGAGACGCGCATAAGCGATCTCAAAGGATGGATCCCCGAGGCTATGCAGTATTACAAGAAGTAATTGTTAAAGGTAATTGGTCATCCAGGTGATGGTTGAACGTCAAGGGCTCCCTTCAGCATTCAAAATTCAAGATTCGATATTCAATATTCCGCAGGATGACCGATGCTTATAATTTCCTTGCCGCCTGGCAGCTTTTTCCTGAGAAGGGAAAGTATGAGCATGGGGCAAGACCGAAGTCAGGAATTTATCGGATAGGTTTTAATAACAGTCAGAAGGAGATTCAGATTACCATGAACTGGGTAACGCTGGAGGATCATGCGTTTTCGTCCGAGTATGCTGTTGTGGCCGATGGTGAGGAGCATCCATTTTCAGATACCGATGTGGCTGAATCAATCCTCTCCAGGTTTATTGACACCACGCATTTTCAAACAACCTTCTTTCGCGGCGGAGTAGAAGTACTCGATGTGCTTCATGAGATTACGCCGCAGGGATACCTGAAGGTCACCCAAAAGCACAGTCATGATGACCAAGTGCTTACCAATGTTGAGATTTATCACAAACAACTTAGTGTGCTGCCGTACTCGGCTTCTGTTTCCGGTGCGGTGATCAAGCCAAATGAAGAAGGCATGATTCGTCATCATGCCCTCACCGCCATGGAGGAGCAGACGAATATGCAGCTGACCCAGATTCGGCAGCAGATCGAGTTACTCGCCATCCAGGCGAAAGAGATTCAGCAGCGGAAAGAGTTATCGATGATTATCTATGATGCCAAGCTCAGCTTCAATCCGGTAATTGGACAAGTCTACTACCTGTACGAGAAGGCAGATGGCACACATCTTGTCTCCCTGGTTGGTCCAAAGGAATGGGGAGTAAAGATTCCATTCAAAGCATTCATTGCCGCCGTGAAGCTACTGGCAGACCATACGTGGAAGGAAGTGTAAGCTGAGCCTGGGCGCTGGGTGTTGGGTATTGGGTATTGGGTGCTGGGTGCTGGGTGTTGGGTGTTGGGTGTTGGGTACTGGATTCTGGGTGCTGGGTGTTAGATACCAGTTACCTGCTACCTGTTACCTGCTACCTGCTACCTGCTACCTGTCACCCCACTACTTCCCCTTCAGCGCACTCAGCTTTATCTCCGTCAACCTCCGCTTGGTGTCGAGCGAAAAATCTCCGTTCATCATCCAATCGTAGTAGGAGGGTTCATCCTTAAGAACAGCGAGTACTTTCTTACCCTTGTGTTTGCCGAAATTGAAGAGGGCATCTCCATGGGGATCCAACACCATGCGGCTGGCAAGATCGACCATGTCTGAGGAGGCAAGTTTATTCAGTTCATCCATGTCATTCTTCACCGTACCAAGGGCCTTACCCAGGGGGTCGGTCACGGGTTGATTCTCATATCGTTCAACTTGCGCCAGGAGCACTTCCATGGAAGCGCGCGTATCAGCAGCGGCGCTGTGTGAATTCGCCATGTCTTTCTTGCAATAGAATTGGAATGCCGCTGACAAATTCCGTTTTTCCATCATATGAAAAATACGCTGTGAGTCAATGATCCGCTTGCGTGAATAATCAAACTCTACATCTGCGCGAAGGAATTCTTCTACGAGGACGGGAATGTCAAATTTAAGGATATTGAACCCACTCAAGTCAGACCCTTCCATAAACCGTGCATACTCACGGGCTATCTCTTTGAACGTAGGCTTATCTTTAACATCATTGTCACTAATCCCGTGAATGGCAGTGGATCCGGCCGGGATCGGAATGGTCGGATTGACACGGCTCTGCTTCTCCAGGATTTCTCCGTTTGGCATGAGTTTGATTACGGCAATCTCAACAATCCTGTCTTGTGCAATGTTTGTTCCCGTTGTCTCGAGGTCAAAAAAGCAAAGCGGTATTTTAAGGTTCAGTTTCATTCGGGGTCGTAGTGGTTGGGGATAATTCAGTCAGTTGCGCCTCCAAAAGTCTGGATGGCCTCATAAAACATAGCGGATGTGATTCCTAGTCTCTTGACGGTTTCCTTCGCTGCGCTTATGTTCTGGAGATTGTGTTTTCCAGTCAGCTTCAGTAAGTGTTTCTCAGCACTGGATTCAACCAGATACTCCTGTCCACCTTCGATTGTGCTGGGATGTGTCTTGTAGGGAATGTACAAAATATCGGGTTGGTTGACTTTCTGTAAGACGGTAACTACCGGTTCGAGATCGAAGTAGATGAGAACGCCACCTTTTGGCGTTGTCGATTCGAACAAACTGAATTGGCGCGTATATGATTCCTTTGTCGGGTAGGATGAAGACGCAGCCCATTCTATCCCACTGAGCACACCGATGTGGTGTCTATACTTCAGAAAGATGGCGGTTGGATCAAGTGTTGATGCAATCCCATCTTCTCCCTCAATGATGATCAAAGGGGCATCAGAGATTCGGAGTGAGTGCTTCAGGCCTGGGACCGGCTTGGCGACTATGTAGTCAAACTTCCGTTTGTGATAGTTGAGAATATGCAAAATAAGCAGTGTAATCATGGTCTTGCCATGACTTCCTGTGACAACGATCCGATGCTTGTTCTTGCACCACTCTTCGTAGATGAACTCCGGATAGGAGCAAACGGTTATGTTAAGGTCCTGAGCCTTGAGGAGCTCCGGGTTATCTTTTTCAACCTCAGGACCAATTACCAGCGTGTCCAAGCCGGGGTGAACATTATCAGGCGACCAACCTGAGGATGGTGTGAGGCCGAATTCGATGAGTCTATTCCTTGCTAAATCACTGTCTGTCTTTGCTGCTGACGCGGTTACTCCACAGCCAGCCTGCAACAGCGCAATAGCAAGCTCTGGCACGACCGGATTGGCGATGCCGGTAAAATGGATTTTTCTCTTCTTGTCCATTCGTTGAGCTTTCGGGCTTCAAGTTAAGGTAAAATGTTTGTCCCGTGAAACAGGTAACTGTTAGGGGCTTATGCCGAAAGCTGCAAAGTGCCAGCTGCTGGTAAGAAAAATATATTTCAAATACAGGGAAATTTATTAACAATCGCATGTGTTGATGTTTGTAGATTGTTCAGAAGTTGTGGACGTGGATGATTCCAGTGCGTGGTTCAAATCTTTAGGTTTGTTCTTCTATTAGAATATCACGTCCAACAACCACAAAGTATGGAGCAACGGTCAACGTCATTGAGGTCAGGCAGCGCAAAAATTGCCAAGCTAGTTCCCCGCGATTTGTCGGAGAACCTCGGCAAGCTGCCGCCTCAGGCGCTTGATCTGGAAGAAGCGGTGTTGGGTGCTTTAATGCTGGAAAAGAACGCGTTAACAGCTGTTATCGAGTACCTGCGCCCGGATCATTTCTACAAAGACCAGAACAAGGAAATCTACCAGGCTATTACTGATTTGTTCAAGGCTTCAGAGCCGGTGGATATGCGGACGGTGGTTGCCCAGCTCCGGAAAAATGGCCGCCTGGAGCTGGTCGGGGGTGCCTATTATATAGCGGAGCTTACTTCCAAAGTCAGTTCTGCGGCCAACATCGAGTATCACGCGAGGATCATCATAGAAATGGCCATCAAGCGGGATTTGATTCAAATTTCGTCTCAGATCCAGCAAGATGCCTACGAGGACACAACGGATGTCTTCGACCTTTTGGACAAGACTGAGCAGTCAATATTTTCTATTTCCGACTCAAACCTTCGCAAGAACTACGATACAATGAAGTCCTTGATGTTCAAGGCAGTAAAGGAATTACAAGAACGGAAAAATCACAAGGACGGACTGACGGGTGTGCCCAGCGGATTCACCAAATTGGACCGAATACTGAGCGGTTGGCAGCGTTCTGACCTAATCATTATAGCCGCTCGACCCGGTATGGGGAAAACAGCCTTTGTGGTCTCAGCCCTCCGCAATGCGGCTGTAGACTTCAACCACCCCGTAGCGATATTTTCTCTGGAGATGGCCTCACTTCAATTGGTTAACCGACTGATTTCGGCCGAGGCCGAATTGGAGTCAGATAAAATCAAGCGTGGCAACCTGGCCGAGTTTGAATGGCAGCAGCTCGTGCACCGAACCACGCGCCTTTCAGCGGCACCCATATTTATTGACGATACACCTGCATTATCTATTCTGGAGTTAAGGGCTAAGTGCCGGAGACTCAAGGCTGAACATAACGTGCAACTCATTGTTGTGGATTATCTCCAATTGATGAAAGGTGACAGTCAGGGAAATCGCGAACAAGAAATTGCCTCCATTTCACGCGCGCTCAAAGGCATTGCAAAGGAATTGGATGTGCCGGTAATTGCCCTTTCGCAATTAAGCCGGGGTGTCGAAACCCGTGGTGGGGATAAGCGGCCCCAACTTTCCGACCTTAGGGAATCAGGTTCCATTGAGCAGGATGCTGATATTGTGATGTTCCTCTATCGGCCGGAGTACTATAAGATCACAGTTGACGAGGAGGGGCTGCCTACCAATGGTATGGCTGAAGTGATTGTTGCCAAACACAGAAACGGTTCCCTGGATACTGTTCGGCTGAAGTTCATTGGAAAATATACCAAGTTCGCCGACTTCGATGGCCCATCTGGCGAATCTTCATCCTTTGGTAGTGTGACGCGCGAAAGCAGGCTAAACACCTTCCGTGATGAAACGCCTCCGCCTCCGCCCAGGAACGACGAAGACACGCCGTTCTAATGCTCCTGTGATTTCAATTTTGGGGTTATTCCAGTAGCTTTATTGTCAGGCTAAACAAGTTTAAATTCATGGAGGTGTATTTTGGGAAGGTTTTACCTGCCTTATTGATATTGCTTTGCCTGTCGTCCTTCACCAAAGCACAAGACAATAATTCTCTGGACAGCCTGCTTCGTCTGGCCGATGACCCTCGTCGATTACCGGAGTCAACCCTTCTCTTGCTCACCGACCAGGTGGGGAACTACCCATTACCCGTTGAAAAGGCCAGATTAAATGCGCGGATCAGTGCTGCCTACCTGGAAATTGGTCAACTAGATTCTGCCGCAGCAAATGCCTTTAGCGTGCTGGCTTTGGTACCGGGAAACAGCGAACTAAGTGCTACGGCCTACCTGAGTTTAGGATTGGTTGCATTTAAGAAATCTGCTCTCGAGAGAGCCGCGGATTTTTTTGAAAAGGCTTTATACCGCTTCGAGGTGCTGGGTAATAAGAATGGTCAGCTTGTTTGCTGGAATTACCAGGCCAGGATTGCAGATCGACAGGCTCTTTTGCTTGAGTCGGTTCAAGATTACCAGAAGTCGATGGCTATCGCGACGGACCTTCAGGATAGCATCCGTCTGAGGACAATGGAAATTGAACTCGCCGATGTATACCGAAGGCTGAAGCGGTTCCCGGAAGCTGAGAACTACCTCAATCGGGGTTTCGAGGAGGGTCGTCAGCGCAGAGACACAACCCGCACATTGGAAGTCCTTGTTGGGTTGGGGAGGATGGCCGAAGATCAGTCATATTATCCCAAGGCCCTCGACTTTTATCTACAAGCCCTGAGACTGAACACAAAATGGGGAAGAAGATTTTTAGGATATAACAACGTGTCGAGAGTTTACGGTGAAATGGCAAACCTCGACAGTGCCCAATTCTATGCAGACAGCGCCCAGGTTGCCGCCGTAGAAGGCGGAAGGCCAATCGAGTTGAGAGCATGTTTTCAATGGCGGTATCAACTTGCAGAACAAATGGGGGACACAGCGAAGACACTCTTGTATTATCGGCAATATGTCCAGTACGATGATTCAGTGACGCAAGACGAGATGAACCAGCGGATCGAAAATGTTCATGATGAACTGATCCTTGGAACGAATGAAGCCTCTATCAGAACAGCCGAACTGGAATTGAAATTGAATGATATTCGTGAGGAGCGCGATCAGCAATGGCAGAACTTTCTCTTTTTACTTTCTGGTGCTCTTGCGCTCATTGCTTTGTTTCTGTTTTTTTGGTTTAGGTCCAGGGGACGCGCCGAGGCAAGAATCCATGAGATGGAGCAACGAGTGGCCGAGCTGACGCTCATGAAGGAAAAGTTATTTACGGTTGTGGCGCATGACCTGCATGGCCCCTTGTCTTCGTTTACTGGTCTTACCCAACGCCTGGTTGTGCAGACAAACAAAATCAGCCCGGAAGATTTGAAGCTGGACCTCGATAAACTCAATGGTTCAGGTCTGGAGGTTACAATTACTTTGAATAAGTTACTGGAGTGGGCTGTGACACAATCCGGCACAATGCCTTTCCAGCGCGAGCTCGTCAACTGCAAGCAACTTGCAGACGAAGTTGAAAGGCAGGTTCGCCCGTTAGCGGCCGATAAGAAATTGGAGGTCGCTTTTCTCATCCCAAATGCGCTGCATGCCTATGGGGATCGTAGCATGATCACAATTGTCCTTCGTACGCTTTTGCATAACGCTATACGCTTTACGCCAGCGGGCAGTACGATCACCCTATTCAGTGGGAGGAAGGATGACCTGATTACGCTTGGGGTTAAAGACCATGGTAGTGGAATAAGCGCCGAGCGAATGAAAAGGATTTTTGACTGGTCACGTGATGGTGCCGGAGTAATCGGAACACAGGAAATGGGAATTGGACTGCCGATGTGCAAAGAACTGGTTTCCAGGAATGGTGGAAATTTGTACGTAGAAAGTACCTTGAATGAGGGGAGTACATTCTATTTTACGCTCCCGGAGCATGTGCCCATGGCTTAAACATTTAAGCCTTCAAAGGCTTTGCAAAAACAAAGGCATTTGGTTTCTTGTTGAACTGAAAACTTGAACCGTGAAAGCACTAGTACTTATTGGTCCCGGCCAAATTGATTGGAAGGAGTTCGAGAAACCCGTTCCTGTACCCGGGAAAGCGCTCGTGAAGATGAAGGCCATTTCGCTTAACCGTCGCGATGAGTGGATCAAAGAAGGTAAATACCCGAACATTCGCTACGGAGGAATCCTGGGTTCCGATGGATCTGGATTGGTAGAATCGGTTGGAGAAGAGAAGGACGCCGAGTGGGTAGGTAAGGAAGTTGTAATTAACCCGAATGTAAACTGGGGCCCGGACCCTGCGGTGCAGGGTAAGAGCTACAGTATTTTGGGGATGCCCGTAAGTGGAACCTTTGCTGAATATTGTTTGGTTGACGTTGACCGCTTGCAGCCTAAGCCGTTTCATTTGGACTTTCTGCAGGCTGCTGCGCTTCCATTGGGTGGGCTCACAGCATTCCGCGCACTGTTCAGGCAGGGTTGCCTCAGGGCAGGTCAGAATGTTTTGATTTCCGGATTTGGCGGCGGTGTAGCGCAATTCTGTTTTTTATTTGCACAGGCCGCGGGCGCGAACGTATACATTACCTCAGGAAGTGATGCAAAGATTGCTCGTGCATTAAAGCTGGGAGCCAAGGGAGCCTATAACTACAAGAAGGAAAGCACCTACAGCGAACTCTGGAAGACGAAAGGAGGATTCGATCTGGTTATTGATAGCGCCGGCGGAGATCAAATTAATAGCTTCATCAAGATCCTGAAACCCAACGGAAAGATTGTGTTCTACGGCGCCACAAATGGATTGCCCTCGAAAGTAGATCTATATCGTATGTTTTGGAATCATCTGACACTGCAAGGTACGACCATGGGTAATGACCATGAGTTTATGGAAATGCTTTCGTTTGTAGGAAAGCATCAGATCCGGCCTATTGTAGACAGTATTCGACCTTTCTCCAAGTTGCCGGAATCTTTTGCCGATATCCTGCTGCCTAACAAAGTGGGAAAAATTGTATTTCAGGTCTAGGAAGAGGGAGTTGGCCGATCGAAGAGCCATTGGTTTAACGCAGTCTTGAGTTCCATCTCTGTCTTCTTGTTTCCTTGTCTGCTGGCGAGGGCTATGCCGTTTGCAAATAATTGTTCAGCGCCACCATCGTCACCCAGTTCGATCAACAGGTGCGCCGCAGGATAATAAGTAGGGAGGTAATCCGGGAATCGGGACAAGAGCGCATCGAATTCCCTTTTCGCTCGTGCCGGTTCAATGCTTAGGTATTCAAGCGCCAGGGCATATCGGGGAAATTCATCGGAGGGGTCTTCGGCGATAAATTGGTTTAGTTGTTCAATGCGTGTCATTGGAGCACTGGGTCAAACTACAAATAGGACGATTGACAAATCAGCCATTTTAGTATCTTGCAAATTAGTTTTTTGACTTTCGATTAACCAATTGACTATGAAGATTTTAGTGTGCATTACGCACGTGCCTGACACAACGTCGAAAATCAATTTTATTGACAATAATACGAAGTTTGACACATCGGGAGTTCAATTTATTATTGGCCCGTACGACGACTATGCTTTGGCCCGTGCTGTTGAACTGAAGGAGTCTTTGGGTGCTTCAGTGACAGCAATCAACGTAGGATTGGCCGAGTCAGAACCAACACTTCGCAAGGCGCTCGCCATCGGCGCGGATGACGCCATTCGCGTAAACGCAGATCCCACAGATTCCTACTTTGTAGCAGTACAACTCGCCGAACAAGCAAAAGGGTATGACCTGATCCTGATGGGACGTGAATCCATCGACTTCAACGGAGGAGTGGTACATGCCATGGTAGCCGAGATTTTGGGTGTGCCTGCCGTATCGCCAGTAATGAAATTGGATATTGAGGGGACAAATGTGAAGATGTCCCGTGAGATTGAAGGAGGCGAGGAACATGTAGAAGCCAGCCTTCCGTTGGTAGCTGGATGCCAGGAGCCGATAGCAGAGTGGAAGATTCCCAATATGCGCGGAATCATGAGCGCGCGCACCAAACCATTGAAAGTGGTGGAGCCAAAGGCAACCGACGGAGTGAAGACATTGAAGTATGAGCTTCCACCCGCCAAAGGCGCGGTACAGATGATTGCAGCCGACAATGTGGCGGAATTGGTTGCCAAACTTAAAGGAGAAGCCAAAGTATTGTAAGTATGCATCGGGGTGATGCGAGATATTAACACGACACAACATGAAGACGCTGGTATTTATTGAACATGCAGACGGAAAAATAAAGAGCACGTCCCTTGAGGCTGTAGCCTATGCGAAGGCGATGGGCGGGGAAGTTGTTGCCCTTGCCATGGGCACAATAGATGCGGCCGCTCTCGGTGAAGTTGGAAAATATGGTGCTGGCAAAGTTCTGCACGCCGCAGACCCCAAGCTGGATCATCCCATCATTCAGGTTTTTGCTTCGGTGCTTGAGCAAGCCATGGCGCAAGAGGCTGCGGTTAACTTGATTTTGGCCAACTCATCGCTTGGAACACCCGTAGCGGCGAAGGTAGCCATTCGTATAGGAGCAGGATTTGCTTCTAACGTCGTCGAGCTTCCTACAACGAGCTCCGGGTTCATGGTCAAAAGAGGTATCTATACAGGCAAAGCCTTCGCTTGGGTTGAGATGAAAACTGAAAAGAAAGTCCTGTCAATTAAGAAGAATGCCGCTGAATTAAAAGTCGTAGGCTCGCCCATCCAGGTCACTTCATTTTCTCCAAAATTGGATGAAAAAAATTTCAACACAAAAGTGGTCTCAACAGAAAAGGCAAGTACAGCGGTTTCCCTGCCGGAGGCCAATATCGTAGTGTCGGGCGGTCGGGGATTAAAAGGCCCGGAACACTGGGGAATTTTGGAGGAGTTGGCCAAAACGCTGGGTGCGGCCACAGGCTGCAGCAAGCCAGTCTCTGACATGGGGTGGAGGCCACATCATGAGCATGTAGGGCAGACCGGCGTTAAAGTTGCGCCGCAATTATATATCGCCATTGGCATTTCGGGAGCGATTCAACATCTCGCCGGTGTCAATTCATCCAAGTGCATTGTGGTGATCAATAAGGACGCCGACGCTCCGTTTTTCAAGGCAGCTGATTATGGTATTGTCGGTGACGCTTTTGATATTATCCCCAAACTGACAAGTGCCCTGAAAGCGGCCAAATAATTTCCCTATTTTGCACAGCAAAGGGTCAAAATTTAATAATATCGTATTCTGATAGAGCAGTGTGGCGTTGAAAAAGATTAAGCTTGAGATTCTCGGCCTTTCATCGAGCCAGTCCCAGACCGGCTCATTCGCTTTGGTATTGGGAGAGGCAGAGGGCAACCGAAGACTCCCGATTATCATCGGAATGTTCGAGGCCCAGGCGATAGCGATCGAAATTGAAAAGATCGTGCCCAATCGCCCCATGACCCATGATCTATTTAAGTCCTTTGCCAATTCATTTCACTTCCATGTTGAGGAGATTCTGATATCCGATCTGAAAGAAGGTGTCTTCTTTGCCAAGATTGTGTGCACGGATGGATTGAAGAAATCTGAAGTTGATGCCCGACCCTCGGACGCCATTGCCGTTGGGTTGCGCTTTGATGCACCCATTTTTACCTATGAGACAATTTTGGCCGAAGCCGGGATCGTACTTACGGATGAAGAAGAGGATGAAGACAAGGAGGAAAAGCCGGATGCGAAAGCCGAGCCCAAAGTAAAGGTTAAGAAGGAGTCATCGAAGAAAGGAGATGACTACAAGAGTTACTCCATTGAAAAACTCAATGAGCTGCTGAAAGTGGCAATTGATAAAGAAGATTACGAACGGGCTGCCAAGATCCGTGATGAACTAGATAAGAGAAACTAATTTTGAGTTAATCGCAATTTGTCAGATTGGTGGTCAATTGAAGGTTGACAGAACTCAATTGACAACGTATACAGCCTTTGTCAATTGCTAGTTTGTCAATTGTCAACTTTTACGGTACATTTTGTGATAAGCAATACACGACCTTTTTTTGCTTCTGCTATTAGATCCTTTCCTTATATTGCCGTAACATGGAATACCTGAGAGGGTTTGCGGGACTGCTTTTTATCCTTGCTGTTGCCTATCTATTTTCAGCCAACCGGCGCGGAATAGACTGGCGTCTGGTATTGATTGGTGTTTGCATTCAATTATTTTTTGGATTGCTCATTGGCAAAGTTGAGTTTGCTCAGACGGCATTCATCTATATCAGTGAGAAATTTGTAAAATTTCTGAGCTTCGCGCAGAAAGGAGCCGAGTTCTTATACGGCGACCTTGCCAAGAACAGTGATGGGACTACCGGTGTCAGGCACAACCTTGGGTTCTTGTTTGTCTTTCAGGCGTTGCCGACTGTAATCTTCTTCTCTGCAATCACCAGTGGTCTCTACTACCTGGGTATCCTGCAAAAGGTAGTCTACGGATTTGCCTGGGTGATGGCCAAAACCATGCGGCTTTCCGGTTCAGAAAGCCTTTCTGCTTCAGCGAATATTTTTATGGGTCAAACGGAAGCGCCATTGTTGATTAGACCGTTTATCTCTAACATGACACAGTCGGAATTGCATTGTGTCATGGTCGGTGGAATGGCAACCTTGGCTGGAAGCGTCTTGGCCGCCTACGTTTCATTTCTCGGAGGGGGAGACCCGGTGGAGCAATCGAAGTATGCCACATACTTGCTGAGCGCCTCAATCATGAATGCTCCTGCAGCCATCGTGTTGTCGAAAATGTTCTTGCCGGAGACCGAACGTGACAAGATTGACCGAACACTTAAAGTCAACAAGGAACAGATCGGATCGAGCGTTGTTGAGGCATTGGCCAACGGTGCATCCGATGGGCTGAAGCTGGCACTGAATATTGGCGGCATGCTGCTTGCTTTCATTGCCGTCATTTATGCGCTCAACTGGATCTTGGTAGACTTTGTTGGCGCGCTAACCGGGCTGAATGAATTTGTTCAGCAATCAACGAATGGGGTCTACACAGGATTCTCGATGCAGTACATCCTTGGCCAGGTATTCCGAATCTTTGCCTTCTGCATTGGAGTGAGCTGGGATGAATCCTTGCAAGTAGGCAGCCTGCTAGGACAAAAAATGGTAATCAATGAGTTTGTCGCGTACCTGGATCTGGCCAGCATGAAGAGTGCAGGTACCCTCAGTGAAAAGTCTATTCGTATTGCTACCTATGCTCTTTGTGGTTTTGCCAATTTTAGTTCCATAGCGATTCAGATCGGTGGAATAGGTGGAATGGCCCCTAACCGAACCGGGGACTTGGCCCGCTTGGGATTCCGGGCGATGGTTGCAGCCTCGCTGGCTACAATGATGACAGCAACAATTGCCGGCGCTATTTTCTAAGTGTCAATCTATCTTTTAGGTCTCTTCGCGGGTTTCCGCTTCTTGATCATCTTCTCTTTGTCGCTGTGACCCATCTTCGATTCAAGGTAATTAAAGGAAAAAGTGTAGGCTGCAGTAATTGAGAAGGTTTTTAGGTTTGCCTTTAGCAGATTTTCCTGGAAAGCACTACCACCGAAACCCACCAGGTTGATGAATGCCGTGCTCGAAGAGGAGCCGAGGTTGGTTTGACCCAGCGAAGCCCGGAATTCAACAAATATCTTTTGATGCGGTGAGATGGGTGCATTTATGCCTACGCCAAGATCAACGCCGAAAAGCCAGCGGTTCACCCCGTTGAGGTACATGTTATTGTAATTTGCATCCGGGGTGCCGTCCATTACAATTTCGTAGTTCGTGTCGCCGGCCGCGGTTGTAATTTTTCCATTTGCTCCAAGCAAATAATTGATGTTGGGACCAACACCTATAAATAGATCTGAATGGATGTCCTTGCCCCACTTAAACGCAAACCTTCGTCTTAGCAGGAGTGATGCATCCAGGAAATCCATATTCATGGTGTTCTCTGCTTGCCCGCCATCAAAAGTAAAACGACTTGATTTGTTTGAGTAACCCAATTCAGTTTGGAAGGCATATCGGCTAGTCAATTTGAATTGTGCCACTGCTCCAATGGTCCAACCCAAAGTAGGCTGTGCATCAAGCTGTTCACGCGCATCGACGTCGGAAAAGTGTGGTGTCGTCATGTTGAGTCCACCACGGAAACCCCAGAGGAACTTTTCGTAGGACTTGACGTCAAAGGGTGATTCCTTAGGAGTTGCTATTTCCTGCCCCAAGACCAAAGTGGGCAAAATGCTGGTTACTAAGCATAAAATTGCCGAATTTAGAGTTTTATAAAGGTGTGTTGTTGGCATGCTTGATTCAGACAAAAATACCTATTTAGTCTAGACTGTAACCCTTCAAGAACCTTGAAATATAGCAATTACCTCATTTTTGTCTTGTTTGGTTGTTTGAGCGAGGCTGTTCAGGGGCAGGATATCGCATTTACTCAGTTCTACGTCAACCCTTCATTGCTCAATCCATCTTTCGTAGGGGCAGAAGGGCGTCCCGCTCTATTTGTGTCCTACCGCAAACAATGGTTGGGCATCGAAGGAGCTCCGACAACGATGAACGTCAATGTACAGACGGCGCTTCCCAATAAGGTTAACCTGGGCCTTAATGTAAGCAACCAGCAGATGGGGCTGATCTCGAGTTCGGCAGCGCAAATTACAGCAGGATATACTTTGCCTCTGGCGACTGATAATTTTCTTCGCTTCGGGATGTCGCTGGGTGCCGCCTTTACGAAAGTTGATGCTACAGCCCTCAATTTTGGATCTTCACCTGGCAACACGGCTGCCGATCCTTTGCTCGCAGATATCGCAGGCAATACGACACAGCTGACCGGAAACCTTGGCATTTCCTATCATGTGAAGGGCTTTCATGCAGGAGTAGCCTTGCCGATGCTGTTTCAGCCTATCTATCTGACGGCTACCGCATTCAATGCTAATTTTAAGCCTTTCGATAATGTAGTGATTCATGCCAGCAACCGCTTCATGCTGAAGAAAGGCAAGAATGCCTTTGAGCCGTATGCGGTCTATCGCCTGAGCAAAGGTCTGCCAGGACAATTTGAAATTGCTGCGCTGTTCCATTACCAGCATTTGGGATGGGTCGGTGCTTCCTACAAGCAGGATTACGGCATCTCTGGATTGTTGGGTGTTAAGATGAACAAGATTATAGCAATCGGTTATTCCTATAGTCTGCCATCGTCTGGCGACGGAGCGATCGGTCGCCCTTCCCACGAATTACACCTTGCTTATCTGTTCGGTCAGCACAAAAAGGAAGTTGTCCAGACCTACTCATTTGTAGACACGGAAATCATCCATAAGAAGGCAGCTAGAGCTCCTCAAATGGTGGTTAAGAAGACCGAAACCAAGCCGGTTCCTGCCAAGCCACAACCCGCCAAAGTAGAGCCCAAACCAACGCCTCCCGCGGTCGTTGTACCTCCAGTCGTAGATACCCAGCATACGGAGGAACAGGAGAAAATCAGCCGTCTGGAGGTGCACGCCGACAACCCGATGGAAACGCACGACGAAACCCATCATCCGCACGCTGAACGGCATGAGTTTGTGAAGCGGGGAGGTCATAGCGCCGAAATGGACCTCGGGGACTATATTATTGCCGGGGTATTCCGATCGGAGGCAAACGCCAAGAAATATGCCGAGGGGCTTCAGAAATTGGGTTTTCCGGATATTGACTATGGTTATTTGACAGACCATCAATTGTGGTACGTTCACATTTCAGGGTCTAACGATATTAATGAAGCAAGACAGAAGCGAGATGAGTTCAGAAAGTTCAGGGTATTCAGGGATGCCTGGCTTTTAACGGTCCAACAATGATATGAGAAGGCTCTTAATATTATCGGTGATGTGGATTTTGGGTGGAGCTGCGTGGGGTCAAACACCAGTCATAAATTCTTTGACTCCCATCGGTACTTACCCCGGCAATAAAGTGCTGATCACAGGTTCTGGATTCAGCAGTAACCCAGCTCAGCTGAAGGTTTCGTTTGATCATGTCCTGGGCACCGTAACTACTTCTTCCGCTTTTGCCATTGAAGTAACCCTACCTCCACAGGCCCGGTTGTCCAACGTTGAGGTACTCAACACGGTATCTGGGCTCTCGGGTAAATCAGGATTGAAGATGGTGCCCACGTTTGGCGGCGGTAGTTTTGATCCAACAGCGATAACGGCTCCTGTGACGTTTGGGTCGGCAGAAGAAATTTTCGATGTCTGCTCTTGCGACTTGGACGGAGATGGCAAACCGGATCTGGCAGGCTCCAAGCAAGGGACCGCAACGGACATCATGCTCCTGAGAAACACCAGCACACTGGGATCATTAGCATTTGCCTCTTCTACAGTCGGTGTCACGGCCCCCACATTCAACTTGGCATGTGGCGACCTCGATGGCGATGGAAAGCCTGATCTTATTGCTTCACGCGGTGGCGCAACCAGGAATGAAGTATTTGTTTTGCGAAACACCAGTACAGCGGGCAGTATTACATTTGCTGCTCCTTCCAAGCTTTTTCTTGATGTGGGTCATCTTGCTTTCCGCTTGGCTATCCGTGACCTCAACCTGGATGGTAAGCCGGAAGTCATCGTTACCAACGCGTTTGACGATGGGGCCAGCCCGGATAATATTCTGTACGTTTTTGTCAACCAAAGTACGGCTGGTACTGTGGCCTTTTTATCAACACCGGTAAAATTGACCGTTACAGGTGCCAATACTTCGTACGGCCTGGACGTCCAGGATATTGACGGCGACGGGAAGCCTGAAATAATTGCCAATCAATTTACGGCAAGTCACATTTTTGTTCTCCGAAATACCAGTTCGGGAACGGTCTCCTTCGCGCCATCGCAGCTTATTAACCTTGGGGCTAACCTTATTGAAGTCACGACAGCTGATTTCAATGAAGACGGAAAACTTGATATCGCAGCAACAAGTTCGTTTGATGACCGGGTTGTTGTTCTATTGAATCAAAGCACCAGCGGAACCATTGCATTTGCTGCTGCGATTAACCTGACCACCGGTGATTTACCATGGGGAATCAATGCTTCTGATGTTGATGGTGACGGAGATACGGATATTGCTGTAGGACTGCGCGGTCCTGGCGTAACAACCATGACTATATTCAGGAGCAATGGTGTAAACAATGCTCTGGTATTTACACCTGTGGCGATGACCAGCGGGAAGAAGTCCAGAAATATAAGGGTTGGCGATTATGACGGCGACGGTAAGCCCGACTTTGCATTCACTTCGGATACGGGGAATTCCCTGGATATTATCCGCAACAAAAACTGCTACGTACCCGCCATCCTGAATAGTACGCCGCTGACAATTTGTACAGCGCAAACGATAAGGTTAAATGCTGCACCAGGACTTGGTGTCACCAACTACGATTGGAAGGAATCAGGAGGGACAGTGGCATCAGGGGCCAATACCTTTTTTGATGCTACGGCTGCAGGAAGTTATACGGTGACGGCTACCAGTGAGGGGGGATCGTGCATTACATTGTCAAATGTGATTGTCATCAATTCAGGAACGGGCACCATCCCTGCTGATCCGGTGATATCATCAAACTCGCCGCTTTGCAGCATTCCGGGCCAAAACCTGTTTCTGGACGGCCCCACAGTCGCAGGGGTAACCTATATATGGACGGGACCGAACGGATTTACATCCTCTGTAGAGGATCCGTTATTGCTCAATGTAACGACCGCCAACGCAGGCATATACTCACTTCAACTTTCAAATGGGACTTGCTTTAGCAACATCTCCACTACGCGCGTAGATATTGCCGACCTGGCCAACTTCTCGGTAGGAACATCTTTACCCTCGAACACCATATGTCAGGGCAGCAACCTGACCCTTACTGTAAATTCACAATCTGGCTATACCTATCAATGGATCAAGAATGCTGTTGATATTGGCGCGCAAACAGGTACATCCTTGTTGGTAACGCAGGAGGGAGCGTATACGGTTCGCGTGACCAATACGCTGCTAAGTTGTTCGATTACTACAACTCCTGCGACCAACGTAATCGTGTTAACAACACCAGTAGCTGGATTTTCAGTTAATGCAACAGGATGTGAAAACGAGGTATTGACATTCACGGATCAGTCGACCAAAGATTCTCGGGCTACTGCAGTGTATGTGTGGGATTTTGGAGATGCCGGTACATCTGCGGTGGCTAGTCCGACGCACGCATACACAACAGCGAGCACATTCAACCCCGCGCTCACGTTGAGCTATTCCGGCATAACCGGTTGTACCAGTAATATTTCCAAGAGTACTGTCATATCGCCTTCTCCGGTAGTAGCGATTACTCCTGCATCAGCTTCACTCTCCAGTGGTGAGTCAGTTCAGTTGACCGCTGCTGGTGCCGCGACCTATGCCTGGTCCCCGCCAGATGGACTTAGTAGTACAACCATCGACAACCCAATTGCTGCACCCATTGTCACGACAACCTACACCGTAGTGGGAACCTTGAATGGATGTACGGGTACGGCAACTGTTACTGTGGATGTAGTTCCAGTTTCTCCGTCAACAATCGATGTTCCTAATGTGTTTACACCGAATGGTGATGGCGCCAACGATCAGTGGATTGTCAGAACAACAGAAGGAGCATGCGTCGTCTCTGTGTTTGATCCTGCTGGCCGCAAGGTATTCGAAGAGCAGGGTTCGCCCGTCATTTGGGATGGTAATTATAGTGGTTCAACTGCTCCACAAGGGACATACTTCTATGTGATTACTTGCCCCAGTGGAGGAAGCATTTCAGGACATTTTTTGTTAGCACGATAGTTCATGGATTTCTTTGTTTCATTCAGGTCAGTGGATATGTTTTTCCGTATCGGCAGGGGTATTATATTTTCAGGTTTATTTTTCTTCGCCGGGTGTTTGAATGTTGCGGAAGCCCAGACGGTTGAAATTTGCAATGATGGAATTGACAACGATGGCAACGGGTTGATCGATTGTGCAGATCCGTTCTGTAACTTTGCTGCCAATGTTGAAAAGGGCTGCCGCTGCTTTGACACGATTGATAATGATGGCGATGGCAAGGTTGATGCGGCTGATACAGATTGCGCAACGTACTATGGCCTCTCGTTCGTAGGTGCAGGATCAAGCTGCAGCATCACTCCGCCAGGAGGCAATCCTTTTTCAACCATTGCTCCTCCCCAAACATCTGCCCAAAATACAGCCGATTCACCTTCCAAGATTTCCGTCGGTGATATGAATAATGATGGCATGCCGGATATTGTCATTACATCAAAGTGGAACAAAACGGTACAAGTTGTGGCCACTGCGACTGTTGGCAGCTTCACGCCAGGGGATATCATGTCGGACTTCCGGACTCCTGGTTCCGGCATTTTTCCACTCTCAGGTTCAAAATATGTTTTTGAGCATGAATCGGCGATAGCTGATATTAATAAGGATAAGATTGGGGAGCTCTACGTCATTGCCAGTGAAAGGGGCGGAGGGCCAAATACACTGCCGAGCAAATTTTATCTAACCGGATTTAAATATGCTGTTGGAAGTTTAGTGCCGCTTTTTAACGCCGTCTTCCTTGGCACCGACCGGCCTGGAAGTATTGGGATTGCCGATTTTGACGGCGATGGAAAAGCAGAGGTATACTTGAGAAACAGGATATATGCAGCTGAATCAGGGGTGCTTTTGTATGACGGGGGAGGCAATTGGGACAGGACAGTCAACGCAGGACCTGTTGCCGCCAACATCCTGGGTGATTCAAAGCTTGAACTGATTTGCGGCCCTATTATATACACGATTCCAAGCCTGGCTTCAAGAACACTTCAGGCAACCGTTGTGGCCAAGGACATGAATACTCTTGGTACGACCTACTATCCCAAGGGCTACAACGACGTGAACGAATACGCCGTAGATCAGGCTAGTTCAACAAGTACTGCGGACTTCAACGGCGATGGGTTCCTTGACGTCTTGATGACTGGTTCCATCAATTGTTCCGGAAATGAAGCAGTGCCTTGCGGAAATAACATTACAACCATCTTCTATTGGGATGTTAAAAACAATACGGTAAGGACTTATGCGCCACCCGATGCAGTTACACCGGCCACCGGCTGGTCGTGGGGTACTGGCCGGATCAACCTGGGGGATGCTACAGGCGATGGAAAACTTGACGCTTTGTTTATAGCAGGTAACAAATTGTTTTGTCTTACCCTCGTAGCCGGGAACCTTACTGTCGTTTGGATCAGAACAATCAATGATTCCCTTTCAGGAATTATTTCTCTTACAGTTTATGATTTTGACAATAATGGAAAACCGGAGGTTGTCTATCGTGATGCCAAAGAACTTGCTGTTGTAGATGGGCTTACCGGGGCAACCAAAGCATGGTCTGCCAGTTGTGAGTCACACACGTTTACTGAGGGTCCCGTGATAGCCGATGTGAACGGCGATGGCAATACGGATATTTGTGTTCCCTGCTATACCAACCCCCCGATCACAACAGCTACACCGCAACAGCAATCGCTTTCGCAGACAAGAATTTATTACTCTAGCACAAATGCCTGGTTACCTACGCGCAAAGTTTGGAACCAGCATCCTTACTATGTAACCAACATAAACGACAACCTTACCCTGCCAGCCCCACAGATTGATCCCAGTCTGATCTTTAGTAATGCGCCATGTCCCAGTGGGCTGCCTGGTCCGCAGCGACCACTAAATCTTTTTATGAATCAGGTTCCTCGATTGAGCGCGAGTGGTTGCCCTGAATTTCCGGCGCCGGATTTGGCTTTCACGGGTGACGTCCCTGCCGTGCCAGGGGTTGACACAGACGGGGATGGTGTTTACACACCGGCCGTAGTGGTTATTCCTCCCATTTGTGGTGACCTAACGATCAAAGCTTTCTTTAACATTATCAACAGTGGCTCACTGCCTATTTCCGACGTAGTCCCTGTTAGCTTTTTCGACAAAGATCCTACGACTGATCCGACTGCAGTTCGACTGCACAACACAACGATTACCATTGCCAATTTGCAAGTCGGTCAAAAACTGGTCACCCCAACGATATCATTCAACGGGTCCGGTAAAGCGTTTACTTTATATATTGTTTTGTACAACAATGGCGCAACTCTTCCTGTTGTTCTTTCGGGTCCCAGCACAAAGGAATGCAGTATCTCAAACAACATGTATAGCGTGCCAGTCATTCCTGATCCATTTACGGTCACGGTAGAGAAAGTTTCAGATAATATCAAGTGCGGACCTAATGTGCCACCCTACTCTGGAGAAATACGGGCTCGAATATTCAAGGGTGCGGTTGAGGTAGTTGATTATAGTCCATACGCTTTTCAATGGTATGACGGCGCAGGAACGGGGACTCCCCATAACCCTGGCGGGACAACATATCACTTGACTTCCGTCATTGATGGTACATATACAGTTGTGGTGACCAACACAGCAAAGGGCTGCGCAAGCCTGCCGATCACTGGCGCAGTTGGACTTAGTCAGATCAATCCAGGGATTACCTTGGCGGTGACATCAAATCAAACCAGCTGTACTCCTCCAAACGGTCGAATCGATGCGAGCATAGCCGGCGGAAATGCTGGCTACACGTTTGACTGGTATGACATTGCCCTTACGCCTTTGGGCATTACCGGCCCAACAGCAACAAATTTGCTGGCTGGTAACTACGTGGTGGTGGTAAGTAAGAATGGATGTTCCACCACTTCTGCCCCGGCCACAGTGAATGGACCGGTGATCCCTGATGCTCAAGCATCCGTGCTTGTCAACGTGGTCGACTGTCTTAATCCTGGAAGCGGATCAGTAAAGGCTGAAGCTGTGGTGGGGGGTGTAGTGCAAAATCCCGCTGGCTATACATTTAACTGGTACTTTTATAATAATGGTACCGCCACCCGCGGCAGCATCTTGCCGCCTGCCAATGGGGTTGGGCCTACGCGAACAGGACTTGCTGTTGGATATTATCAGGCAGAAATAAAGGACAACGTAACTCAGTGCTTTGCCAATCAGTCCCCCATTGTCCAGATCTTGAATCAAACAATTATTCCTACCGTTGTCATCAATCAGTTAACACCGCAAACTTCCTGTGATCCGCTAAATCCCAATGGAGCTCTAACCGCAGTGGCATCTGGTGCAGGCCTTGTTAGCCCAACTGACTTTACTTTCCAATGGTTCAAAGGGGACAACACGTTGCCCGCTAATCTGCATGCGACTGTTTCTGGAGCAAAGGGCGAAACAGCAAATAACGTTGCCGGCGGCGGCGTGTTTTACACCGTGAAAGTTACAACGGCCAACAATTGTTCAGCGACGAATAAATTGATAGTCACCGAAACACTCAATGTCCCCATTATCACGCTAACCCCGGCCAATAACACCATATGCGATCCGCTGATCGGCTCATCCAACTTCGATGGCACCATAAATGCGACAGTTACATTTGCCGGGCCGGCTGTTGTTGACTTTACCAACTACAAGTTTGTATGGCACCAAGGATCACTTGTAACCGATCCCGTGATTCCGGTTGGCAATGATAAGCTACCCTCACTGAGTCAGCTTGATGGTGGAAACTACACGGTAACGCTGGAACGCCTCGACTTGGCTTGTGTATCTGCTCCTACAACAATTACAGTGAATGAGTCGCTGAATCTTCCGGTACTAACAACAGGCAATACGGGATCAACCAATTGCCTTCCAGCCTTAGCAGACGGCGTGGCTCGCGTGTTGACTGTAGATGGTTTCCCAGCAGGGGGTGCAGGATATACCTATTTGTGGACGGGTCCTGTAGCTCCGCTATTCCCTGTCAACGTACCAATCAACAATGCCAATACAGCTCAACTGATCAAGGCACAAGGCGGGCCGGGCTATAACTATTCGGTGCTGGTCACCAACTTGTTTACTGGCTGTCAAACAACACAGTTCGTCAACGTTGCTGACGCGAAAGTATTGCCGATCATCATGCTGGCGGCGACGGATAACGGGATCTGTAATCCAGCACTGACCTTACCGGCGAAGCCATTCAGCGGAAAAGTGACTGCTACAGTGACCAATCAGCTAGGAGCTCTAACGGATTACACATTCAGTTTTTTGGGAGGGAATACATTTCCTCCGGTTGCGGTTGCAACGGCAAATGTATACGATCGATTGAACGGGGGAGCGGTGGCCTACACGGCGACGACAACCCATACGGTAACAGGCTGCGTGTCGGCGCAGGTGAGTATCCCGGTAGCGAACGTTCAGACGTTACCCTTGTTGACTACGAGTACGACGCCATCAACGAATTGCACAGCAGGCAAGGAGGATGGCCAAGCACGTGTGGTGACAGTCGACGCCGTAGCGGTAGGAGCAGCGTTAGGCTACACGTATGCATGGACAGGTCCGGTGGGCCCTGTGCCCCCAGCCTTTCCTGTAGCTCCGGTGCTAAATACATCAAGCACAGCTCAAGTGATCAAGGTCCAGGGCGGGGCTGGATATGATTATACGGTGTTGGTCACCAATCAGGGGAATGGATGTCAGACGAGCTTACCGTTGAATGTAGCGGACGCGAAAGTATTGCCGATCATCACGCTGGCGGCGACGGATAACGGGATCTGTAATCCAGCACTGACCTTACCGGCGAAGCCATTCAGCGGAAAAGTGACTGCTACAGTGACCAATCAGATAGGAGCTCTAACGGATTACACATTCAGTTTTTTGGGAGGGAATACATTTCCTCCGGTTGCGGTTGCAACGGCAAATGTATACGATCGATTGAACGGAGGAGCTGTTGCCTACACGGCTACGACGACCCATACGGTAACAGGCTGCGTGTCAGCGCAGGTGAGTATCCCGGTAGCGAACGTTCAGACGTTGCCCTTGTTGACTGCGGGTAAGACGGCATCAACGAATTGCGTGGCGGGGAAGGAAGATGGCGTGGCGGAGGTATTGACCGTTGACGGAACGGGTGTAGGTGTTGCGACAGGTTATACTTATGCTTGGACGGGCCCGGTTGCACCAGCCTTTCCGTTAGCTCCGGTACTGAATACTTCCACTACAGCACGATTAATCAAGGTGCAGGGAGGCTTGGGTTATGACTATACGGTTCTTGTCACCAACCAGGGCAACGGATGTCAGACAAGTCTTCCGGTAAATGTGAATGATGCGAAGGTATTGCCGATCATCACGCTGGCAGCGACGGACAATGGGATATGCAATCCAGCACTGACGTTACCAGCTAAGACATTTAGTGGAAAGGTAACAGCGACAGTGACGAACCAGATAGGATTACTGACGGACTACACCTTTTCTTTTGGCGCTGGCATGGGTCCTGGAGTGGCAGCAAGCAATGTATTTGATCAATTGAACGGAGGGGCGATAGCCTACACGGCAACGACAACACATACGGTGACGGGCTGTGTGTCTTCGATGGTGAGTGTCCCGGTGGCCAACGTACAGACGTTGCCGTTGCTGACTACGAGCACGACACCATCAACGAATTGCATAGCAGGCAAGGAGGATGGCCAAGCACGTGTGGTGACAGTCGACGCCGTAGCGGTAGGAGCAGCTTTAGGCTACACGTATGCATGGACAGGTCCGGTGGGCCCCGTGCCCCCGGCCTTTCCTGTAGCTCCGGTGCTAAATACATCAAGCACAGCTCAAGTGATCAAGGTCCAGGGCGGGGCTGGATATGATTATACGGTATTGGTCACCAATCAGGGGAATGGATGTCAGACGAGCTTACCGTTGAATGTAGCGGACGCGAAAGTATTGCCGATCATCACACTGGCGGCGACGGACAATGGGATTTGCAATCCAGCGCTGACGTTACCAGCTAAGACATTTAGTGGAAAGGTAACAGCGACAGTGACGAACCAGATAGGATTACTGACGGACTACACCTTTGCTTTTGGCGCTGGCATGGGTCCTGGAGTGGCAGCAAGCAATGTATTTGATCAATTGAACGGAGGAGCGGTGGCCTACACGGCGACGACAACACATACGGTGACGGGCTGTGTGTCTTCGATGGTAAGTGTCCCGGTGGCCAACGTACAGACGTTGCCGTTGCTGACTACGAGCACGACACC
>JAYVBH010000013.1:0-123692 GCA_043750575.1 Cyclobacteriaceae bacterium
TGCCCTTCGCAAGTGGATGCAGTCCAACAAAGACCTGGAAATCAAGATTCGTCAATTGGAAGGCAAGTACGATCAACAGTTTAAGATCGTCTTTGACGCTATACGCCAACTGCTTCGTGAAGACAGCAAGGAGCCGAGGCCGATTGGGTTCAAGATTAAGTCAAACCGAAAGTAGTTGCGTCGCGCGGCCCCCTTTAGGGGTAGGGGTGCGTGCGGGAGTGCGTTCCTGGGTATATGTATGAGTGAACGCGAGCAGAGCCCTCAACGGCCACGCGTTTCAAACGCGCGCCATAGTAGGGTGCCGGTGTGAACGTTCTTTGAAATTGTAATACCACGGCTCATGGATCGAAGGAGAGGGCCAGCAGAATGCGGAGAGTCTGCGATGGACTATTTCGCCGAGCGGAAAGGGTACCTCGCTATCGATTTTATATGATCCTCTTCGTACCTTCGATCAACGTTCGCAGCATGCAACGCGTCAGGAGACGCGCGCCATACGGATCGGTCGGGCAGGAATGTCCGGACCAACGCTCCCACCTGACAATACGGAGCTAAGGGAGGGATGTACGGACCAACCGGGAGTAGTACACGGCAAGGTAATACGGGATGATGTTTCATCCGCGTAAGGAACGGGAGGCTAAATCATGGACAGTTGTAAGAGTACGTTCTTACTATCGCACCAAACCTGGTCACGGAAAGAGGGTAACGGTATTGATTGTACATGTATGTAAAAGTGCTGATGACTTCTCCGGACGCGCTGACCACTCTTATTTTGGTGATATTGTTGTCCGAGAAGTACAATGGAGGAAACCCATAATTGACGTCAAAGAACCGGCCGACTACGCCCAAGCGCTTCAGTGGATTTGGTTTGTCATCGTACTCAACATGGACGACCCCGTTGTCCGTGTCGATCAAGTTGAAGTTATTCGTTGAAGCATTGGGATATTGATAAGATAAAGTAAAGATGCTGGTCGGGGAATCAAGGCTTGTCAGCTCCGTCGTTTCTGACGCGACCTGTCCGGAAGTGGTATAGGAATATGACCAGGTCGTAGTCCGCTGCGCGGCGCCATCGTCAGCCATGACGATCTGAATCAATTGATTGTTGTTATTGTAAGTATAAGTGGACGACCCAATGGATACCATGTTGCCCAATGTATCGTAGATGAGCGTTGCAATTACACTTCCGTTTGCCTTCAGTCGGTCTACCCGGTTATTGGAATCATACAAGAACGTGACCTGATCCAAATTTGCGTATGGTGAAATGGTTGCCAGATCGCATGTTTTGATTGGACTAACCGATGTCTCTACGCAACCCGCAACGACTGCAAACAATCCGAGAATTGGATAAACAGCACACTTCATTCTAAACAAGGGTTTTCTGACCTTTTGAATCAGATGTGGAATGCGAATGTCTAAAATTCTTTCAAGATTATCATTCACAACTCACCAAATTCATTATCTCTTGAAAATGAAATACACCGCCAAAATCAAAAACACAAACCCAATCAGGTGAATCAGCCGAAATGTCTCATACCTTATAGAGCCCGTTTGGCCCGTGGGTATGGCGCGACATCTCCGACTCATGCCGGTTGGATAGTTCTTCGAAGCACGTTATCCACGCACTCGGGTTGTCTGAACTGTGATTTGCACATGATTCAGATGATGATGTGATGGGTATCCAATAATCCTGAAGTGAGGTAGTCTTCAAACTTCATGAATATCGCCGAGTGGTTACTTACTGAACGGTCGAGATGACGTCAATCAGGACAATCAGCAAAATCATAAGGAAATCACAGTTCAGACATCAGGGACCATTGCCAACTTCTCGAAGGGAGCTACTTCACCAACTTCTTATACTTAATCCTGTGCGGCTGATCATCACCCAACCTCTTCTTCTTGTTCTCCTCATACTCACTGAACGTCCCTTCAAACCAGAACACCTGTGAGTCGCCCTCAAAAGCAAGAATATGCGTACACACCCGGTCGAGGAACCAGCGGTCGTGAGAGATGATGACAGCACATCCGCCAAAATTGTCGAGCGCTTCTTCAAGTGCGCGCAGGGTGTTCACATCAAGGTCGTTGGTAGGCTCATCCAACAACAACAAGTTTCCGCCTTGCTTCAAGGCAATGGCCAGGTGGGCACGGTTGCGCATACCGCCAGAAAGCTCCTTCACTTTCTTCTGCTGATCTGTGCCGCTGAAATTGAATTTGCTCACGTATGCACGTGCGTTCATTTCTTTGCCGCCAATGAGGATCAGGTCATTGCCACCGGTAATGGCCTGAAATACGGTGTCCTCCGGCTTGAGGTCGTCATGTTCCTGGTCGACGTAAGCGATCTTCACCGTTTCCCCTACAGAGAAGGTTCCAGCATCCGGCTTTTCACTTCCGGTGATCAGCTTAAAGAGTGTTGTCTTACCTGCACCGTTGGGTCCGATGATTCCGACGATCCCAGCGGGTGGAAGTGAAAATGTAAGGTTCTCGTAAAGGAGTTTGTCTCCGTAAGCTTTTGATACGCCATTGGCTTCGATGACTTTGTTGCCAAGCCGGGGTCCCGGCGGGATGTACATCTCCAGTTTCTCTTCACCTTCCCGCGCATCCTCGCCCAATAATTTTTCGTATGCACTCAATCGTGCCTTCCCTTTCGCGTGCCGTCCTTTGGGGCTCATCCGTACCCATTCAAGCTCGCGCTGTAAAGCCTTCTGTCTCTTTGATTCTGTCTTCTCCTCTTGTTGCAGTCGTTTCTGCTTTTGATCCAGCCATGACGAGTAATTGCCTTTCCAGGGAATTCCCTCGCCGCGGTCCAACTCCAGAATCCAGCCGGCAACATTATCAAGAAAATAGCGGTCGTGGGTGACAGCGATGATCGTTCCTTTATACTGACGCAAATGCTCCTCCAGCCACTGCACAGATTCAGCATCCAGGTGGTTCGTTGGTTCGTCCAGGAGCAGTACATCTGGCTCTTGCAGCAGAAGGCGGCACAGGGCGATCCTGCGCTTCTCGCCTCCTGACAGGTACTCAACTTTTGCATCGGGTGGCGGGCACCGTAGTGCGTCCATGGCACGCTCCAGCTTGTGGTCCATATCCCAGGCGCCGATGGCATCCAGCTTCTCCTGGATTTCGCCTTGCTTGGCGATCAGCTTTTCCATCTTGTCCGGATTCTCCATGATTTCCGGGTCGCCAAATTTTTCGTTGATGGCTTCAAATTCTTTCAGCAGGTCGGTTGTGGCTTTCACGCCTTCCTCAACAATCTCCTTGACAGTTTTTGTTTTGTCCAGTTGTGGCTCTTGTTCCAGCATCCCCACTGTGAATGTTAGGTCGGAAACTACCTCGCCCTGGAATTCCTTGTCAATTCCGGCAATGATGCGCAGGAGCGAGGACTTTCCGGAACCGTTAAGCCCCAGAACGCCGATTTTGGCTCCATAGAAGAAGGACAGGTAGATGTTTTTCAGGACTTGTTTGCCAGGGGGGTAGATCTTGTTTACCCCCGTCATGGAAAAGATGATTTTTTCGTCAGCCATGGATCAAATGTTGCTTTAAGCGGGCAAATATGCAGTTTTTAGTCAAGAGTTCAATCGTATCGGCAGCCCTAATTCCGAGCCATTGAGGGGATACTTTGGATTCCCCCCAACAATGGTGTTGGTGCCTATTGACAATGGGGTATTTAATTCTATTTTTGCGGGAATTTCAAACGCTACTATGTATTGGACATTAGAATTGGCCTCATATCTGGAAGATGCACCCTGGCCGGCAACGAAGGATGAGTTAATTGACTTTTCTATTCGTTCGGGCGCACCGCTGGAGGTGGTTGAAAACTTGCAGGAGTTGGAAGACGATGGCCAGCCATACGAGAGCATTGAAGAAATCTGGCCAGACTATCCGACGAAGGAAGATTTCTTTTTTAATGAAGACGAGTATTGATTCGGTAATTCGGTAATTCGTTGATGAAGAATTAATCAACTTGAAAATATAAGAGGGGAGTTCTAGAACACTAGATCTCCCCTCTCCTTTTTTGGAGAGGGGCCGGAGGTGAGGCATCTCCCCTCTCCGTCTAGGAGAGGGGCCGGGGGTGGCATCTCCCCTCTCCTTCTAGGAGAGGGGCCGGGGGTGAGGTAGCATCGCCCCTGCCACAACTAAATCCTCCGCTGTTGTGATCTTAATGTTCTCATAGCTCCCTTCAAACAACGAAATAGCATGCCCCGCCCGTTCTGCGACACTGGCGTCATCTGTTAGACTTGGGTCTTCCTTCATTTCGTACGCTTTGCGGATGAGATCGAGGTCGAAGGTCTGTGGCGTCTGGATAAGGCGAAACTTCGAACGATCCACCGCCCGCGTGGTGTCCTGGTCGGTCATTCTGATGGATTCTTTTAGCCTTACGGCGGCGACTGCGGTCTTGTGCACGGCAGCGAGCCGGAAAGAGGCGCCAATGATATCTTCACTCACCAATGGACGCACGCCGTCATGGATGGCGACGAGTCCGGAACCCGAAATTTTTTCGAGGCCTCGCTTCACGGATTGAAAGCGAGTGTCACCGCCACTTTGAATAGTAACCGGTAGCGAGAAGCCGTATTTCTTCACAAGGTCTTTCCAGGTGTCTATGTCGTCTTCGGGCAGGACAAGAACAATAGGCAAGGAAGGTGAATACCGACTGAATGCTTCGAGCGTATGGAAAAGAACGGGCTTGCCGTTCAGTTCAATGAACTGCTTTGGGGTTGCGCTTTTGATGCGGGTGCCTTTCCCGCCAGCAACGATGAGGGCGTATTCCTTCTTGTTCAAACGGATGAGAAACGGTGATACGGTGCAAAACTAAGAAATGTGACTGCTCTTTACGGATTCGTGGAGTAATTTCAACAGGCGTCCTGCCAAAACTCGTCGCTTCCTTTGTTCAAAGGCTGACCTCGTATGGCATGCATTTTTGATGAATGTCCATGGAATTCTTTATTGGAGACTCCAGTAATTTGTCCAAAGTGCAATGAAAAAACTCAAACTTGTTCTCATGGTCATTTTTTTCCTGCTCGCCGGAGTAGCACAGGCACAGGTTCCCGCCCATGTGACCATTGCCTCCCAGCCTATGTGGGGCCCTGTTGGTTATAATGAAGTTTGCTATTACTACCTCCCTGCTGTAGAATGCTACTACGATGTGGAGATGACAATGTTCATTTACTTAGACGAGGGAGCCTGGATAGGCAAGCCCGAACTTCCTCGCCGTTATAGGAACTACGACCTGTACGATGGATATAAGGTAGTCATGACGGACATTGATGGGACTACTCCATACATGCATTTCAGCGCTCATAAACAGCGATACAGCAAGAAGTATCGTGGTGAATACCAAGTAACGCTTGCGGAAAGACAAGGAAAATACAGTGCAAAGTCAAAGGGTAAGCCGCGAGCAAGGTAGAATAGAGACTCACCGAATATGAAGATACTCAGGTACATCATCGTAACAGGGCTTTGTGTTCTGTTGTTGATCCATCTCACCTCCTGCGTCGTCCGGGTCAGTAAAGACAACGGGAAACACAAGGGCTGGTACAAAAATTCCCACAAACCCCATCACCCGACACCCTGAGGTACTTTTTTCTTGCCTTCTAAAGGAGTGATCGAATAGACGAATTGCATTAGCTTTACACAAAGACGTATAGCTATGCTTCGTTTGATTCTCTTGCTCCTCAACGCGGTTGCGTTTGGATTTCTTATCCACCGCCTCCTGAAGATATATTCCCAGTTACCATCGAGCCCCAAAAAATCAGTGGTGATGACGGCTGGCTTTGTCCTCCTGCTATTGCCGGTCACCATGATCTTCGGATTTATCAAGCCCACCCCGGTCTACCTGGTGGTCTATCCGATTGGGATCGGTATGTTTGTTTACTTCTTCCGGCTGCAAGATTGAGCCTGCCAGACTCCTGACTCCTGACTCGCTAACTCGCTAACTCCTGACTCCTGACTCCTAAAGTATCAGCATCGCGTCGCCGTACGTCAGGAACTTGTACTTCTCCTTCTTCGCAGTCTGATAGGCTTGCATAACCAGGTCAAATCCGCCAAAAGCTGTAGCCATCATCAGCAGTGTTGATTCCGGCTGATGAAAATTGGTTACAAGGCCACTGCAAATCTTGAATTCGTAAGGAGGAAAAATGAACTTGTCAGTCCAGCCTTCTTTTTCTTTCAGTCGGTTATTGGCAGACACGGCCGTCTCCAGCGCACGCATGGAGGTTGTTCCAATCGCGCATACCTTATTCTTCTCATCAAGCGCACGGTTCACAGTTTTCACTGCCTCGGTTCCTACGATGAAATTTTCAGAATCCATTTTGTGCTTGGTCAGATCCTCCACATCAACGGCACGGAACGTTCCGAGGCCAATGTGAAGTGTTACGTAGGTCATGTCAATTCCCTTGAGCTGCATACGCTTCATGAGTTGTCGCGTAAAGTGCAGACCGGCAGTTGGCGCGGAAACTGCTCCTTTCTTTTTTGCGTAGATCGTCTGAAACCGTTCTTTGTCGGCAGGTTCGATTTTGCGCTTGATGTACTTGGGTAGGGGAGTCTCTCCTAAAGTTTCCACGATCTTGTCGAACGCTTCTGAATCCCCATCAAAGAGGAAGCGGATTGTACGCCCACGTGAGGTCGTGTTGTCGATTACCTCAGCCACCAGGTCGCCGTCACCGAAGTAGAGTTTATTGCCTACCCGGATTTTGCGCGCAGGATCTACCAGCACATCCCACAGATGCATTTCTGCATTCAGCTCGCGCAACAAGAAGACTTCAATTTTAGCGCCGGTCTTTTCTTTCCGTCCATACAGGCGGGCAGGGAAAACCAATGTATCATTCCCAACAAATACATCTCCCTCGCCAAAGTAACTGACGATATCTTTAAAAACTTTATGCTCAATCTTACCAGTGTCTTTGTGAATCACCATCAAACGCGCGTCGTCGCGGTTCTCGGCCGGGTGAAGTGCAATCAGGTTATTGGGGAGGTCAAATTTGAATTCAGATAACTTCATAAATGGAGTTGGTGTAAATTTTAGGGGTTGACGATGTGGGGTTCCGGTATATGGAAATAACGCGTACTACCGGATGTGTGTTCATAAGCTTACGGGCTTTGGGCCTCTTCACGGATAAGGCCATTTTTATAACAAGGCTGCAAAAATAGCGTATTTGTTTTAATTCAGCGATTTTACAACCGAAATGAATTATTTGACGTTTATTTGCTCATGCTTGTTTTGCGCCTGATTGCCGAGAGTTTTGCCTTCGCCTGGAAGGCCCTCAAGTCCAATATCCTACGGACCATCCTGTCCCTGCTGGGTGTTACGGTTGGTATTTTTGCCATTATCGCCGTGTTTACCCTGGTCGATTCGCTGGAAAAGAACATCAAAGAGAGTTTCAACTTTCTGGGTACCGGAGTGATCTATGTAGGCAAAATGCCATGGAATTTCGATGATCCCGGGTACAAGTGGTGGGAATATTTCCGCCGGCCCAATCCTTCAGTAAATGAATTCAAGTTCCTGAAAGCTACGCTGCGCAATCGCACCTCCATTTCTATTCACGCCGCCCGCGGTGGTGTTGTTATTAAGCGCGGCAGCAGCAGCATCGGTGATATCGGCCTCCGGGGCACAGGGGACGGATACGATGAAGTCTTCGACATGAATATTGAGAATGGTCGCTATTTTACTCCAGATGATATATTGGGTGGACGCAGCGTGGCGATCATGGGTTATGAAGTGGCCCTGGCTCTTTTCCCAAACTCAGACCCAATAGGTCAAAATGTCAAGATCAAAGACCTTAGCTACAAGGTTATCGGCATATTGAAACGTGAAGGGCAGAGTTTTATAGGCATGCGTAGCAATGATTATTCCTTGCTGATCCCATACAACTCCTTTAGAAAACTATATCAAACTGGAACCGGCAATTGGCGAGAGGTAGAGTCAACCATTAGCATCAAGGGATCGGAGTTGGATTTAGGCCTAATCGAACTAGAGAATGAAGTGCGCGGTCTTGTGCGCGGCAGACGAGGAATACGGCCAAACGAAAAAGACAATTTTGCGCTCAACCGTCCTGAAATGATCGCCAGCGTGATTAGTGGAGTGTTTGACGTCGTAGGAATTGCCGGCTGGATTATCGGCGGATTTTCTATCCTCGTTGGCGGTTTCGGTATTGCCAACATTATGTTTGTTTCTGTTAAAGAGCGGACCCCTATCATCGGGCTGCAAAAATCATTGGGCGCAAAGAATTACTTCATTCTTTTCCAATTCCTGTTTGAGGCAATCTTCCTCAGCCTCATCGGAGGAATGGCAGGTATTCTCCTGGTCTTCCTGTTGACCTTCATTCCTTTCGGGAGCCTTCAAGTGGCATTGAGTGCCAAGAATATTATCCTTGGCCTTGGCGTATCCACTGTGATTGGATTGATTGCTGGTATTGTGCCTGCAGCGGTAGCCGCACGCCTGGATCCCGTAATCGCCATACGAGCCAACTAACAAGATTACCCTTTACTTTTTGATGAAAGGTCACGTACTGCACGTGACCTTTCATATTTTAGCAGTGAACATGTCTCCTCCAGTGTTAAAGGAACTTCCTTAACTGGTCAGCCACAATGATTTATTAAATTTCAATCCCATGAAGCTACCCATCATATTGATTCTCACTTGCAGCCCCATCTTTCTGTCGCTGGCTCAGAAGTCATCTCCGAAATGGGATGTTGCAAACCCGAGCGGTCAGTGGAATTATAAAGACGTACCGCTTTCCACCGAGGAAGGCACCTGGATGAACCTCGACGTGAGTCCCGATGGAAAGCAAATTGTCTTTGACCTGCTGGGAGATATCTACATCATGCCTGTCGTTGGCGGGGACGCAAAAGTGCTGCGCAGCGGCGTACCGTTTGAGATTCAACCCCGGTTCAGCCCCAATGGAAAGTTTATTTCATTTACCAGCGATGCCGGTGGCGGCGATAATGTTTGGGTCATGAAGGCCGACGGTTCGGAGGCACGCCAGGTGACGAAGGAAGATTCCAGGCTGCTAAACAATGCGGTATGGACACCTGATGGAAATTACCTGATCGCCCGCAAACACTTTACTTCCCAACGATCGCTCGGCGCCGGAGAGATGTGGATGTATCATGTGTCCGGAGGTAGCGGTACCCAGCTCACGAAACGCCGAAATGATCAACAAGATGTCAACGAACCCTCCGTATCTCCCGATGGACGGTTCGTCTATTTCTGCGAAGACATGTATCCGGGTGGATTCTTCCAGTACAACAAGGATCCCAATGAACAGATTTATGTTACCCGCCGGTATGACCTGGTGACCGGGGAACTTACCGATATCACAGGTGGACCAGGGAGCGCGGCGCGCCCTCAAATCTCCAGGGATGGAAAGAAGCTAGCCTTTGTAAAACGCGTGCGTGAAAAAACTGTGCTGTTCATCCACGACCTGGCTACAGGCGAAGAACGTCCTGTTTACGATGACCTCTCCAAAGATCAAATGGAGGCCTGGGCGATTCTTGGACTATACCCGAATTATTCATGGATGCCTGACCAATCGGCCATTGTTATCTGGTCAAAGGGAAAGATCCGGAAGCTTGACTTGACTTCCCTTGCAGTAACAAACGTTCCTTTCCGCGTCAGCAATACGCTGAAGGTTGCGCAGGCACTTCATTTCACGAATGAGACATTCCGGGAGAATTTTTCGAGCAAAGCCATCCGCCACGCAGTGACTTCTCCAGATGGCAAAAAGCTCATCTTCAATGCGGCGGGCTATTTGTGGAAGAAAGAACTTCCAAACGGTACTCCACAAAGGCTTACGAATGGCACAGACCTCGAATATGAACCCAACTTCTCATCCAGCGGATCAGAGGTCACTTACGTGACATGGAATGATGAGCAGCGAGGAGCCATCATGAAGTTCAATCTTGTTGCCAAGGGTTCGCGTCCTGTGAAAGTAACTTCGGAAAAGGGGATTTATCGCCAGCCGGCCTATTCTCCGGATGGAACCAGAATTGTCTATGTCAAGGAAGATGGCAATGATCATCAGGGCTACACATTTACAAAAGATCCTGGCATCTATTGGATTTCTTCCGGAGGTGGAGTGGCTTCGATGGTGAAATCGGAAGGTGATTACCCGCAATTCAGCAAAGATGGGAAACGCATCTACTACCAGACCGGTGGCGGCACGAAGTCTCTCAAGAGTGTGCGGTTGGATGGCACAGATGAGCGCACGCTCGCTACCTCTAAAAATGCACTGCGCCTCGTTCCAAGTCCGGATGAAAAATGGCTGAGCTATTCGCAGCAGTATAAGGTTTATGTCGCCGCCATGCCACAAGCTGGCAAGACATTGGAGATGGATGCCAAGGGCGATAATTTTCCAATAGCGCAAATCGGGCGCGATGCGGGCATTAATCTCCATTGGAGTGCCGACAGCCGGAAGGTCTATTGGACGCTTGGCGATGAATATTTTTCCGATGACCTGACAGAGCGGTTCCGCTTTCTGGAAGGTGCACCGGCAACTCTTCCTCCCATGGATAGCGTGGGAACAAAGATCGGGTTGAACATAAAGTCTGATGTTCCGGACGGAAGGATTGCCTTGGTGGGCGCTCGGATAATTACCATGGAGGGCGATGCGGTCATCGAAGACGGCGTGATCATCATCAACAAGAACAAAATAGAAGCCGTCGGAAAACGCTCGGATGTGCCTGTCCCGACAGGTGTAAAAGTGATCGACGTTCAAGGAAAGACAATTCTGCCCGGGTTGATTGATGTCCATGCGCACATCGGCAATTTCAGATACGGGTTAAGCCCGCAAAAACAGTGGCAGTACTATGCCAATCTTGCCTTTGGGGTGACCACTAGCCACGATCCGTCATCCAACTCAGAAATGATTTTCAGTCAGGCTGAAATGGTAAAGTCAGGCGCAATGGTTGGTCCTCGAATTTACTCCACGGGCACCATCCTGTACGGAGCGGAGGGCCTTGCCCGTACAGTAGTAAATACACTTGATGATGCGCGAAGCGCTATCCGGCGAACGAAGGCGTACGGCGCCTTTTCCGTGAAGAGTTATAACCAGCCTCGCCGCGATCAACGCCAACAAATAATTCAAGCATCACGTGAGTTGGGTGTGGAGGTGGTGCCGGAAGGTGGCTCCAATTTCTTTATGAACATGTCTATGGTCATGGACGGACATACAAGCATCGAGCACAATATTCCGGTGGCTCCGGTTTATCAGGATGTGATAACACTTTGGGGCAACAGTGGGACGGCCTATACGCCAACATTGATTGTCAATTTTGGTGGAATGAGCGGGGAATATTATTGGTACCAGCATGCCAATGTGTGGGAAAATGAAAAACTGCTGGCCTTCACGCCACGGTCGGTCCTCGACACCCGCAGTCGTCATCGTACCATGATCCCGGAAAAGGAATACGAGAACGGTCATATCCTTACAGCGATGACCTGTAAGAAACTCAGCGACGCGGGTGTTAAAGTAAATGTTGGGGCCCATGGTCAACTTCAGGGCCTGGGTGTTCATTGGGAAATGTGGATGCTGGCCCAGGGAGGAATGAAGCCGCTGGAAGCGATCCGCTCCGCGACCGTCAATGGAGCTTCTTTACTGGGGATGAGCGATGAGCTGGGTTCATTGAAAGCAGGCAAGCTTGCGGATCTGATTGTGCTGGATAAGAACCCACTGGAAAATATCCAAAACTCAAACTCCGTTTTGTACACGATGATCAACGGCCGACTTTATGAGTCAGCAACGATGAATGAGATTGGAAACTATTCCAGGCCGCGGTCAAAATTCTTCTGGGAACAGAGCGGCTACAGCCCTTCATTCACGTGGCATGAAGAGGCTGTAGGATGCGGCTGTCAGGAGAATTGAGAATAGGCTTGTAGCCTGCTGAAGCGCTACTCAGCCTTGACCTTTTCTTTGGCGACTGGATCAGCCATGAGCTTCTCCTTGATCTTCTTCTCCAGCTCGTCGCTGAGTTCAGGATTGTCTTCAATGAGTTGCTTGACGGCGTCACGTCCCTGTCCGAGTTTATTGCCGTTGTAGGAAAACCATGATCCTGATTTCTGGATGATGTTAAGCTCCACGCCGATGTCGACAATTTCGCCGGACTTGGAAATCCCCCGACCATACATGATATCGAATTCAACCACCTTGAACGGTGGTGCGACTTTGTTCTTGACCACTTTTACTTTTACACGGTTACCGGTGATGTCATCGCTGCTCTCCTTGATTTGACCAATTCGGCGGATATCCAATCGGACTGATGCGTAAAACTTCAATGCATTTCCTCCCGTCGTCGTTTCCGGATTGCCAAACATAATCCCGATCTTCTCGCGGAGCTGGTTAATGAAGACGCAAGCGCAGCCAGTCTTGCTGATGGTACCGGTCAGTTTGCGCAAGGCTTGTGACATCAAGCGGGCATGGAGGCCCATTTTGCTTTCCCCCATTTCGCCTTCCAATTCCGCTTTGGGTACAAGGGCGGCAACTGAGTCGATAACAATGATGTCGATGGCGCCAGAGCGGATCAGGTGATCGGCAATTTCGAGGGCCTGCTCGCCGTTGTCGGGCTGAGAGATCAAAAGATTTTCGGTGTCAATGCCCAATTTCTCGGCGTAAGCCTTGTCGAATGCATGCTCAGCGTCAATGAACGCGGCCAGTCCGCCTTTGCGCTGTGCCTCGGCAATGCAATGCAATGTCAAAGTCGTCTTTCCGGAAGATTCAGGTCCATAGATTTCGGTAACCCGGCCGCGGGGAATGCCTCCGATACCCAGTGCGACATCCAGACCAATAGAGCCGGTAGAAATCGCCGGCACATCCATGACTTTCTCATCACTTAACTTCATCACAGTGCCTTTCCCGTATGTCTTTTCCAGTTTGTCCAAAGTCAGTTGGAGGGCTTTCATTTTTTCTTTTGCGTCGCTCATGGGAATAAGGTGTTAAAGTGTTTAAAAAGTGTCTGAGTGCCTAGCGTTAGTAGCTAAAAGCCAATCGCGCGGGGCTGAAATTACTATTTCAATGATAATAAGGAAATCACCCATACGAGAATAGTTTCCACCGGAAATCCGGATTAGATTTTAAGTCACTAATCCTTAACGATTAACGGGCAACAATCTTAATTTGCACTTTCATGCGAGTTCTGCCAATCATTTTTCTGACACTCTGGGTTTCGACCGGATGGGGCCAGCTAAACAACCAGGTCTTTGAGGACCGGATGGCGCTCGATGCGGCTGATTCCGGTAAGCTGTTTCTGGGCGTAAATGCACTGGGGTTTTTCAAGAATAATGAATACGTCCGGACGATCGTCAAGGGATATACCCTTTTCGGGTACCAATTTCAGCCCTACCTCAGCTACCATGTGTCGAAGAATGTCCGGATTGACGCCGGGGTGTACTTTCAGAAAGATTTCGGGAACAGCGACATTTCTACCGTTGCTCCGATATTCTCAGTCAAATGGAAATCAAAGGATTTCTCGATCATCTTTGGGAACCTCGAGGGAAGCTTGAATCACCGGCTGATAGAACCCCTCTATGATTTTGAACGTGTGCTGAACAACCGGCTGGAAACCGGTGTTCAATTCCAGATCAGCCGTGAGGGTTTTTTTGCCGATGCCTGGATCGACTGGCAGTACATGGAGTATTTGAATGACGCTAAACAGGAACAATTCATTGGAGGACTTTCGCTTCAGAAACGGGTTCTGCGGGTAGGCAAAGGGGCGTTGTTCGTGCCACTGCAAGTTGTAGCGCGTCATCAAGGTGGTCAAATCGATGCTGCAGGCCTGCCCATCCAATCGGTGGTGAACTCAGCCTTGGGCATTAACTGGGTCCAGCCTTCAAACGGTTGGGTGAAGGAGATGGGCTTGAGTGGATATTATGTTTTCGACAAGGACATTACCAGCACCCGGCAGGCCTATCTGGACGGCGATGGGATATACCTGAACGGATCAGTGACTACTCGGTTTGGGTTGGAGGTCATGGCGAGTTATTGGCAAGGAAGGGAATTCATGTCGTTTCAGGGAGGTAAAATCTATCCTGCCATTTCTGTCGATGGCCAAACTATTCAACCTTCTCCCAACCTGATGATTCTTCGTTTCTTGTACAACTACGCGGTAGCAGACAATTTAGTTTTGTCACTTCGTTATGAACCCTACTATGACCTGGCGCACAACTCGTTTCAGTACACATACGGTTTTTATATTAATTACCGCGCACGGTATTTCCTGACTAAGCCAAAGCCCTAGCATGGTGAAAAAAATTCTCGGAGTCCTTGGGATTTTCCTCGTTGTGTTGGTCGTCTATTATTGGTCCCTGATTTCATACGGAATAGGGCAGGGCATGGGGCAATTGAAAATCATCCGTGGCGCACGCCCGGTCGGGGAATTTTTGGCAGACCCTGCATTTCCGGATTCGCTCAAGGCCAAACTTCATCTTATTGGACAAGCCCGGCAGTTTGCGATAGATTCTCTGGGGCTGAACGATACCGAGAATTATACAACCTTGTATGATCAGAAGGGAGAAGAGCTGATGTGGTTAGTTATTGCATGTGAGCAATTCCGGCTGGTCGAAAAGCGATGGGACTTTCCCATCATCGGCTCATTTCCGTACAAAGGGTTCTTTGTCAAGGAAAAGGCGATGAAAGAGCGGGAAATGCTGGAAAGCGAAGGTTGGGATGTAGGCATACGAAACGCCGGCGGGTGGAGTACATTGGGCTGGCTTACGGATCCAATCCTCAGCGGTATGCTTCGTCAAAGTGATGGCGATCTCGCCAGCACCATTATTCATGAAATGGTGCATGAAACAATTTTTGTGAAAGACAGCTCTGAATTTAACGAGAATCTTGCTTCGTTCATCGGTGATCGTGGTGCAGAGCATTTTCTGCTTCGCACCCTGGGAGACACCTCGCAAGAATACCAGGAATACATTCATCACGATGACAACTATAGAAAAGTAATTAACCACCTGCTTGCGGGCACAAAATCACTGGATAGTCTTTACCAGACAATGACCGAAGAAGAACCTATCGAGAGCAAAAAGGCTCGGAAGGAAAGAGTCATTCAGCGGATTGTGGAGACGTTTGACACCATCAGGTATAGCGATGGAAAGAAGCGGCCAAACCGCTTTCGTGACCGGCTGCCCAACAACGCCTTCTTCATTGCATACCGAACCTATGAATCAAAGCACGATGTAATGCTGGAGGAATGGAACGGTCGGTTTGAGAAAGACCTGAAGAAGATGATCAACTATTACCGGAAATCATACCCGTCTTTGTGACATGAAGTGCAGGTTAAGTATTTGTTAATACCTTCATCTTGGTTTTACATTGGATGGAATCTTGGGTAGTTTTGAACACCAAAAAAAGCCTGCTATGGGTAAAAAGCCCACACATAAAGTTCTGGTTGTTGATGATGAAGAGCCCATTCTTGAGCTTTTGAAATACAATCTCGAAAAAGAGGGTTATGAAGTAAAGGTTGCGTCCAATGGCCACCTTGGCGTTGAAATTGCCAAAAAGTTCAAGCCAGACGTGGTGCTGCTGGATATCATGATGCCACAAATGGATGGTGTTGAAACATGTCGTCAACTGCGGGCGATGCCCGACCTGATAAATACTTTCATTGTTTTTCTCACGGCACGTTCAGAGGAATACTCTGAGGTGGCGGCCTTTGATGTTGGCGCGGATGACTATATCACCAAACCGATCAAGCCAAGGGCACTGATGAGCCGGATCCAGGCCTTGTTGCGGCGGGATTCGAAAGGCAAGACGTCATCGGGCATGATCACCCAAGGCGATCTGGTAATTGACCGGACAAGCTACACCATCCGATTGCAGGGCAGGGAGATTAACCTCCCAAAAAAGGAATTTGAATTACTCTTTTTCCTCGCGCAGCATCCTAATAAGGTCTTCAGCCGGGATGATTTATTGCAAAATATCTGGGGTTCCGACGTATATGTCCTTGCGCGAACGGTCGATGTTCACATCCGTAAAGTGCGGGAAAAGATCGGAGATGATTACATTGCAACCGTTAAAGGAGTCGGTTACAAATTCAACCTGATCTGACCTATGGTGTATAGTGCCCGGACGATGGCCCTGCTCCTGGCGGTGTTCATCGCCCTGGTGACCGTGCTCTTTCTTTCCCTGGTGGACAGCGTAAAATATGAAGCGCTGATCGTTGCCGGACTCATTAGCTTCTCTGTTTCCTACCTGCTAGTATATGTCACGCTGGAATTCCTGGTGTTTCGGGAAATCAACAAGATTCACAAGATGTTGTCCAAAGTTCGCAAGAAAGAACTGACAGACATTGCCAAACAGAAAGCCGGGGCCCTCAATCCACTAAAAAACATTCACGAAGAAATTTACGCGTTTGCGCTACTCAAGCAAAAGGAGATTGATGAACTTAAGAAATTGGAACAATTTCGTAAGGAGTTTGTGGCCGATGTTTCCCATGAGTTGAAGACCCCGATATTTGCTGCTCAGGGTTTTATTCATACCCTGCTCGATGGCGCCATGAACGACAAGAATGTCAGGGCCAAGTTTCTCAAAAAGGCTGCGAAGAGCTTGGATGGATTGGATATGCTGGTCCAGGATCTTCTCACACTTTCTCAAATTGAGACCGGGGATATCAAGATGCGGGTTGATTGTTTTGACATCGTCCATGTCTGTAATGAGGTGATTGACCAACTGGAAGAAAAAGCGAATAAAAAGACAATTCGCCTTAAGCTCGTCGACCCGCATCAGAAGCTGCTCGTCTATGCGGATGAACAACGGATTTCTCAGGTGGTTGCAAACCTCGTGTCGAACGCCGTCAGCTATACTGCCGAAGGAGGGGAGGTGACGGTAACCTTTGACGCAAGCAAAAAGAGCATTACCACACTCGTGACGGATACCGGAGAAGGCATACCGGCCGAACATCTCACCCGTATTTTTGAGCGGTTCTATCGTGTCGAGAAGAGCCGGAGTCGGGAGAAGGGAGGCACCGGCCTGGGGCTGGCGATCGTAAAGCATATTCTGGAAGGCCACGGCACGCGCGCAGAAGTTGAGAGCATCGTAGATAAAGGCTCAGTGTTCAGCTTCAAACTTCCTCGCGCAAAAGGAGACTAGCAGGTCTCAAGTCTCAAGTAGCAAGGCGCTCTCAGGCTGTAACTTATTATTAGCTTTGCACCCTCGTTTTGCCATCCATGTCTAAATCACGTTCGATACAATTTTCTGACCTGATCCTGTTTGAAAACCAGGATTACCTGGTGATTAACAAGCCTCCGTTTGTCTCCACCCTCGAAGACCGGGTGGAGCCTGTGAATTTACTCGCCCTGGCACGTGAAGTGGAGCCCAATGCACAAGTTGGCCACCGGCTCGACAAGGATACTTCGGGGGTATTGGCTATTGCACGCAACGCCGAGGCATACAGGCATCTGAGCATGCAGTTTGAGCATCGAACCGTCAGCAAGGTCTACCATGCTGTGGTTGACGGCCGTCAGGACTTCCATGACGTCGTGGTCAGTGCACGGATATTCAAGCAGAATGATGGAACAGTGAAGATTTCTGCCAAGGGCAAGGATGCCGAAACCAGCTTTTCCACTCTCAAGGTGTTTTCCCGTCATAGCCTGGTCGAATGCCGGCCCGTCACCGGGAGGATGCACCAGATTCGTATTCACCTGGCCTCCCTGGGGGCGCCAATAACGGGGGACGAGGTATATGGGGGTAAGCCCTTCCTGGTTTCGTCCATCAAGCGAAATTTCAGGATCAAGAAGGATACGGAAGAGCAACCTTTGATCAAGCGGATGGCCCTTCATGCATATGCCTTGGAATTCAGGGGGTTGGATGGGAAGTTGATCCGGTGCGAAGCCCCCTATCCGAAGGATTTTGCGGCATTGCTGAAGCAACTTTCAGCAAACAAACCCTAAAATCTGGGACCTCCTTGCATAATCCCATTATTGGGCCTACTTTTGTGTCCCTTTTTAAAAGGCCCTTTTTAAGTAGTTAAACCGTTTATTCAAGTGGATTCGATCAGTTACAAGACCAAGAACGCCAACAAAGCCAGTGCTGAAAAGAACTGGGTTTTGGTGGATGCCGAAGATCAGGTGTTAGGCCGCGTGGCGAGCCAAATTGCCAAAGTAATTCGCGGCAAGCACAAGACAACCTACACACCGAACGTCGATTGTGGTGACAATGTCATCGTAATCAATGCGGAAAAGGTGAAGATGACCGGCAAGAAATGGACGGACCGTGTGATTTTCACACACTCCGGATACAACGGTGGTCAGAAAGAATCTACCCCCAACATGATTAAGGGAAAGTACCCTGAGCGTCTCATCGAGCACGCTGTGCGGGGCATGCTGCCTAAGAACAGCATCGGACGCCAGCTGTTCAGAAGCCTGCACGTCTATGTTGGCACAGTACATCCGCACGAAGCACAGCAACCTAAAGTAATTAAATTCTAAGCGCTTATTCATGGAGATCATCAATACCATTGGTCGCAGAAAGACATCCATCGCCCGGGTTTATGTTAAGCCAGGAAAAGGAACCATTCTGATCAACGACCGTGAACTTGCTATCTACTTCACGTCAGAGATTCACCAGACCACGGTGAAGCAGGCGTTGACTGTCACCAAACAGGATGGCAATTACGATGTTACGGTAAACGTCGAAGGCGGAGGAAGCAAAGGACAGGCGGAAGCTATCCGTTTGGGAATTGCCCGTGCGTTAGTGACCATCAATACTGAAAATCGCCCTCCGTTGAAGAAGGAAGGATTGCTTACACGCGACTCCCGTATGGTAGAGCGCAAGAAGCCAGGCCGCAGAAAGGCAAGAAGGAAATTCCAGTTTAGCAAACGTTAATTCATTACGATACCGTAGCATGGCAGATAAAATGACAACCCAGGAACTGATGGAAGCCGGTGTTCACTTCGGACACCTTACCCGCAAGTGGAATCCCCGCATGTCGGAGTTCATTTTCATGGAAAACAATGGCATCCACATCATCGATCTGAACAAGACGCTGAAGGCCCTGGAGGAAGCAACCTTTGCAATCAAGAACATCGTCCGCTCAGGCCGCAAGATTATGCTTGTCGCCACCAAGAAGCAGGCGAAAGATGTGGTTGTGGAAGAGGCTACCCGCCTGAACATGCCTTTCGTTACGGAACGCTGGTTAGGTGGTATGCTGACCAATTTTGCCACCATCCGCAAATCGCTGAAGAAACTGGCGCAGATTGAAAAGATGATGAAGGACGATGCGTTTGGCAACATTGCAAAACGTGAGCGTCTGATGATTTCCCGTGAGAAAGCCAAGCTGGAAAAACTGCTGGGTGGAATCACGGACTTGAATCGTCTTCCTGCTGCATTGTTTGTCATCGACGTAAAGCGTGAGCACATTGCCGTAGCGGAAGCACAAAAATTAAATATCCCGGTATTTGCCATGGTAGATACCAATTCGGATCCTTCCGACATTGATTTCCCGATTCCTGCCAACGACGACGCTTTCAAGTCCATTTCGATTATTACCAAGTACATCGGACGGGCCATCGAAGAAGCGTTGAACGAGCGCAAGAAGGACAAAGAAGATACCGGTATGAAGAAAGAGGAGGACGAAAAACGCAAAGTGGACGAAGCCGTTCAGGAAGCGTAGACCTCACCCCCGACCCCTCTCCTGGGAGGAGATGGGAGGCCAAACCGGAAAGCTTTTAATCGTCCTGCTTACCAGATCCGGAAGCAGGACGAATTATTTTGGACCGGTTCGGCCACAGAAAAAATGTTGCAGGACAGGCGAACTAATTAGCAAGATTAAATCACGAAAAAAGAAGAGATCATATGTCAACTATCACAGCACAAGATGTAAACAAGCTCCGCGCCATGACCGGTGCGGGCATGATGGACTGCAAGAAGGCGCTCACGGAAGCGGATGGCGATTTTGAGAAAGCGATTGAGAACCTGAGAAAAAAAGGACAGAAGGTCTCGGCCTCTCGCTCAGATAAGGAAGCGAAGGAAGGTTCCGTATTTATTAGGGTCTCTGATGACAAAAAGGAGGCGGTGTTGATCGCGCTAAACTGCGAGACGGATTTCGTTGCCAAGAATGAGGATTTCCAGAACCTGGGTAAACTGATTGCAGAGACTGCCTTTTCAAAAAAGGTTTCCGACAAGGAGGCGTTGATGAATGAGAAAGTAGGAGCCCTTACGATCGGGGAGAAGATTACAGAGCTTGTCGGCAAGATGGGTGAAAAGCTTGAAGTAAGTCACTTTGTTCATATGCGCGGAGAGGCCGTGGTACCCTACATCCACTCCGGCAGCAAGCTCGGTGTATTGGTTTCCCTTAAGGGAGTGAATGGCAAAGATGTTACTGAAGCGGGTAAGGACGTTGGAATGCAGATCGCCGCAATGAACCCGGTGGCTGTGGATGAAAAATCCGTAGATGCTTCTGTGATAGAGAAAGAACTAGAGATTGCCAAAGCACAGATTCTGGCAGAGGGAAAACCCGCCAACATGGTGGAGAAAATTGCCGCAGGAAAACTCCAGAAGTTCTACAAGGACAATACGCTGGTACATCAGCTTTTTGTCAAAGACAGCTCAAAGACGGTAGCGCAATACCTGGATAGTGTGTCCAAGGGACTGGCGGTAGCGGAATTCAAGCGCGTCGTGATCGGGTAAGAAGCTACACATAAAAGAAGAAAGGGGAATGATTTTCCCTTTTTTTTTGTGTTGTTTTTTTTGAGACAAATTACTTTAGAACCTTCTTAGCGTCTATTTTTGTACCACAAAACAAAACAATCAGGATATGAAAAAACTATTCATTCTTGCACTATTTATTATTGCTGCTTCAGCAGCAGTAGCTCAGCAGCAGCAAGGGGACTTTCAGTTGCAGGCACAGGCTTCCTACTACAGTAACTCCTTTGCGGGTCAGTCATTTTCGGTGGGTTCTCTTTACTTCAATGCCAGTAAGTTCTTTACTGACAATATCGAAGTGGGTGTTCAGCCCTTCTTCAGTTTCAGTGACGCATCGACGACTGTGAACCTTTCCTTCTTTGGTAACTACTCTTTTCTCACAGATAATGCCAAACTCGTTCCCTACGGTGGCGTTCAGATCATGTTCTACAACCTGGGTTCAGATCCTGATTTCTCTCAGACCGGATTTGGATTCAAAGCCGGCCTACGTTATTTCGTGACTGAAAACGTCAATATTGATGTTGGGCCAAACATAGCCTTCCTTAGCGCGCCTGCTGGTGCCCCTGAGGGATCGACACTGTTCCAGTTCACGGCTGGTCTTGGTTATATATTTGGCAAGCGCTAACACGTATGTGACATATGCTCAGGTCGCGGTTGATCTTTCTCCTTCTTGGTCTCGCCTTCCGCGCCAGCATTTCGTGGGGTCAGGATATCTACCTGTATCCTTACAAAAAGATTTCTGTCAGTACCAAGCCGATTAACTCGATTTCTTTTTCCCAGGCTTCCGCCTGGATGGCAGTTGAAACGGCGGGTTCTATAAGCATTCGAACTGTTGACGATGGCAAGGAGGTGAAATTGATCGCCTCCAAGCCACGCCTTTCCGTTCAGGATTTTGTGGATAATGACAAGACTTTTCTTTACCTGGACAAATCCGGAAAATTGTACCAGGTTTCCATGGACAATTTTTCTATTGGGGTGCCGGCGCAACTGGATAAGGAAGTAAAGCTATCGTGTCTGGATCCTACGTTTCAGTATTTGACGTGGATCAATGGAGATAACGAAGTACAGATTTATGATATTCATGCAGGCATGACGGCCGGACGGGTGCCCTCCAATCCGGAATTCAAGAAGGCAAAGTTTATTGGCTATGATCGTTTTGGCCAGCAATTGGCGGCGATCTCTGATCTCGGTGATGCCTTCACCTATAATCCACTAAATCAAAAATTACTAAGACAACTAAAGCTTCAAAGTGGTGAATATGCCAACTCCCGTTCTGTTATTCATTCCGTTGCCACTAACAGCGGTGGAGACCGATTCTTGGTGGGTCTCCAGGAAGTTAACATTCCCAAAGGTGCTGCGCAGGGTGTTCAGCAGCGTCCCGTCAGTCCAACATCCCGACCCGGACAACCCGACGTCTACAACATGTATGGGGTGGAACGGCGGAACATGATTGTAATCTATGATTGGGTTTCAGGAGAGGAGGTAAAGCGGATTCCGCTTCGCTATCGCATTGATGGAATGGCATTAGGCCCTGGTCCAAATCACGTGTCTTATTATTCTGAGGATAGCCGCACCATCAATCTATTGAATCTCGATAAGTTGGTGATCGGAAGTAGCGTCGCTGTAGATGAAACGCCAACGGCTATTACGTTGTCCGATGATGGTGAATTCCTTGCCGTGGGAACAGCCAAAGGGGTTGTCAACCTCTATGAAATTGTCCGAAATGACCCTCCGGAAATCAAGATCCTGAAGCCTGGTTTGAATCGGGGCTTTGGCGACCATGTCGTTTTCGAGCCGGACTTACATATCGAAGGAGTAATCGAGGGAACTGACAAGATCTCCAAGATATTTGTGAACGGTGAGGCGGCCAGCTTTAATTTTGGCAAAGATTTCTCCTATGATATTACCCTTTCTCGAGGGAAGAATAAAGTGACCGTTACGGTACAAAACACTGAGTCCATTGTGACGGATAAGGATTTCTACATTACCTATGAGCCCAATACAGCCCCTCCGAAAGAGCCAACTTCCGGAGGCCCGCTGAAGTTTAAAGGCAAGCGCCTTGCTCTGGTGATTGGCAATGCCGAGTATGCCAGCGCCGCCAAACTTAAAAATACACGGAATGACGCGACCAGCATGGCAGCAGAGCTTCAGGCGATGGGCTTTGAGGTGATGAAAGTAATGGATGGCTCGTATGAGCAGATGAAGAACGCCATTTATGCATTTGGCGACCGTGCGCAGTCGGTGGATGTGTCTATCTTCTTTTATGCTGGTCATGGACTTGAAGTTGATGGAACAAACTACCTGGTCCCAATCGATGCGAATATCCAGTCTGCCCTGGATGTGAAACAGAAAGCCATCCCGCTCACAGGTGTTATCCGCACTATGGAATTTGCCAACGACGAAGGATTGAATATGGTCATCCTGGATGCATGTCGCAACAACCCTTTCCCCACCGGTAAGCGTAGTAGTGGTTCGGGTCTTGCCCGCGTGCAGGCTCCAAGTGGTACCCTGATCGCATATTCAACAGACCCGGGGTCGGTGGCTTCTGACGGCGATGCCGCCAACGGTTTATACACAGGGGAGCTTGTCAAGCAGCTCCGCATTTCACAACGTATCGAAGATGTTTTTATGAACACACGCAATGCGGTGGAGAAGATGTCGAATGGCAACCAACGGCCCTGGGAAGAAGCCCGCTTAAAAGGTGTGTTCTACCTCCGGTAGTGCCCTCTTTCTCTTGCCGGAATAGTTCCCTGCCACTACTCCCACGCCCTCAATAACGATTTAAAATCTTTGTCGTATTATTGTCTTGTCATCTGACTCATTAACGCCTATGAAGTTGTTCATCTGATTCAATCACGCCTAGCGCTGCATTGAATCCCGCCAGTCCCAAAACTGGCTTTCTTCCCCTTACCGGGGTGGTTCCATCATTTTCTTACCTTAACAACTTCATATGCAAGTTTTACGCAAAGCGTCATCCCTATTTTCTCTTTTCAAGCAAGCTATCCTCGGTACAGAACAGAATTTCACCGAGGGGAGCATCAATCGCGCCATTTTTCTTTTGTCTATCCCCATGATCCTGGAGATGGCCATGGAGTCGTTGCTGGCGGTGGTCGATATCTTCTTCATTAGTCTACTCAAAAACAACGACGCCGTCACAGCGGTTGGACTTACCGAATCAGTAATCGCTATCGTGTATTCGTTGGCGATGGGTTTGGGTATGGCCGCTACAGCTATGGTTGCCAGAAGGGTAGGTGAGCAGGATCGCCCAGGTGCGGGCGTTGCTGCGGTCAATGCACTCTATATCGGTGCAATGGTATCTGTGGTCATTACCGTGGTCGGTTTACTGTTCCATAAGGACATCCTCAAGCTTATGGGGGCTTCGGAGTCTGTCATCGCGATTGGCGCTGGATATACCTGGTGGATGCTGACAGGAAATTTTACCATCGTCGCATTGTTTCTGGTCAATGCCATCTTTAGAGGTGCTGGTAACGCGGCGATTGCCATGCAGTCTCTCTGGATTGCTAATATCCTCAACATGATCCTCGATCCTATCCTGATTTTTGGCTGGGGACCTATTCCTTCTATGGGCGTGGAGGGAGCTGCCATTGCTACTAACATTGGACGCGGAGCCGGGGTGTTGTATCAGGTTTATTTTCTTATGGGCAAGAAAGGGATTATCCAAATACGAAGGGAGAACTTGATTTTCGACAAAGTGGTTGTTATTCGTTTGCTTAAGATTGCTGCAGGTAATGTCGGGCAATTTCTCATCTCGACCGCCAGTTGGCTGTTTCTCGCCAGGATCATCGTGAACTTTGGCAGCGCCGCTTTTGCGGGGTATCAGATTGCCATTCGCATAATCATCTTTACCATCCTTCCCTCATGGGGGATGGCAAATGCAGCGGCTACGCTTGTGGGACAGAACCTTGGCGCCAAACAACCTGAACGCGCGGAGGAATCGGTTTGGAAGGCAGGATTTCTGAATATGGTATTTCTGGGTTTGATATCGATCATCTTCTATTTTGTATCCGAGCCCATCATGCGAATTTTCTCAGCAGATCCTGAAGTTGTCCGATACGGAACACAATGTCTGCGGATCGTCGCCTTTGGCTATGTCTTCTATGGATACGGAATGGTTATCGTACAAGCCTTCAACGGCGCTGGCGACAGCCGGACACCTACTATCTTGAATTTGTTCTGTTATTGGTTGTTCCAGATTCCATTGGCATACGTGCTGGCGATAAAGTTTGAGCTCGGAGCCCCCGGAGCATTCTGGGCGATCGCAATAGCAGAGTCTGTCATTGCCGTTATAGCGATCCTCCTGTTTCGAAGGGGAACATGGAAGAACGTCAAGATATAAGAGCCAGTTGCCTGTTTGCGGTTTATGGCTAAGTAAGTTGATTCAAGCTAATCCAACAACTGATCACTGATCACTTGATTACGGATTCCCTGCTTCTTTCTTCTTAAATGCTGCCTTCACTGCTTTCTCCAATTCCTCACCGGCTTTCTTGAGCGATATTTCCACTTCCTTCCAGCGTTCTTTGTTTTCGGCATCATTTCTGAGTTTTTCGGCGGAGACCTTTAGCTCATCATATTTCTTACGCAGGTCAGCCTCCATGCGGATGCCGGCTTCCCGCGCCTCGCCGTAAAACTGATCCAGTTTCTTGCCAAAATCGGTGAAGATTTTCTCAGCTTTTCCTCCTTCGTTGGTTTCCATAGGGTGTTGATTGTTATTGATTCCCTAAATTACATACTTAAATTGAATCCTATGGGAGCAGCCGCAGAACAAGATCCGCTAGACCAAATCCAACGCTTGCTGGAAAATAAGTCAGCCGCGAAGCAAATTACCTTCCGGAAGCTTCTAACCTCGTTTGATTTGCTGGCAAAGGAATCAAAACGGGTCGCAGCCGAATTGAAGAAGAAAGCCAAACCCGGCGATCAGGATGTTACGGTGGGCTTTGAACGCATCAACGAACATGAATTCCAGATAAAGTTGGCAGGGGACATGCTTGTATTTGTATTGCATACCAACATCGTCACGTTTGAAGATTCGCATGACGTGATGAAAGACCCCTATATTCTGGCGGCTGACATAAACCGGTACTTTGGTCAAATCATGATCTATAACTTCATGTCCGACTCGATCAAGTTTCACCGCGTCAATGATCCCGGCTACCTGCTCGCACGGCTTTTGATCAACCATGATGGACGGTATGTCATTGAAGGCGAAGGAAAACTCGGTGTGGTTTTTAGTCACATTTCAGAATCGGCGATTACAGAGCATGACCTGAACATTCTGGTAAAACTTGCTTTGACGCTTGCGATTGAAAACGACTTGATGGCACCTCCGTATCCGCAAGTGAAATTTATCACCTTGCACCAGAAACTAGAGAAAACCCAGGAATTGGGGGCGGGCCAGAAGATTGGATTCCGGATGAGTTTTCACGGGAAGCTGGAGGGGTAGACAGGTTACGTGTTTAAGGTTACAAGTTGGGCCAAATTCGCTGTCATATTGTTTTAAGGGTATATCAATCCGTTCCGTGATTATTCTAATTTTGGGGAAATGCTTTGAACCCTGAACCCTGAACTTTGAACCCTGAACTAAACATATCTCGTTTTTGGCGACAGGCCCGCATCCTTATTCTTGCGTCGATAATTCTATTTTCGAGCGCCTGTGCTTCCAACAAGCACAAGCCGCATAAAAAACTAAAGCCCGGAAAGCCAATTCCTTGTCCGATGAAAGACTGCTGATCCATGCGAAAGATCATCATTGCCATTGATGGATATTCAGCGTGTGGCAAGAGTACCACGGCCAAAGAGACCGCCCGGATTCTCGGCTACCGGTATATCGATTCAGGTGCCATGTACCGGGCGGTAACGCTTTACTTTCTGGAACAACATGTTGCGCTGACCAACGGAAAGGAAGTTGCCAGAGCACTCGAAAAGATAAAAATATTCTTCAGGGTCAACAAGCATGGGCTCACGGAGACTTTCCTGAATGGTCTCAACGTGGAAAAAGAGATTCGGGAAATGCGGGTGTCTGAAAATGTGAGCCAGGTGAGTGCCGTTCCTGCTGTCCGGCATGCCATGGTGGAGCAGCAGCGCAAAATGGGCAAGGAAAGAGCTATTGTGATGGATGGTCGGGATATCGGTACTGTCGTTTTTCCCGATTCAGAGTTGAAGTTGTTCATGGGCGCAGACATTCTGGTCCGGGCCTTTCGTCGGCAACGGGAATTACTCACCCGTGATGAAATGGTGGAGATTGATACCATCATAGAAAACCTCCTCAAACGTGATGAAATAGACAGCACCCGAAAAGAGAGCCCCCTCCGTAAGGCAGCCGATGCGATTGCCATTGATACTACCCACATCACCGTGAATGAGGAGGTGGATGAGGTAGTCCGGCTTGCCTTGGGACGAATTTTGAAGCCCCGAAAGTAGGGACGTTCAGAAACACCAAAAACATCCAATAAAACCCCAAAAAAGCCTTGCAGGGTGGGGATAATTACTAATTTTGCCACGTCCTAAAACCTGTTTTTCTTTTATCTGTATCCATGGGCAAATTTATCCGTCTCAAGAAAGGATTTACTATCAATCTTGCCGGCAAAGCCGCTCCCAAAATCGCGGAGACTTCGCCTGCCGAAACTGTTGCAATCAAACCAACTGATTTTCACGGGGTCTACATCCCAAAAATCATGGTTAAAGAGGGTGATCCTGTCAAAGCGGGGAGTCCCCTGTTCCACGACAAGAAGCTGGAGCAGGTACTTTTTACTTCCCCGGTAAGCGGTGAGGTAGTCAAGATAACCCGCGGCGAGAAGCGAAAGCTCATCGAGGTCGTTATTCTGGCCGACAAGACCGTCGCGTACCAGCCTTTTAAGAAATATACCGTATCCGATATCGCGAACCTGACTGCTGAAGAGGTAAAAGGACAATTGCTTTCATCAGGCGCATGGACGAACCTTGTTCAGCGGCCTTTTGGCATCCTGGCAGAACCAACGGCAACACCAAAGGCCATTCACGTTTCTGCATTTGACACCTCCCCGCTTGCCCCTGAGTACAGCATATTGTTCAAAGGTCAAGATCATTTCTTTCAAACGGGCATTGATATTCTGAAGAAACTCACCCCGGGTCTTGTCCATGTGAACATCCATACGGGAAGTGAGTTGTCTACTGTATTCTCCCAGGCGAAGGGTGCCGAAGTAAATAAGTTCTCAGGACCTCACCCATCCGGTTGCGTTGGCGTTCAGATTCACCACGTCGACCCCATCAACAAGGGAGATGTCGTGTGGACCATCAACCCATTTGGTGTCATCCAGATTGGAAAGCTTTTCTTGCAGGGCATTTACGATGCATCCAAGCTTGTGGCTATCACCGGCTCGGAAGTAAAAACGCCCCAATATGTGAGGACGTTCACCGGAGCTTCCATTAAGAATTTGATTGCGAATAATCTATCATCAGAAAATGTCCGCTTCGTATCCGGAAATCCGCTGACTGGAACGAACATTGGCCGGGAAGGTCACTTGGGATTTTACGATCATCAGCTTACGGTTCTGCCGGAAGGTAATTACCATGAGTTTGCCGGCTGGATTATGCCTGGCGCAAATAAGTTGAGTGTGCAGCGCGCTTTTGGATTGTTCTCATTTCTTACTCCGGGTCGCGAGTTTAAGGTAGATACGAATACGCATGGCGAACCTCGTGCCCTGGTGCAAACCGGTGTCTTCGAACAGCTAGTGCCGATGGATATTCTACCAGGTCACCTGTTGAAGAGTGTCCTCGTGGAAGACATTGACGAAATGGAAGCGCTGGGAATTTATGAAGTGATAGAAGAGGATCTTGCCTTGTGCGAGTTTGCCGATGTATCGAAGCATAATGTGCAGGAGATCCTGCGTGATGGTCTTGAATTGATCCGCTTGAGTTAATTGAACCTATGAAGTTTGTTAGAAAGCAGCTTGACGCGGTCAAGCACAATTTTGAAAAAGGAGGGAAGTGGGAGAAGTATTTCTTTGCCTACGAAGCATTTGACACATTCTTGTTTTCGCCCAACACAACGACAGATGCGAAAGGGGCACAAATCCGGGATGCCATCGATCTGAAACGCCTGATGATGACCGTGATCATCGCCATGCTTCCGTGCTTGATTTTCGGAATGTGGAATGTGGGTCACCAGCATTTCCTCGCCATCGGACAGACGGCAACATTTACTCAGGAGATTTGGATCGGGCTGTTAAAAACTGTCCCCATCATCATTGTATCCTACGGAGTCGGCCTTGGCATTGAATTTATTTTTTCAACCATTCGCCGCCACCCTGTAAATGAAGGATTTCTGGTTACAGGAATGCTGATCCCCTTAGTAATGCCCCCCGATGTTCCACTTTGGCAAGTTGCCGTGGCTACGGCTTTTGCTGTTGTCATTGGAAAAGAAGCATTTGGAGGTACGGGAATGAACGTAGTAAACATTGCGTTGACAGCCCGTGCCTTTCTGTACTTCGCATACCCTTCTCAAATATCAGGAGAAGTTTGGACCTACCTGGGGAGTGGCGCAACAACTGTTTCCGGTTACTCCGGGGCTACGCCGCTTGCGCTCGCTGCGGAAAGCACCGGCAATGTTGTGAATGACTTGAACTCGTTTGGTGCCGGATGGGCAGACGGAATGTATAGCTTGTGGAATATGTTTTTGGGTGTCATGCCGGGTTGCATTGGGGAAACGTCAACATTGATGTGTCTCATCGGAGCATTTATTCTTGTGGCCACCGGTGCAGGAAGCTGGAAAATTATTGTTAGCGTATTTGCAGGGGCCTGGGGAATGGGATTGCTGCTCAACGTACTGGGTGCGTCTCCCTTTACTCAATTGCCTGCGCATTACCATCTGGTGATGGGTGGACTTGCTTTTGGTGCAGTATTCATGGCAACAGACCCTGTGACAGCAGCTCAAACAGAAACAGGCAAGTGGTTCTATGGATTACTCATCGGAATGTTCACCGTACTCATCCGGGTGTTTAACCCGGCTTACCCTGAAGGTATCATGCTGGCGATCCTCTTGATGAATGTGTTCGCTCCGCTTATTGATTATTTTGTAGTTAGTGCAAACAAGAATAGAAGAATACAACGTGCGACAATCTAACACCTACATTGTTCTCTATGCAACGGCCATCACGGTCGTGTGCGGTGGCTTGCTGGCTTTTGCTTCCGTAAGCTTAAAGGAAAAGCAAGATGCAAACATTGCGATGGAAAAGAAGCAAAATATTCTTTCCTCTGTGCTTACCCTAAAGGAAGGAGATGATATCAATACGCTTTACAGCAGCCAGGTTAAGGGATTTGTTCTTGATTACAGCGGGAATGTAAAAGAGGGAATGATACCGGAGCAGGTAGATTTGGCGAAGGAATACAAAAAGGCCCCAGCGGATAGATTGTTGCCCGTCTATGAATTTCGCAGTCAGTCCGATTCCACAAAGATAGAGTATGCGGTCATGCCGGTTTACGGTTACGGTTTATGGAATAACATCTGGGGATTTGTTGCAGTGAAGTCCGACTTCAGCACCATTCAGGGAGTAAAATTTCAGCATGCCGGTGAGACACCCGGACTGGGAGCCCGTATCGTTTCCGATGAAATCCAGGATCGATTCAAAGGGAAGACCATTTTTGATAGCGGATCCCTCACTTCCGTAGTTATGGAAAAAGGAGAGGGTAAGGACTACACAGCCAGTCCCCACAAGGTCGACGGTATGTCTGGTGCTACACTGACAGCCAAGGGTGTCAACAACATGCTGAAGGACTACCTGGCGTGTTATGAGAGTTATTTGAAAAAGAATGCAGGCGTAAATCAATAAGCCATATGAGTACAGCCACTGAAGTAGAAGAACATGTAGAAGTAAAAAAGGCAGAGCCCCTCTTCTCCAAAAAGAACAGGAAGCTTGTGTCAAACCCGCTGGATATTGACAATCCGGTAACGGTGCAAGTTTTGGGGATATGCTCTGCCTTGGCGGTGACAACCCAAATGAAGCCGGCCTTTGTGATGGCGCTTGGATTGACGATTGTAACGGCGAGTTCCAACGTTGCTATTTCGATGCTGCGCAACACAATCCCGTCACGAATCCGGATCATTGTGCAATTGGCTGTTGTGTCCTTGTGGGTAATTCTGGTTGATCAGCTGCTAAAGGCCTATGTATATGATGTTTCAAAACAACTTTCAGTATTTGTCGGTCTGATTATTACCAACTGCATCGTGATGGGCCGGTTGGAAGCTTATGCCATGGCCAACAAGCCCTGGCCTTCGTTTCTGGATGGAATTGGTAATGGGCTGGGTTACGGTTTGATCCTGATGACCATCGCCGTTGTCCGTGAACTGTTTGGCGCAGGCTCACTCTTTGGATTTAAAGTCTTTGCTGCATTAGGAATCCCCTACCAGGGAAATGGATTACTCCTCTTGCCGGCGGGTGCCTGCATTTTGCTGGGTGTAATTATTTGGGTGCAGCGTACGCTGAATGGATATCGGGAATCACATTAACGAATAGGATATGGAGAATTTGGTCAACATAGGGATTCGGTCGATTTTTATCGACAATATGATCTTTGCCTACTTCCTGGGCATGTGTTCTTTCCTTGCCATTTCAAAGAAGGTGAAGACGGCCTTCGGACTCGGTATCGCGGTGATTTTTGTAATTGGCGTCACTGTACCTATCAATTGGCTTATTCAGAACTACCTCCTGATTCCGGGATCCTATGCCTGGCTAGGACCTGAATTTGCCAGCATAGACTTGAATTTTCTTCAGTTCATTGTTTTTATTTCTGTCATTGCGGCCATCACTCAGTTGACGGAAATGGCCGTCGAGAAATTCTCTCCCGCACTTTATGGGACACTGGGTATTTTTCTGCCGCTGATTGCGGTGAACTGCTCGGTACTTGGTGCCGCCTTGTTTATGGTGGGCAGACCTTACAACCTGGCTGAAGCAACAACATTTGGCTTAGGTTCTGGCATCGGCTGGATGCTTGCCATCGTTGCATTGGCAGGCGTGCGTGAAAAAATGAAATACTCCAACGTCCCTGCTCCGCTAAGGGGATTGGGAATTACGTTTATTCTTGTCGGCTTGATGTCGCTGGGATTCCTGAGTTTTCTTGGGTTCACACTTTGATGATCGGAATTCAACGGGCCTCCTCTGTTCCTGATCACCCCAATGGCTAACGGGATCGGGATACCGGGGAGGCCCTCTTATTTATGAAGAATCTTGCAGGCAAAATCGTCCGCTACTTTTTTAATGGAACGCTGTTTATCGTTCCGTTGGTGGCGACAATCTATGTTATCGTTGTGGGATTCAGGTGGCTGGACAGCCGGCTGGATCTCCCTTATCCCGGCGTCGGCTTCGTTATTATTCTGACGGCCATTACGCTGTTTGGCTACTTCACGACAAACTTCGCTTTTCAGACATTCTCCAATTGGTTTGATCACTTGATGAACAGGATCCCCATGGTGAAGTTGATCTATTCTTCCGTCAAGGATCTGCTTGCCGCTTTTGTAGGTGACAAGCGGAAGTTCAATAAACCTGTCCTCGTTACGGTGAACAAGGAGAATACGATTCACCGCATTGGCTTTATCACCCAGGCCGACCTCACTGAAATAGGACTTCCTGAAATGGTAGTTGTCTATTTCCCGCAGTCATATGCCTTTGCTGGCGATCATTTTGTTGTTTCCCGCGAAAACGTGAAGCCCTTGAATATTTCAGGTTCGGTGGCAATGAAATTTATCATTTCAGGAGGGGTATCTGGATTTAAGGAAAGCTAAGGTACCTTTGCATGATGCGCGCTTATTTCATTTTTTTCATCCTGCTGGTCGCCTGCCAAACCAATGAGGCGGATGCCCCTGAGCTCGTCACAAAAACTGCGCAGCAAATTGGAGTAAGCAGCGCCGTGTTCGAAGCAGAGATCGTGGAGGTAGGCCCGGTTCGGCCAATCACTTTTGGATTTCTTTGGGATTCTCAGGGTAATGATTTGACCATCGCCACAGCAGCAAACAAGAACATCATCGGCACGACTTCTGATCCGAGGAAGTTTAGCATTCTAGTAGAGAGCCTGAATTCTGCAACCACATATTACTACAGAAGCTTTGCGGCAAACAGCGACTATACACGCATCTATTATGGGGCGGTGGTTTCTTTCACGACTTTACCGTAGGGTCAGCGCAAAAGGGAGACCTAAATCGAAGGTGGACCTTTGGTCCGACCTGGGCGTGGATGAAGCAATGAAAGGGAAAGCGAAGAGGAGATTTACCGTTGAGAAAGTGGTGCCATCCGAGCCCAGGACGGCGTGGGGAGAATGTGTGGGAAGGACCAAAGGTCCGCCTCCGAAGGAGAGTGTGCTTCGAATGGGTCACGGACTGCAAGTCCGGACCAACCCAATTTTGCATTTTACATTCTTGTATTGCCCTTTTTGCGATTACCATCGAAGATGATGGACGAGGTGTGATAAAAAACCGCAAAACCTGCCTGTCGGCAGGCAGGTGCAGAATAGCCAATGTAAAATGTAAAAGGCTTGTCAAGGTTGGCTTGCGGCTTGTAACCTATAACTAATTAATCACCCCCGACCCCACCAGTTCCTCCCCATCATACCACGCCGCAAATTGCCCAGGCGTCACACCGCGTTGAGGTTTGTCAAATATGATATAGAGTCCCTCCGCACGCTGATGCAAAGTGCAGGGCTCCAGTGGTTGACGATAGCGGATGCGGGCCATGTAGGACCGTGATTCACCTGGTTTGAGTTTCAAGTCTTCACGGATCCAGTGTTCATCGTTCGACAGGAAGAGCCCTCCCCGATACAAACCAGGATGATTTTCTCCCATGCCGGTGTAAATAATGTTCTCCTGGGTGTCCGTACCGATGACAAAAAGAGGCTTTTCAAATCCGCCCAGGTTGAGCCCACGGCGTTGCCCGATTGTGTAGTAGTGCGCGCCATTGTGTTCTCCAACCACTTCACCGGACAGGGGGGTGAGTGCATAGGGTCTTGTCAGCTCAGCAAGGTCGCTGTCCGGCTTTCTGTCTATGAAAAGAGAGGAGTCAGCGTTTATCTCAATGACTCTTCCTTTTTTCGGTTTAAGTTGTTGCTGTAGAAAATCGGGTAGGTGTACTTTTCCGATAAAGCAAAGGCCCTGAGAGTCCTTTTTTTCTGCCGTAGAGATTCCGGCCTTGCGGGCGATTTCCCGAACTTCAGGTTTGAGCAATTCACCAACTGGGAACAATGCCTTGGCCAATTGTTCCTGTTTGAGCTGACAGAGAAAGTAACTTTGATCTTTGTTGGGATCAAGTCCGGAGAGTAGCCGATATACCTTTTGTCCATTGACTTCAGTTTCTGCTTTCCTTGCATAGTGCCCGGTTGCGACGAAGTCTGCGCCCAACTTTAGGGCAGCTTTCAGGAAGATATCAAATTTGATTTCTCGGTTGCATAACACATCAGGATTTGGCGTACGTCCGCGCTCATATTCCGCAAACATGTAATCTACAATGCGCTCTTTGTACTCCACACTCAAGTCGATGGTCTGAAAGGGGATGCCCAGGTGCTGCGCCACAATCATAGCATCGTTGCTGTCATCGAGCCATGGGCATTCGTTACTGATGGTCACAGAGTCATCATGCCAGTTCTTCATAAACATGGCAATAACCTCGTAGCCCTGCTGTTTCAGCAAATAGGCTGTGACGCTTGAATCAACGCCCCCCGATAAACCAACGACAACCCTTTTCATTATTTGTGTGTGAGGGTAGAAGTCATTTTCTCATTCAAAAGTTCATTGATGAGCTGATTAAATCGCTCTTTGAACCGTTCGTGGTAGATTCCTGTCCCCGGTCCTTCAAACCCGGTGTAAATGTGTTTCACGGTTCCATCTTTCCCAATGAGGATTGTTGTCGGGAATGCAAGTACCCGATTTAGCATGGGAAGGGTCTTTGCTGCCTCATCCTTGTCGTTAATTCCGGCAATGACAAAGTCGTAAGGCACGGCAAGCTTCTCCTTCATCTTGATTACGCGCCTTGAGGCATAGTCGAAGTCACGCTTGCGTTCGTAGGCAAGACCAAGAATTTCAACACCACGAGCATGATTCTCCAAATACCATTGGCTAAGGAATTTGGTTTCGTCCATGCAGTTGGGGCACCAGGTTCCAAAGATCTGGAGTATTACTACCTGGTTCTTGAAGCGCTCGTCCGACAATTTAACGGGATTGCCCTGGAGATCTGGGAAACTGAAGTCGATTCGATCGTAACCTTCTTTGAGTAGGGTAAGGGTTTCGGGGTCTGGCATCCGGGCTTGCGCATTCTTTACTCCTGAGAATGTTTCATGTGAACTCTTTCCCGAATAGTAATCTCCACGAATCGAATCCCCAGACAAAGTCGCGGTAAACAGGAATGCATGATTGCCATCGAAGGTGCTGAGGTTCAGTTGGCCGTCGACCACATTTCCTTCGAGGTAACGGTAGTCACCCATGGGGGTGAGAAAGGTTCCGGTGAGATGATTTCCATGCTGCTCAAAAACACCGACGGATATGTACGGATCTTTATCTGTTATAAACTCGAGCTGGTAGGTTCCTGAATAGTTGGGCGTGATCGATTCAGTTGTATTTGTAACGAAGCGAAAACTGTCCCCGTAGGTGGCTGTGAATGGTAAACTGGTTTCGGGTGCGTAGTTCTTATAGTAGGTACCCGACAATTGGTTTCCGTTGATTTTCGCCCGCAGTTCAGCGTCAAAGATATGGAGTGTCATGAAGACCGAATCGCCACGAATCGCGATCTCATCCAGCATGATTTTCTCGGAAACATTGTTGAGGTAAGCGACATATCCGGCGCCGGTCTTCTCCACATCAAAGGTAAAAGGGAGTTCTTTCCCCTGCAGGGCAATTAGTCCCCTCCAGGTTCCTGTGCGGAGTTCAACGGGCTGCTGGCAAGAAAGTCCAATGAAAAAGCATGCAGATAGGAGCAAAAAACGCATCTTAGAAGGATTATTGGATCTAGAATGGTGCAAAATAAAGAAATGTTCACAACACTTAGGGTATTGGAATTGGCCTCGGTATTGGCAGGTCCCAGCGTCGGGCAGTTCTTTGCGGAGCTCGGTGCCGAGGTGATCAAAGTTGAAAACCCGGGTACCGGAGGTGATGTCACACGGAGCTGGAGAATTGCAGGCGAGCAAACAGATGACCGCTCAGCATACTTTTGCTCATGTAATTGGGGGAAGAAGTCTATAGTGCTTAATCTCTCTCAGAAGGCTGACCGTGAAAATGTAGTTCGGCTCGCTGCTCGGGCGGATATTGTAATTGTCAGCTACAAACCGGGGGATGCTGAAAGACTTGGCGTAGGGTATGAGCAGTTGAAGGAGCTAAAACCTTCACTCATCTATGGCCAAATCACTGGCTATGGATCTGATGATGAACGCGTCGGATATGATGCGGTAATACAAGCGGAGTCCGGATTTATGGATTTGAACGGGGAGCCTGATGGACCGCCAACAAAAATGCCCGTGGCACTAATCGATGTTTTGGCAGCGCATCAACTTAAAGAGGGGCTATTGCTGGCGCTTCTTAAGCGGGAAAAAACTGGCCAGGGAAGCCGGGTGGAAGTTTCATTGATGGATACCGCCATTGCCTCTCTGGTTAATCAGGCTACGAATTGGCTGGTAGCGGGTGCACTTCCCACGCGCCAGGGGTCAGCGCATCCCAATATTGCGCCATATGGAGACACCTTCAAGACGGGAGACGGTAAACTGCTACTCCTGGCCATTGGCAATGACCGCCAGTTTGAGTCCTTGCTCACGGTGATCGGCTGTGACCCTAGAGAGGAGATGTGGTCAAGCTTCTTAACTAACCAACAGCGGGTTAAGAACAGAAAGGCTTTATGTGGACTTTTATCAAAGGTGATTGAGCAATTCCAAGGAGGCGAATTGGTATCCAAACTCAACCAGTTAAAAATACCCGCTGGCCTTGTTCATACAGTTCGGGATGTCTTGGCAACTCCTTCAGTCAGCCATCTTCTTCTTCATGTTAATGGTGTTCGGGGCATCCGTAGTATGGTCGCTGGCGGTGTATCCCTGCGAGCTGATTTGACGGCCCCTCCCCATTTGGGAGAGCATACTGAAGAAATTCTAAGGCTTATTGCTTCCTAAAAGCCCACCACCTCCCACTTTCTTATTCACCATTTTCTGAATTTTTTAAAGTTCTCATTAACAGCTATTTAGGCAATCCCCTCAATTCATCATGTTAAGGAAAACCCAGAGGCAAAAAGTGCCTACATCGGCTCATTTTGCATTAAATAAGCAAATAAGTGGGATAAAGTGGTGGAAAGTGGGTTGAAAATGCATAAGTTTGGCTTAAGAAGGAACCGAAAACCGTAAAGGGGGATCGGGGACATCAGACAACCACTATAGTCTATGACTTTCTTCACCAGTGAATTTGAGTGTAAGCTTGACGCCAAAGGCAGGCTCGTCCTGCCATCGCGGATCAAGGCTCAGCTCCCCGAAGGCGGGAGGGATGAGCTCGTGATCCGCAAGGGCTTTGAGCCATGCTTGATTCTCTATCCAATGGTGGAGTTCAAGAAGGTCTTCTCAAAAATTTCCGGATTAAACGAGTTCAACGAGGAGTACCGCAAACTACAGCGGAATTTCTTGTCGGGTGTCGTGACGGTCGAGTTGGACAACAACGGCCGCTTCCTGATCCCCAAAAACATGCTCACCTATGCACAGCTTGACAAAGAAGCGATGTTGGTGGGCACGGGGAACAAAGTTGAAGTCTGGAATCCCGCTATCTACGAGAAGCACCAAATCACCGACCCGAGTGAGTTGTCAAAGTTGGCTGGAAAATATCTGAACGAGTAAAGGATGGGTGCTGAATTTCAGGTTTCGCACTTGAATATCAGTAACCGCCTACAGGTTCCCGGTCTACGAAAAAATGGAAGAATGGTCTTGGTGCGTAACCGGGGCGCAGTTCATTGAAAGTGATAAAAGGAAACTTGGCTTAGCCACCAAAAACCAATGTACCATAGTCCGGTGATGTTGCGCGAATGTGTGGAAGGGTTGAATATAAATCCTGAAGGGGTCTACGTAGATGTGACGTTTGGCGGAGGGGGGCACAGCATGGCGATCCTGGAGCGGTTGAAGGGCGGAAGGCTTATCAGTTTTGACCAGGATGAGGACGCCAGAAAGGAAGCAGAGAAAATAGAGCATCGTTCTTTTACATTTTGTCAAGCAAACTTCCGGTACATGAAGCAGTACCTGAAGTTGCAAGGAGTCACCCAGGTGAACGGAATCCTGGCCGATCTCGGGGTCTCGTCGCACCAGATTGATTCACCGGAGCGCGGTTTCTCCACCCGGTTTTCAGGGCCTCTGGATATGCGGATGGATACCAAAGGAAAGGTGACGGCTGCCACGCTGCTCAAGTCCTACGCTGAAGAAAAATTGCACAAGGTCTTCGGAATGTACGGGGAATTGAAGAATGCAAAGACGGCCGCAAGCGAGGTGATTCGGGCAAGAGCCGTCAGGAAATTGGAGACGACACAGGACCTGAAGGAGGCCCTGAAGAGTGTTGCTCCTCGCGGAAAGGAAAATAAATACTTCGCCCAGGTGTTTCAGGCGTTGCGCATCGAAGTGAATGAAGAGATGCAAGCACTTGAAGATTTTTTGCACCAAAGCGAGGAATTGATTGGTTCGGGCGGACGGCTGGTGGTCATGAGTTATCACTCGCTTGAAGACCGGATGATGAAGAACTTTTTGAACACTGGAAAAGTGTTCGGTGAACAGGAGAAGGACTTTTTTGGAAATGTGGTGAGGCCTTTTGATGCGATTACCCGGAAGCCGACCGTGGCCTCCGACGAGGAAGTAGAACAAAATGGAAGGGCGCGAAGTGCAAAATTGAGAATAGGAGAACGGAGATAAACGAATAACAGGTTTGAGTTGAAAAGAGTATGGCAGAGAATAAATTAAGATTAGAGGTAGAACGAGGCAACCAGCCACGGGAGAAATCATCCGCTGGCGGCACAACCATCTTCTCTGGTATCGAACGGCGGCTGAAGCTCGAAAACTATTTTGATGAGGGTTTTCCGGTTCAATATCTCCCCAAGATTCTTTTTGTCATGGCCCTGGGGTTACTCTACATCAGCAATACCCACCATGCCGAAAAAACAGTTCGCCGTATCGACCACGCCCAGTCCGAAGTGGAAGACCTGCGCGCCGACTATACAACCTTGAAGTCTGACCTCATGTTTGCGAGTAAGCAAAGTGAGGTAGCAAGAAAAGTGAAGTCCCTTGGTCTGAAAGAAAGTCTTAATCCTCCCACGCGAGTGGTTGTAGCAGAAGGTGAATATTAAGAAATCCATATTAATCCGTGTGCGCATCGCCTTTCTGGCGGTCGTCGTGTTCGCTGTGTGCGTGGGTGCCAAGGTGGGCCACATTCAATTTGTGGAGGGAGAGAAGTGGATTAAAATGGGTAACGACATCTCGTTTGACTACAAGAAAGTGAAGGCGACGCGGGGCAATATTTATTCCGACAATGGAAGCCTGCTGGCCACCTCCCTTCCTTTTTACAAAGTGGCGATGGATCCCACTTTGGTCAAGGATGAAGAGTTTAAGGCAGGAATTGATTCGTTGGCGCTGCTTTTGTCCCGCCACTACAAAGACCGTTCCGCAACAGACTACAAGCGCATGATTCGCGACGCCAGGGAATCGGACAAGCGATACCTTGTTCTCAGCCGCAAACAGATCAGCTACCAAACGAAAAAGGAAATGTCGACCTGGCCAATCTTCCGGGAAGGCAGGCTGCGCGGCGGAGTGCTCTTTGAAAAAATGGATGTTCGCTACCGCCCCTTCAGCCACCTGAGTCGAAGAACCATTGGGTTTGTCAATGAAAATGGAAAGGGAGCAGGACTGGAGTTTAGTTTCGAGCATGCATTGGGTGGGCAGGATGGTGAAGCCCTGTTTCAGAAGATTGCTGGCGGAACCTGGAAGCCGGTCTTCGATGCCAACAACATCAAATCAATTGATGGCCTGGATATTCAAACAACCCTGGATATCAATTTACAGGATGTCGCGGAAACAGCACTGTACGAAGCCATGAAGGGTCATAATGCCGATGAGGGTACGGTCATCGTGATGGAAGTGAAGACCGGCGAGATAAAAGCCATTTCAAACTTGAGTGCCGACGGACATGGGGATTATGTAGAAAAATTCAATCATGCTGTAGGTGGATCATTTGAGCCAGGCTCTACATACAAACTGGTTACCATGATGGCCCTGCTGGAAGACACCAATGTAGAGCTCACAGATAGCATCAAGACGGGCCGCGGAGAATTCAATTTTTACAACAAGACGGTCAAGGATCACGAAGAAGGCGGCTACGGTACGATCACGGTGCAGCAGGCCTTTGAGGTATCCTCAAACATCGCCATGGCCAAACTCGCTGACAAAAATTTTGGCCTCAAGCCCCAGAAATTTGTCGACTATGCAGACAAGTTGCACTTGTCGACTCCGCTCGGCTTGCAGATCACGGGTGAATCTTCTCCTAAGATCATACGACCCAAGGATAAAGACTGGAGTGGTATTACTCTCCCTTGGATGGCGTACGGGTACGGCTTTGAAATGAGCCCCATGCACATCCTCGCTTTATACAATGCTGTAGCGAACGATGGAGTGATGATCAGGCCGATCATCGTCAAGCGCATTCAGAAGGCGGATGATGTGGTTGAAGAATTTGAACCGGAAGTACTCAATTCAAAAATCTGTTCCAAAAATACGCTTAACCAGCTGCGGCTTCTTCTGGAGGGCGTTGTGGATCGCGGTACCGCCAAGAACCTGAAGAACGCGCACTATCGCATTGCTGGAAAAACCGGAACGGCCCAGATTCTGGAGAAGGGTCATTACACAAAGAAATACGTTACTTCCTTTGTAGGCTATTTTCCTGCTCACGAACCCAAGTACTCCGCAATTGTACTTGTCAAAAATCCGAGAGGCATCTATCAGTATGGAAACAATGTAGCCGGTCCGGTTTTCAAACGAATTGCCGACAATATCTATTCCAGGGATCTCCAGCTTCACATGGCGATGGAGAAGAAATCTGTACTTGATCCCGGTGTTTTTCCAACGATACGCGCAGGACGCCAGGATGAATTGACAATGCTCTGCAATGAGTTGGGCGTATCCAATCACACAAACACGGAGGAGGAATGGATCAAGGCCGTGCGAAATGGTAATTCCGTCAGCTGGAGAAAGAATCCCGTCATCAAGGGACTTGTACCCGATGTTCAGGGGATGACCCTGCGTGATGCAATTTATTTGCTCGAGAAAAACGGCCTTCGGGTTTCGCATCAGGGCAAGGGGCGTGTGATGGATCAATCCCTGTCACCCGGAACACGAATTTCAAGAGGTTCGAGAATTTATTTACAGTTGAGCTGATGGCTGAAGTACGCGACATATTGTACAACGTACGCATAACCTCTACAGTGGGGGATATGAATGTAGATGTGAAAGGAGTCGCCTTTGATTCACGCAAGGTAGGGGAGGGATTTCTGTTCGTCGCCATCAAGGGCACACAGTCTGACGGGCATGATTTTATTGACAAGGCAATAACCTTGGGTGCGCTGATCGTTGTTTGCGAGGCGTTGCCGGAAAGCACCAATAATCTGGTGACTTACATCACGGTCAAGGATACGTCTGTGGCCCTGGGTATTATTTGTGGAAATTTTTATGGTAACCCTTCCCGCAAACTGAAGCTTGTCGGGGTAACCGGAACAAACGGAAAGACGACAGTTGCCACCCTGCTTTATCAGTTGTTCACAACCATGGGAAGAAACTGTGGATTGCTTTCAACTGTGGAAAACAGGATCAACGACAAAATCCTTGCCGCGACACATACCACTCCTGATCCTATACAGCTTAATCAACTCTTGTCTTCCATGGTGGAAGCCGGGTGCACACATTGTTTTATGGAGGTTAGCTCCCACGCTGCTGCCCAGGGCCGGATTGAAGGACTAAATTTTACAGGCGCGTTGTTTACGAACATCACACATGACCACCTGGACTATCACAGGACTTTCGAAAGCTATATCCGGGCCAAGAAAATATTCTTTGACCGCCTTTCATCCGATGCGTTTGCCCTCATCAATGTCGACGACAAGCGGGGCATGGTGATGCTCCAGAATACCAAGGCCAAGAAGTACACCTATGGTATCAAAAAGATGGCGGACTACCGGACCAAGGTCATGACTAATTCTCTGGATGGCCTGGAATTGATGATAGACAACAAGACGGTGTGGTTTAAACTGATCGGGGATTTTAATGCCTACAATCTGCTGGCTGTTTATTCAGCGGCTGTATTGTTGGGTGAGGATCAGGAGGATGTGCTGTTGCGGTTGTCCTCCTTATCGGGAGCAGTAGGAAGATTTGAGCGGGTTCTTCCAGGATCAAAATTCACGGCCATTGTGGACTATGCGCATACGCCCGATGCGCTAAAAAATGTTTTGGAGACCATCACCAATTTCAGGACAGGCACGGAGCAAGTTATTTCCATTGTTGGTTGTGGCGGCAACCGTGACCGGACCAAACGTCCGCTGATGGCGGCAATTGCGTGTAAGTATTCAAACAAAGTCATTTTCACCTCGGACAATCCGCGCGATGAAGATCCTATGGAAATCATCCGCGAGATGCAGAAGGGTGTAGGCCCCACCGACGCAAAGAAGACACTGGTGATGATTGATCGCGAGGAGGCAATAAAGACAGCTTGCATGCTGGCAAAAGAAAAGGACATTATCCTGGTTGCAGGGAAAGGACATGAAACATATCAGGAAGTGAAGGGTGTGAAGAGGCCCTTTGATGATCGGGAAGTGGTACTGCGGATGCTCAAAATGTTTGCCAATTAATGCTATACTATTTTTTCGACTATATCGAACAGCAATTTAATTTCCCCGGCGCGGGTGTGTTTCAATACATTTCCTTCCGTGCCGGTGCCGCTGCCGTGCTTTCTTTGCTGATTACGATTTCACTTGGAAAGTATCTGATTGAATACCTCCGCAAAAAACAAGTGGGGGAGGATATCCGCGATCTGGGCCTGGAAGGTCAAATGCAGAAAAAGGGAACGCCGACCATGGGTGGGCTGATCATCCTCGCGGCAATTCTCATCCCTACATTTCTGTTTGCCAAACTAGACAACATCTATATCATCTTGCTGGCAACAACAACCATTGGGCTTGGAATGATTGGGTTTCTTGATGACTATATCAAGGTCTTCAAGAAGAACAAGGAAGGTCTGGCTGGACGTTTCAAGATTGTAGGGCAAGTCGTGATTGGACTCGTGGTTGGCCTAACACTGTTTTTCAACAGTGATGTGGTGGTAGGCGAGAAAGTTACAAACGACCGTGCGATTGAAGCTTCCCTGGTGAACCCCGAGCAGGTAAGCTCCTTGAACTATGTTAAGTCTACGAAAACCACACTTCCCTTTATCAAGAATAATGAATTTGATTATGGGCAGCTGCTTCCTTTTCTGGATTCAAATTACACGTGGATCATTTATACGCTGGTTGTTGTCTTGATTGTTACCGCGGTTTCCAATGGCGCAAACATTACGGATGGAATTGACGGGCTTGCTGCCGGGACCGCCGCTATTATTGGCCTTACACTTGCAATTTTTGCCTATGTCTCCGGCCGTGTGGACTTCAGTTCATACCTCAACATCATGTATATACCCAACCTGGGTGAACTGGTAATCTTTTGTACTGCATTCGTAGGGGCATGCCTTGGCTTTCTCTGGTACAATTCATATCCCGCCCAGGTGTTTATGGGCGACACAGGCAGCTTGTCACTGGGCGGAATCATTGCGGTGGTTGCACTCGCGGTACGCAAGGAGCTTATGATCCCGCTGCTTTGCGGAATTTTTGTCATAGAGAACATGTCGGTGATCATGCAAGTTTCGTATTTCAAGTACACCAAAAAGAAGTATGGGGAAGGAAGGAGAATCTTTCTGATGTCTCCACTGCATCATCACTATCAGAAAAAGAACATCCACGAATCCAAGATTGTTACACGGTTTTGGATTGTGGGCATACTGTTGGCCATTCTCAGTTTAGCAACCCTGAAACTCCGATAAGATGAGCGAGCGCTTGGTCATACTGGGTGGAGGAGAAAGCGGTACAGGTGCCGCCATCCTGGCGAAAGCCAAGGGGATGGACGTCTTTGTTTCCGATCAGGGAACATTGAAAGATGCCTATCGCAATGAATTAAACCAGCATGCCATCGCGTTCGAAGAAGGGGGGCATTCTGAAGAGAAAATTTTGACCGCACAACTTGTTGTGAAAAGCCCGGGCATACCAGACAAGGCAGACATCGTAAAGAAAGTACGCAGCAAGAAAATTCCGATTATCGATGAAATTGAGTTTGCCTGCCGTTACATTAAAGGCAAGATCATTGCTATTACCGGGACCAACGGGAAAACAACCACCACACTACTTACCTATCATCTTCTAAAAACGGCAGGTTTCAATGTGGCACTGGCTGGCAACGTAGGCGAGAGTCTCGCAAGGAAAGTAGCCACAAGCGACTTCGATTGGTATGTCCTTGAAATCAGCAGCTTCCAGTTGGATGGCACGAAGACCTTTCATCCGCACATTGGAATTCTACTCAACATCACACCGGACCACCTGGATCGCTACGATAACAAAATGGCGAACTATGTGAACAGCAAATTCAGGATGATCAAGAAAATGGGATCGAAGGATTACTTTGTGTATTTCCTTGACGATAGAATTGGCGGAGGTGAGGCCAGGCACAGGTCAACTGAAGCCTATCGTGTGGAGATCTCGCTTGATCCGGAATCCATCACATCCGCGCGCTACGATGGGAAGAAGATGGTATTTCAGTTTGGGAAGAAGTCGTTCAAGATTGCCCAGTCGGAGACAACCTTGAAGGGGGTGCACAACCTCATCAATACAATGGCTGCTGTTTCGGCAGCACACCTTGCTAAGGTTCCTGATGCCAGAATACGGGAAGGCCTGAAGACATTCAAGAATGCGCCACACCGCCTCGAACACATTGCCACCATCAATGGCGTTGAGTTCATCAACGACTCCAAAGCCACCAATGTTGACTCTGTAATATATGCCCTGGGAAGTTACGAGAATCCGCTTATCTGGATCGCCGGTGGAATCGATAAAGGAAATGACTATTCGTTGATCCAAGACGCAGTAAAGAGGAAGGTGAAGACACTTATTTGTTTAGGAAAGGACAACGAAAAATTAAGATCTTTTTTTGGTTCAGTGGTACCCAAGATCATGGAAACCCAGGATGTCAGAGCATTGGTACGCCTTGCGATGGACACAGCAGAGGCTGGCGATGTTGTGTTGCTGTCACCTGCGTGCGCCAGCTTTGATTTGTTTAAAAATTATGGAGATCGGGGTGACCAGTTTCGGTCGGCGGTGCTCCAATTGAAGGAAGAGAAGGAAAAAGTAAACATTTCGTGAAATGAAGAAGATCAAGGAATGGGCAGACAAGAACTTGCAAGGTGACCCCGTCATCTGGGCCGTGGTCTTTGCGCTATCGATAATCAGCATACTTGTGGTCTACAGTTCAATCGGCACCCTGGCGTATAAGCGGACGACAAGCCCGGAGATGTACCTCGTGAAGCACACCTTCATGGTGTTTCTTGGTTTGGCCGCGATGTGGATCGCTCATAAAGTTGACTATCGCTACTATTCCCGGCTCTCCCGGTTTGCCCTTTGGGTGAGTGTTCCCTTACTGGTTTACACGTTTACAAATGGTACGACCATTAATGATGCCGCACGGTGGATAACGCTGCCGATTCTAAACACTTCATTCCAGCCATCTGATTTTGCCAGTCTTGCGCTCATCATTAATCTGGCGAGCATGCTTTCGAAGAAGCAGCAGAACATTGAAGACATTAAGGAGTCGCTGATCCCCATGTTGATTTGGTGCGGCGTCATCTGCGGACTTATCGCCTTGACAAATCTTTCCACAGCGATCTTGTTGTTCGCCACCTGCATGCTTGTCATGTTCATCGGTCGGGTTCCAGTAAAATACCTGGCCATGTTGGTTTTGATCGGCCTGTTGGCTGGAGCAGTCGCTTTGAAGTTTGGCGTTCGCGGAGAAACAGCGAAGAACAGGATTTTGAGTTTTGTCAACGGAAGCGAATTGCCCTTTCAAGCCAAGCATGCCCGCATCGCCGTGGCGACCGGGGGAGTTTTTGGCAAGGGTCCCGGAAACAGCGATCAGCGCAACATACTCCCGCACCCCTATTCCGATTTTGTCTATGCAATTGTGATTGAAGAATACGGCCTCATCGGCGGAGCGATGGTACTCATCCTCTACCTCATACTCCTCCACCGTGGCATGAAAGCGGCCTATAATTCTGAGCGGGCATTCGGAGGACTACTTTCTGCCGGGTTGAGCTTCGATTTGGTATGCCAGGCCATGGTCAACATGGGTGTAGTCGTGGGATTGGGACCGATTACAGGTCAGCCACTGCCCTTGATTAGTATGGGCGGCACAGCAATGATGTTCACTGGACTATCCGTAGGCATCATTCTCAGCGTCAGCCGTGGGGAGCAAGAAGAAAATTGGGGACAGGCGATATCGGGCGAAGAATCAAAGGGCATTCAAGCCAAAGCAGCATGAGCGCGGATAAACATATCCTGGAAATGAGCCGCAAGTTACAAGCTGCAAGCAGCAAGTCTGGAGTTGCCACCGAACGGCTGACAACCAAGGATTTTGAATCAATTATGTTGAACAAGAGCAGGGGTTACAAAGAACACAAAGCAGGTACGAAGATAACTATGACAAAATTCTGGAATTACGTTGTGTCCTTCGAGAATTCCTTTGTGCCCGTCGTGACCTGTATTCACACACATTGACTTTGGAAACGAAACAACCATATCGTTTAATCATCAGCGGCGGCGGCACAGGAGGTCATGTATTTCCTGCGATTGCCATCGCCAATGCATTCCGCGAGCGGCATCAGGATGCAGATATTCTCTTTGTCGGTGCGGAAGGAAAAATGGAAATGGTGAGGGTGCCGGAAGCGGGCTATCGGATCATCGGGTTGTGGATCGCGGGAATCAAAAGAAGTCTTTCGTTATCCAACGTGATGTTACCGCTCAAGTTGATCGCAAGCTATTGGAAGGCCAGACAGATTGTAAAAGAGTTCAAACCTCATGCGGCTGTAGGTACAGGTGGCTACGCCAGTGGACCGCTCATGCTTGCTGCCACAAGAATGAATATTCCCACATTGCTTCAGGAACAGAATTCGTATGCCGGGCTTACGAACAAGAAGTTGGCGGGCAAGGTTCAAAGGATCTGTGTCGCCTATCCGGGTATGGACGCCTATTTCCCGGCAGGAAAAATCAGGTTGACAGGGAATCCCGTACGGAAGGATATCGTGGATGTTTCGGAAAAGCGCGCGACAGCGCTTCAACATTTTGGATTTACAGACACAGAGCGGACACTCCTTGTCCTCGGCGGGAGCGGCGGCGCCCGGACAATCAATGAAAGCATGGTTGCTGGATTGGACCAATTGATTGATGCCAACGTTCAGGTGATCTGGCAGACCGGCAAGGTGTACTATGAGAGCGTGAAGGCACAAGTAGCAGGGAAGAACATGGGCCGCATAAGGTTATATGATTTTCTCAAAGAAATGGACCTCGCCTATGCTGCAGCTCATGTAGTGGTATCGCGGGCGGGAGCGCTTTCTATTTCTGAGTTGTGCCTCGCCAAGAAACCTGCAGTGCTAGTGCCTTCACCGAATGTAGCTGAAGACCACCAGACCAAGAATGCCATGGCGTTGGTAAAGGAATCTGCAGCCTGCCTTGTTGCAGACAAGGATGCGCTTGCCAATCTCACGCGTGAAGTGCTTGCGCTCATTGGTGACCGGGCCCGCTGCGAAAAATTAAGTGAAAGAATAGGAAAGTTAGGACGGCCGAACGCCGCCCAGGATATAGTGGCCGAACTTGAAACCTTGATGGCGTGAAATTCAGCGACTACGATAGCATCTATTTTTTGGGGATCGGTGGCATCGGTATGAGCGCCCTCGCCCGGTGGTTCAAGCACAAGGGCCTGCGCATTGCCGGTTATGACCGTACGCCAACGCCGCTGACCCATGAGTTGATCGAGGAGGGCATGGAACTTCACTTTGATGACAAGGTGGAATTTATCCCTGGATATATCTCTCGTGAAAAAACCCTGGTGATCTTCACGCCGGCTATTCCGAAGGATCACGCTGAATTCAATTACTTGAAAGAACAGGACTTCACCATTCTGAAGCGCTCAGAAGTTCTTGGCCTGATCTCCAAAGACTACCATACCATCGCCGTTGCAGGCACGCACGGAAAGACAACGACGTCGTCGATGATTGCCCACATTCTGAAGTGTGCCGGGAAAAATATGGTTGCTCTCCTGGGTGGGATTACCACGAACTATGATTCGAACCTGGTTATGCACGGAGAGGTAGCCAAAGATACTATCGTGGTGGTGGAAGCCGACGAGTTTGACAGGTCATTCCTTCGGCTGCATCCCAATAGTGCAGTGGTCACCTCAGCTGACGCCGATCACCTGGATATCTACGGTGATCATCAGACCATGTTGACAGCGTATCGGCAGTTTATCTCACAGATTGAGCCTAAAGGTTCATTGGTTATTCACCACAGCGTAGCCAAACTGGCGGAGGCAAACACACAGATCAATGTAAAGACATACGGACTGGACCAGGGACAATTTTTAGCCAGCAACATCACCACCAAAGATGGATTTTTTGCATTCGATCTGGTTGGCAACGGCCAGAAGATCGAGAATATCCGACTCGGCATCCCTGGGTTCCATAACGTTGAAAATGCAATCGCTGCAGTTTTGGCAATACGACACCTTCAAATCGATGAGCGAATTGTAAAAGAGGCGCTATCATCTTTCCAGGGTGTCAAGAGGCGCTTTGAATTTGTCTACAGCAACAATGGATGTGTTTACATAGATGACTATGCGCATCATCCTGCAGAGATTGAGGCCTTCCTCCGTTCCCTAAAGGCTATGTACTCCGGCAAAAAAATCACGGTAGTATTCCAGCCACATCTCTTCAGCCGCACAAGAGACTTTGCAGATGGATTTGCCAAGAGCCTAGACCTCGCCGATGAGTTGATCCTGTTGGATATCTACCCGGCCCGTGAACTCCCCATTCCCGGAGTGACAGCCGATATCATCTTCAATCAGGTTACCAGTCCGGTGAAAATCAGGACATCCAAAAAGGATCTTCTATCGACCCTGGACACGATGGATATTGAGGTGCTCGCCACAGTCGGCGCTGGCGACATTGACTTATTTGTGAAACCGATACGCAAAATGCTAACCCGCAGATATGAAGCCTAAGTTCTCCATTCGAAAAGAAATCCGAATCGGCGTTGGCCTTGGCATCGTCTTCTTTCTTATTGCCTTCAGCGAGCGGAAGCAGGGCGGAGTCATTTGTAAAAACGTAATCGTGGAGCTGGAGAATATTAACGATAACCACTTTCTGGATGAATCAGACGTGAGCCGTCTCGTTGAGACCAGCAGCCAGGCACTAAAAGGAACAGCGATTAACCGAATTGACCTCAAGTCCATTGAGAAAAATCTGACCATTGACCGTCACATAAGCGATGCGGAATTGTATGGTGATTTGAAAGGTAATTTGATTGTCCGTGTCGAACTCAGAAGACCCATCGCACGGATTGTTCAGGATGACGCACCTGATGCATACATCGCAGAGGATGGTGTGATCATGGGTGTTTCGGAGAAGTTCTCGGCCCGTGTCATGATCATCAGCGGGAAGTTCACAAAGCAGTTGCTTGAATCTGGAAATCTCAACAAAACCGATGAGGGTATAGTCCTCATGGAGATGATTGAATTTATCACCGAAGATCCATTTTGGAAGGCACAGATTGCGCAGATGGATATCAGTCAGAGGGGAGACGTCACGATCTATCCGCAAGTTACCGGGCAGGTCGTTGAATTCGGAAGCCCGACCAACTACGAGCAGAAATTCAGAAAGCTGATGGTCTTTTACAAGGAGATACTGCCACAAAAAGGATGGACAAAATATGAACGGGTCAATTTGACCTACGACGGACAAGTAATCGCGCACTAAACATATAAATAGAATTTTTTAAACAACCACTAATAAACTTTTGCAGCTATGGAAAAAGGAAAGATAGTCGTAGGCCTGGACATCGGTACAACGAAAATTTGTGCGATCGTCGGCCGTAAGAATGAATATGGAAAACTCGAGGTCCTTGGCATGGGCAAGGCTGAGTCGGAGGGGGTTATCAAAGGAATTGTAACCAACATCGACAAAACCGTTTATGCCATTGACAAGGCTGTTAAAGAGGCCAGTGACATGTCGGGCATCGATATCGGCGTGGTCAATGTAGGGATCGCCGGCCAGCATATCCGGAGCACCATTCACCATGGCAGCATCACCCGGCTGTCAAACGACAATGAAATCAGCATCGAGGACATCAGTCGCCTGACGGAGGACATGTACCGTATTGTTATTCCTCCCGGAAGTGAGATCATCCATGTTATGCCCCAGGATTATACAGTGGATTATGAAGAGGGCATTAAGGACCCGGTGGGTATGAGCGGCATGAAATTGGAAGCTGACTTCCACATCATTACAGCCCAGACCAGCGCAATCAACAACATCAACAAGTGCGTGCGTCGGGCGGGGTTGGAAATTGACAACCTGATTCTGGAGCCCCTCGCGTCCAGCCTGGCTGTACTCAGCGACGAGGAGAAAGAAGCAGGTGTTTGCCTGATCGATATTGGTGGAGGCACTACTGACATCGCCATTTTCTACGACAACATCATCAGACACACCGCCGTCATTCCATTTGGTGGGAACATTTTGACTAATGATATCCAGGCTGGCCTCATGGTGATGGCAAAGCAAGCTGAGCAGTTGAAGACCAAATTTGGCAAGGCTATCGCCGAAGAGGCAAACCCAAATGAAATTGTCTCCATCCCTGGAATTCGTAACCGTTCGGCCAAGGAGATCTCAGTGAAGAATCTCTCTAATATCATTCAGGCCCGAATGGAAGAGATCATCGAGATGGCGCACACAGAGATCATCAGCTGCGGGTTTGAAAACCGGCTTGCCGGCGGTATTGTGATTACAGGAGGCGGTTCCCAATTGAACAGCCTCAAGCATTTGGTCGAGTATATGACTGGGATGGATACCCGCATTGGATATCCCAATGAACACCTGGGCAAGAGCAAACTCGAGGCGGTTAAGAGCCCGATGTATGCTACGGCCGTGGGACTGGTCCTGGCCGGTTTCCGCTCCCTGGACGAGCGCGAAGAGCGCTACCGCGAAGCGATGGAAAACAAAGTGACCGTGAAAGTCAAGAAATCAAAGCCAACGGCGGACTTCTTCAGCAGTATCCTGAATAAGACCAAGGGCCTCTTGATTGATGACCTCGACGGAAAAAACGAATACTGACCATGATTACCGTGATTACCATGATCAACATAATTGCCGTGATGGCCCTGATTTCTGTCATTACCATGGCGGGAATAAGAAAAGAAGTATCGAATCGCATAACCAATAACACCACTAAAAACCAATAGTCATGTTTCAACCAGGAACGACATACAAATTTGATCTGCCGAGACATTCGAAGTCAATCATCAAGGTGATTGGCGTTGGTGGCGGTGGCAGCAACGCAGTGAACCACATGTATCGCCTCGGCATCAAGGATGTTGAGTTTATCGTGTGCAACACGGACCTCCAGGCACTGAACAGCAGTCCAGTGCCAACTAAACTACAAATAGGCACCAGCCTGACGGAAGGACTGGGTTGCGGAGCGAATCCTGAAGTAGGGCGGGCCGCAGCTTTGGAAAGCAAGGAGCAGATCCGGGAAGCGCTAGCCAATACCAAAATGGTATTTATCACGGCCGGTATGGGCGGAGGTACAGGTACAGGGGCAGCCCCGGTTCTGGCGAAGATCGCCAAGGAAATGGATATCCTCACGGTAGGTATCGTTACGATGCCCTTTGGCTTTGAAGGCCGCAAGAAAATAGCGCAGGCCCAGGCAGGGTTGGATGCGATGCGCGCGAACTGCGATACAGTCCTTGCCATTATGAATGATCAGCTGCGACAGATGTTCGGCAACCTGTCGATTAGCCAGGCATTCGGAGAAGCTGATGGTGTGCTGACTACCGCCGCAAAAGGTATTGCGGAGATTATTACGCTTGCCGGTTATGTGAACGTTGATTTCCAGGATGTGCGCACCGTGATGTTGAATGCGGGGGCAGCGGTTATGGGGTCGTCAGAAACGAGCGGGGAAGACCGCGCGATACGGGCGGCACAGCAGGCGCTTGCCTCACCCTTGCTTGACAATTGCGACATCATGGGGGCGAAACGCATCCTCTTGTCCATCATATCGGGAGAAGAGGCTGAACTTCAGATGGACGAGCTGAGCTCCATTACCGAGTATATCCAGGAGCAGGCCGGAGACGAGTGCGAAGTGATCTTCGGTCACGGTGTAGATGCTGCACTCGGAAACTCAATTCGGGTCACGGTTATTGCAACCGGATTTGCCGGAGAAGGCAGGGCATCCGCAAAGAAGATCGAGGAAAAGAAAGTGCTCGACCTCGAAAAGAGCCAGAGTTTTGTGGAAGAGTGGACGGACCAGACACTGAACGATCGGAATTATGAAATCGAACTCAAGGTGTCGGATGATGTTTCCTATACCGATAGCTACTTGAACGAGCCGATTTTATCGGAGCCGGAGGAAGTTGAGACTGCTCCTGAACCTGAACTTGAATTAGTGCCAGTGACAACGTCCACGGAGTTGCCGATTCAGACTGAATGGGTTCGGCCTGAGCCCCTGGAGCCAAAGGCAGAAGAGAAAGCTGAAGTGGAGCAGGAAGATGAAGTGGAAGAGGAGCCTGTTGTAAAGAAAGTAGAAAGGCCTTCACGCAGGGAAGACACGCCTCAGGAAGAACGGCACTATACCCTCAGTCTTTTCGACAATCCCGAAATCGGAAACCGCAAGGCTGACGAAGAATCGGGCCATGAAGAAGAGGAGGAGGACATCAGCAAATTCAAGGATGATCAGGAAGAGTTTGAGTTGGGAACGCAGGTATCGGCAGATCAGGTAATAAACGAAGAAGGAATGATGGAAATGAGAAAAACAAAAGAACGGCTGGAGCAGCAAGCCAAAGAGCGCCGCGAGAAACTCAAGGCCGCCCGCAAGCAGGAAATGAGCAAGGAAGAGTTCAATGAGAAATGGACACTGCCGGCCTATTTGCGTAGGGGCGTTAAGATGGAGAATGTGCCCCACTCTTCAGAGCGCTTTATTTCAAAGTACAACTTAAACGATGACAACAGTCTGCTCGGCAACAACAAGTTCTTGCATGATAATGTTGACTAACCACCTCGTCAATCTCCTGAGAGGAGATGGGCTTTTTGGTGAAGGAAGTATCACTCAAACCCCTCTCCCTTCGGAGAGGGGAAGGGGTGAGGTGACATGGCATTTCCGGCGTGACTGGCTATTTACTCCATTCGTAGTGGTTGTTGGTGGTAAATATTTTTTGCCGGCGCCGGAGTGCCTTCTTTTTGATCGGGTGTACATTGGCAGTATGTAATTTTTAGCTGCTCCCGGTCGATTGTTTTTTAGCTAAAAGGCCGCCCTGTACGAGGGGCGGCTTTTTCATTTGGCGATCATCCCAATAAAAACTTATCTTCCTGAAAAAGTAGCGCCATGTCCAAACGTCTAATCTTAATAACCTTTCCCATCATTCTTCTGGCAGGTATCTATTTTTTGGGCCCGGAACCCGATCGCCCGGAATGGAACCCTGCCAAAATTTCTGTGCCTTCAGATCCTGATGCGCTTGAAAAGTACGTAAGAGACAATGAGGCCATGCATCGGTTGAAGCCTGACAATGAGGCACGCATCATATGGGCTGATTCTTCAAGGAGGAAAACGGAGTATAGTGTGGTATACATTCACGGATTCTCGGCAAGCCAGGAAGAAGGCGATCCTGTACACGAGCAGTTTGCGAAAAGATTCGGATTCAATCTGTACCTCGCACGGATGGCCGATCATGGCGTGGATACAACCGAGCAGCTGTTGTATTTTACGGCCGACCGGTGGTGGAAAAGCAGCAGGGAAGCGTTAGCGATTGGTAGAGCCCTGGGAGAGAAAGTGATTGTCATGAGTACGTCTACCGGGGGGACGATGGCTTTGATTTTGGCTGCCGCCTACCCTGAAGATGTTTTCGCGTTGATCAATATGTCGCCCAATATTGCGATCAACGACCCCAATGCCTGGCTGTTGAACAAGCCATGGGGCCTTCAAATCGCCAGACTGGTCACAGGCGGTAAGAGTCGCTTATTACCGGCGGATGCTGAGACTGACAAATATTGGAATAACACCTACAGATTGGAGTCTGTCACGCAACTTCAGGAATTGGTAGACGATCAGATGGACAACCAAACTTTTAGTAAGGTAAGTTGCCCCACACTTACGCTATATTATTATAAGAATGAGCAGGAGCAGGATCCAACGGTGAAAGTGAGCGCCATTCTTGAAATGCACAAACAGTTGGCCACTCCGGATTCGCTAAAAGTCGCGATTCCAATTCCTAATGGCGGGGGCCATGTTCTGGGCTCGCATGTTGTCTCGAAGGATATTGAAAGTGTGAATCGGGCCGTCACCCAATTCGCCATAGAAAAACTCCATCTAACACCGGTAGACTCTTTGATTAACTAACCTACGGCTAACCGCTAAAAGCTAACAACTAAAAGCTAACATTTAATCTCAGGCCCTAGCGGCTCTGACTAACACTCTTCATATGTGCCCTTGCTTTCTCCAAATCCTCTGGAGTATCAATGCACATTCCCTCCTCTGCATCGGTCTCCACGGTCTTGATCTTGTATCCGTTTTCAATCCATCGAAGTTGCTCCAGCGATTCGGAGCGTTCCAGGTCGGATACCGGGAGTTTTGTAATGGCCTGCAGAATATCTTTCCGGTAAGCATAGAGCCCCACATGACGGTAGAAGGTGCCGTGATTCAGCCACTCGTTTTGTGGTTGCTTCTGTACAAATGGAATTGGCGACCGGCTGAAATACATGGCCTCCTTGCGGGCATTTAGAATCACTTTGGCCTCGTTGGGCGACAGGAGTTGCTCAAGTGTAATGATGCGTTGGATCAGTGTGGCAAGTTCAGTTTGAGAATCGAGTGAGGCACACAAGAGGTCGATTTGCTGAGGATCGATGAATGGTTCGTCGCCCTGGATATTGATCACAAAGTCGAATGTGTTTTTTTGAAGCGTCATGGCTTCACAACACCGATCTGTTCCGCTCGGGTGCTGATCGGAGGTAAGGCAAGAATTGCCACCGAACCCAACTACATGTTCGTGGATTTGCTGATGATCTGTGGCTACCACGATTTCGGTGAGATGCTTGGATTTTTTGCATTGCAAGTACACCCGTTCTACCATGGATTTCCCCAGGAGATCGGCAAGTGGTTTGCCTGGAAACCGGGTAGACGCGTAACGGGCAGGAATTACTCCGAGGATTTTCATAGAACTTTTTTCACACGTACCGATGAACCTTCTGTGTCAATCACCTCGATGGCGTCACCCTTTTCTATGTACTCTCCTCTGGTAAAAGCGTCATACATGGTTTCTTCGATAATCACTTTACCGCTTGGACGTAATACAGTAAAAGCTGTACCGGTCTTGCCCGTCATCGGTTGTGTAATGAAGTTTGCCGTAAATCCTTTATCTGTTTCTTGGGTGTCAGTAGAGGCAAATCTTCGGAAGGCTTTGGTCTCGATCAACCGCGTACTCCCAAAGAGCAATAGCGCGGCCCCTCCGGAAATTCCACCCAGCGTCGCAAAGATCGCAACCACGATGTCGCCGAGGGGAACAAAGTCAAAGTTGAAAAAGTCGTTGTTGAGCATGATCAGCACCAGCGACATTATCGTTAGCCCTATGCCGAGCACGCCAGCAACCCCAAAGCCCGGTATTACAAATACTTCCAGGGCGATCAGGATGATCCCGATAAACAGGGCAATGATCTCCCAATATTCCGCGAGCCCATTGAGGTAATAGGGAACCAGGTAGAGCACCAGGGCAATGGCGGAGGCCAACAGCGCAAATCCGATGCCCGGTGTCTGCATCTCAAAATAGATTCCACCGATAATGATTAGAATAAGCAGCCCGCTAATGAAGGGATTCAGTGAAAAGGCAATGATCCTTTCAGTAAGCCCAAGTTCAAAGCGCTCAATGTCATAGTTTGTCACCTTGTTTCGCAGCAGGATTTCTTCGATTGACTCGACTTTTGCTTCACAATAGCCGTATTTCAGCGCTTCTGTTGTTGTGAACGTGATTACTTTTCCAGCTTCTTTAACGCTGTCAATAGCGATTTTTTCATCCACCATGCCTTCAGCAATCCTGGGGTCACGCCCGTTTTCCTCAGCGGTGGAGCGCATGATAGACCGCATGTAGGATTGATACTTATCAGGAGCAGCCTGTCCGCCGGCCCCCTCAACAACCGTGGCAGCGCCGATGCTTGCACCTGGCGACATATAGATGCTGTCACAGGCGATGGAAATAAGCGCGCCGGCGGAAGCCGCATCAGAATTGATATAGACCCAGATGGGTTTCTTAAAATCCATGATCAGGTCCACGATTTCTTTGGCATCCGTGAGAACGCCCCCATACGTATCCATCTCAACTATTACGTAGTCTGCCTTTGTGTTTTCGGCCTGCTCCAGGGCCAGTTTTACATACCGGAGCATCCGCGGGTCAATTTCAGCCTTGATTTCCATGACCATCACTTTTGGCCTGCTTTGAGCGTGCAGGCAACCCAATACGGTTGTTGATAGAATGATAGCCAAGCTTAGAACCTTCATGATTATGATTTTTGACAAAAATACTAAGTAATTCGACGCACTGGGGTTGTGGGATGCCCTGTGGAAGTGGTAATTTTCGAAGTAATACAGAAGATATGTTTCAAGTGTTGTTATTTGGCCTTGCCAGTTTGTTCCCGGGAGACTCGCTCCGCATGGAGATGATCAATGGAAAGCCTCATGTGATTCATCAGGTGGGGGAGAAGGAGACCCTTTACAGTCTGTCGAGGCGTTATGGTACCACGGTTGCGGATATCCTGGTGCAGAACCCAACTGCAGATGCCGGCTTGGAAGTGGGACAAATTCTTAAAATACCTTATGTCGGAAAGGCTAAGCTGGCAGTAACAACAAAAACAGCCGATGGAATTGTGCATCGTGTGGCGCCGAAGGAAACACTTTTCAGCATAGCGCGCCAGTATAATGTCTCAGTGGATGATATTCGTGCGTGGAATAATTTGAAAGACACTCCGCTCGCTGTTGGTCAGGAGATACTAATTCGGCAGAAAGCGGAGATCCCTGCTCTTGCCGCAAAACCTGTGATGCCCGAAGCTGCCAAGACCCATACGGTAGCGCCGAAAGAAACACTTTATTCCATTGCCCGCATGTATGGCATGACGGTACCTCAACTTAAAGAGTGGAATAGCATTTCTGATACCGAACTTAGGATCGGACAGGTTCTTAGCGTTGCGGCACCAGCGCCGGGGGTTGCGCCGGCCGTATCTGTCGCGCAATCAACTGTAGTTCCTGGTGTCGTTGCTGCCGATCCTGCAAAAATTTCTGAAGGGTTGAGCGGGGCCAGTGAACTCAAAGAAACAGGAACAGCAGCTTTGCTGGAGGGAACGGAAGGCAACAGGAAGTATCTCGCGCAGCATACATCGATTAAACCCGGAACAATACTTAAGATTAGAAACCTGACAACCAACCAGGAAGTATTTGTTCGCGTTACCGGGCCACCCGCTGTTGCAGATCCTGCTGTGCTGATTCTTATTTCAAAGTCCGCCTATGACCGGCTTGGTGCAACAGAGACTAAATTCAGAGCTGAAATCACCTATTACCGGTAAGTCATATGAAAAAGTGCGACCTGATCGCGCGTTCCAAACAGAATACAGAAGACCTCCGCACGTTCCTGGATGAAATGGCAGATCGGTTCAACCGCCCTGCATTTATTGCAAATGATCCGATTTCAATACCTCATCTGTTCAGCAAACCCCAGGACATTGAAATTGCGGGATTCTTTGCCGCTGTCCTAGCTTGGGGGCAACGTGTTACCATCATCAAGAGTTGCTATTCATTGCTCAATCGAATGGATAATTCGCCGCATGACTTTATTCTTAATCATCGTCCCGCCGACCTGCGGAAGATGGAGGACTTCAGGCATCGGACATTCAACGGAACTGACCTTTTGTACTTCATCAGTTTTCTTCATTTTCATTACCGCAAGCATGCCTCACTTGAGGAATTGTTCCGGGTTGGCCCCCAGGAGAAAACAGTGGAGCGGGGCCTGATCAATTTCCATAACAAGTTCTTTAGCCTTCCGGATTTTCCAGCACGCTCCCGTAAACATATTGCCACACCGGAGCGTCATTCTGCGTGCAAGCGAATGAACATGTACCTGCGTTGGATGGTGCGGAGTGACGATCGGGGAGTAGATTTTGGTTTATGGAAATCGATCCTCCCCAGTCAACTCGTTTGTCCCTGCGATCTACATGTAGAGCGGGTGGCCCGGCAACTCAAGTTGATTCACCGAAAGTCCATGGACTGGCAAACGGCAATGGAACTGACAGACCAGTTGCGCAAATTAGATCCGAGAGATCCGGTCAAATATGACTTCGCTTTGTTTGGTCTAGGGGTTACGGGCGCTGGGCGGCAGCCCTTCGCAGACGGTCATTGATCGCCCGCCCAAGTCCCTGCTCTGGAACTTCTTCTGCGAGGATCGCGTCTGCGTCACTTTGATCCAGCTCCCGCAGCATACCAAATAGATTTCGCGCGGCCTCGTTCATGTCGCCGGTGGGAGAAAGAACAAAATGGCAATCACCCGACGTCGTATTCCTGTTAGTAAAGGATAATACTCCGGGGTTCTTAAACTGATGCGTGCGGATGAGCTCCTCAATGTCTCCTAGGAAAAATCGCTTGTTTGGTGCATAGTGACTTTGAAGTTGACCAGGCGCCTGGGGTTTGGAGGTGGAGTGCGACAGAATGCGCACACGGCCGATGGCCGATTCAATGAGCTCGATTCCAAGTCCGCCCAATCGGTAGATGACTGGCTCCGCGTCCTCCCAACCAATAATGGTTGATTCAATGCCAACGCGGCAAGGGCCGCCATCGAGGATATAGGAAACCTTGTCTCCCAGTTGATCATGCACATGCTGCGCCGTTGTGGGGCTGACATACCCAAAAGGGTTGGCGCTCGGCGCGGCCAGCGGAAATGAAATTTGTTGGAGAAGTTGTAGCGTGATCGGGTGATCCGGGCAGCGGAGGCCTACACGGTCAAGGCCAGCCGTTACAAGGTCTGGTATCTTCTCATTTTTTGGAAGCAGCAGGGTAAGCGGGCCTGGCCAAAACTGTTGGGCAAGTACCTCTGCGGCAGCAGGAATTTCACGGACGTAGTCCTTTGCTCCTTCCAGGTTTGAAACATGAACGATGAGTGGGTCAAAGCTAGGGCGATCTTTAACCCTAAAGATTTCAGCTACTGCTTTCGCGTTCAACGCATTGCCGCCAAGTCCGTATACGGTTTCTGTTGGAATAGCGACGAGTTTTCCCTCTTCCAGGAATTTTCTGGCGACTTCAACGGATGTACCGATCAGGGCAGACATAGATCGCAAAGTTGCACGAAAAATTGGTCAAACGGAGAAAAGGTGTTGCATTTCCAGATTAGAGGGGTCGGGTTGAGTTAGTTCATAGTTGGCGGAACTTCATGCTTTATTCTGCGGACTCACCCCGACCATCGCTTCGCTAGGTCACCCCTCTCTACTTTGTAGAGAGGGGCTGGGGGTGAGTTACTTTCAGAATTTTGGAAAGAACAGTGGTTAAGTCTGATAGCTCTTCATTCTTCATTCTTAAATCGCAAAACCCGGATACCTAATTCACCCAGGATTATGTCTCGATCACGGTCATATGACTGATTGAAATCATGAATCTTTCCATCGACTTCGATCACAAGTTTTCTTTCAGCACAATAGAAATCCGCGATGAAGAATTCCGGCTTGTATTCTGTTCCTCCGAAGACGATTGGGTGCTGTCTCAGGAATTTAAGTCCTGAGAGTTTTCTGTTTCTGAGCCTTCGCCATAGCGCCGCCTCTTGAGGTGTCTGGTTTCTGCGTAATTCTCGGGCTATATCGATGACAAATTTCTTGATATAAATGTTGATTTTTTCGACTAACGAAATTATGCATGCATCGCATTAGAATCAATCTTGTTTTCCAGACATACTGAGACTTCGGGATAGCATAGGCGTTTAGATCGATCGATAAGGCTCCATTATTCTGGTGACTCACCCCTCTCTACTTTGTAGAGAGGGGCCGGGGGTGAGTTAGTGCGGAATTTTGAAAGGAACTACCTTTTATTAGGCAGCGTTTAGTACTCAGCGCGGCTATCCCGATAGATCATCGGTTGGTTTACCCCGCTTTAACCCGTACCTGGGTAGTTACATGATTTGGGCGTCGAAGCTGCGTCAAGGGCCTTATGCCTGGCGGGAGAGTTTATCACGGAGGCGGATCAATGAGTCCTCCGGATTATAACGCTCAAGTTCATCCAGCGCCACCCACCTCACATCGTGAGATTCTTCGCTCACGATCAGCGTATCCGTGACAGATGCTTTAAGAAGGAAGCGAATGTCATAGTGATCGTGCGCAGGAAAATCCTTTCGCTCGGGTATGGGGTGAATATCCAGATCGTATATGGCGGGTGATAGAAGTTCAAGTCTTATAACTCCAGTCTCTTCGGTTGCCTCACGCAAGGCCACGCGAACCACATCGGTATCCCCATCGGCGTGGCCTCCGGGCTGAAGCCATCGGTTTAGTTTGGCGTGATGGACGAGCAGCGTCTGTGTTTGGTCTTCGGAAATAATGAAGGCCGATCCGGTAATATGCCCTGGCAGGTGGGTCCGTTGAAAGGCATCCGGGCTTGTCAGGAGCGTGTGATAGCGAGCGGCAATCTGGGCTTCTGCAGGGAATTGAATAGCGTAATCCTGAATTCGTTCCTGGATCGGAGGGTGGGAAGTCATTGAATGATTACGGTCGCTTTGTTGAACTTGTTCGCCTCCAGCTTGGCAATTTGCTCTCCACCGCCAGCGTTGTCTTTGTCCCCTTTGCGGGCAATGACAAAGAAGGGGATGGCCTTCAACTCCTTGAATTTGACAACCCCCTTTGCGTCAGTGATCCCTTGAGCAGTTGGGTTCTTTTCCGTGTTAAAATCAGTTTCATTTTCAAAAAGCATGACGCTGGCGCCCTCAACAGCATTACCTAACTCATCCCGGACAGTCAGGGTCAGTGATGTTTTAATGATTTGCGCTTCCGTAAGTGATTGAAGGGCAAACGTGAACAGGAAAAGGATTGTTAATTTTTTCATGGATGATGGCTTTACGGGATACATAGTTAATACGTCCCGGGGGAAATAAAAATAGAATTTGGTTAGATGGCCTATTCGACTAGCGGAGTAGCGCCACGCCACCTCGCTGCTCTTGAACCCCGCGCTCAGGATGGAATGAACTTACATACTTGATTACGTAGGAATAGGAACCTCCCGGCACAGGCTGGCTGAGGGAATTGTTTAACCCTCCGTTCCACTTAAAGTCACGGCTGCTGGATGAATAGACCAATTCACCCCATCGATTGAATATGTAAATTTCAAAGTTATCGGTAATGAACTTGGTGAAGGCAAAGAAATCCTTGTTCAGGTCAATTGTTGATGTGGGTCTGAAAGCATTGGGTGCGTCGATTTGTGGCTTACAATCGTTGAGGACATCAACCTCATCTGCTGCCACGCAGCCGAACGAATTGGTGAGGTCTACGCGATATTTGCCTTCGCTGTCGGCGGTGAAGACCTGCTGACTATAATTGAGGGTAAGCTCATTTTTGAACCAATCATACTGCGTAAAGATTCCCGGGTCAAGGTCAACCTGGCTGGTTGCGGGGTCTGTGTTTTCCGGGTCGTTGCAGATTATCGTCTGATTGGGGAGTTTGCCAATTGGCAGAGGTGCCCGTATGATGTTGATCAAGGCCGGTGTAATACACGTTGCTTTGGAGACCTCAACTTTAAATGTCCCAACATCCGTCTGGCTTGTTGTTGAAGAAGTTTCTCCAGTCAACAACGAATTATTCCTGTACCATGCATAGCTAACGCCTGTCGCAGTGGTTATTGCTGTCAAAGTAAACGGCTGGCCGTCTTCGCACGCCGGTGTTGCCGTCACGCCGGCATCCACAAGTCCTGTAACCTGGACGGGCTTCACAGCAGATTTGGGTGAGGTACAGCCATTTAATGTATTGAATAATTCAGACTGAAACGTGGCTCCATCATCCGCAACGCCAAGGCCGACGAATTGACCAATTGCGCTAATGGCAACTGATCCATTACGATACCAGCGGTATGTATAATTCCCCGATGGGCTTGCTGTGAGAATCACTGAATTCTGACAAGGATCACTTTGCGTGAAATCGGCCGTCGGATTGTCGAGCACGACGATGTTAGTTTGTGTATTAGGACAAGTTCCTGCCCCTCCGGTTGCAGTAAGCGAGTAGGTAAATGTTCCCTGACCGGAAACCTGAATAGATGCACCATTTGTCGGTCCGACAATTCCCGGTCCGGACCATAAGTAGGTGGTGGCCGGGCTAATGGCAGTGATTATCGGCGGGGTTCCGCAAATGCCAGTGTTGTCAAAGGTTAACGCAAGAGGTGCAGCCGGAGCAACAACAAAATTATTGATGCTGAAAATACACCCTCCGCCATCTGTAATCTGAATGGTATAAGTACCGCCGGGCACAGGCGTTGTGTTGAATATCGGGCCAGGTCCAGGAACTACTGTTGGTCCAGTAATCGTCCCAGAGCCATTTTCGGTAAGTTGGTATTGAACGGGAAATGCGGCCCCCACCGTGGTTACTTCAATGGCGACCGGATCACAATTCGGTGCAAGGCCCAACGCTGTGGCTGTATAGGCCGCATCAGTTAATCCAAACGATTGAGAAATGGTACAACCTGAAATCTGATCTGTGATTACGCCAGAATACGTACCTGCAGGTATCGAGAATGGTGGGTTACTATAATTTAGCGTCGCAGGTGCCAGTTGATCTATGCCTTGATCATTGAAGCCCCCGGGTCCGGTAATAAAATAAGAGTACGGTCCGGTGGGTGGGGCGGTCACGAGCAGTTGTACCGCGAGTGTTCCGTTTGTGCCCAGACACACGGCTGGATTCGTTCCGGAAATCGTAAAAGAGGGCGATGCAATAATTGTAAAGGCGGCGGCCTCGGTGATCGAACAGGTAGTGATTGGATCTGTCACAACAACTTGATAGTTGAATACTCCGGGGATCGTTGTATCCAGTGCCCGACTCTGGGCATTAGTTACACTTCCACCATTGACGGTCCAAACAAATGTGGCTCCGGGATTCTGCGCATTGAGTGCTGACGTAAATGAATTCTGACACAAAGTTTGATCTGGCCCAAGATCAACTTGCGGTTGGTTATCAGCCACCAGGGTCGTTCCATTCGAGGTGCAGCCTGTAGCGTCTGTAATGGTTACCGATATGATTGACTGCTGACTAACCAAAAGCGTTTGGGTAGTTGCCCCTCCGGTCCATAAGTAGGTAAGCCCCAGAATACCTCCTGTATTTGCATCCAGGGTAACAGGTCCATTACACAAAGCTGCCGCTCCTGGAATTGTTGGCGCTGCAGGCGGATTGACAATCGTGACATTTTTAGTCAGGACGGTGTCCAACTGACAACGGTTGGTGAGCCTCATACTGACCAAATAGGTGTTGGGCAAAGCGTAGGTATGCTCCACTGTCGAGCTGTCACCCGCCGTTGCGCCATCGCCAAACGTCCAGAAAAAATGATCAATGGCATCCGTAGGCGTTCCGATAAATTTCGTTGGGCTACCCAGACAGACTCCGCTAAAATCTATTCCGGGGCCACCGGTAGCATTCGAAATTTGCTGTATGAAGTTGGGTAACCCGAGGCGTGAGTTGGTTCCGCCGGCCAAAGCAAATCCGTTTAAAGTGAACGAGGAAAATTGCGTTGTGTCATCATTGGCTTGTATTGTGCCCAGGAAATCATTTCCGGTTCCGTTCACCGCCACATATAAACGGCCATCGGGCCCTTGCTGAATGGCGCCCAGTTCGGCGGGTTGCGTAATCTTTTGCATGAAGTAGGGTGCGTCGATCGAGTCGATGAAATACTCAAAAATGTGCGAAGAACCCAGGCTGCCTTTCACGGTAGCGAAGACCTTGTTTCCTCCCGGAGAAAATTCAACGCCGTACACCTGCCCATTAGGTTCGTTTAAGTCAATCTTGCGATATTTTGACAGCGTACCGGAAGAGTCAGTCAGTTGAAAGAGTTCTAGCAAATTGCTTGTTCCAGGAGTAGCGAGCGTGACCGCAAGCGTATTTCTGGGTCCCAGTTTCATGTACCCTTCAGAATTTTCGACTGGACTGGACAGGTGATCGGAACCGATGGCGGTCAGTACCGGTGAGCCGATGCCGTTTGAACTGATCGGGTAAGCGCGGAATGTGTTGTTTCCAAATTCATGAATGATGACCCACTGGCCGCTAGCCGTAATACGTTCCGTACTGCGTGAGAACAAGGTGAGGTTCTGCTGAACAACTGCGCCAAGTCCCCCATTGAGCTTGAGGTCAAACAGTGAATACCGCACAACATTTCCTGACCCTCCATTAGCCGCCTCGTTGGTGAATATATAATAGAGAGTTTCATCTCCCGGTACGGGGACAATGATGCTGGATTGAGATGCCAAGGGGTCACCCCCAATGAGTGTTGCAATTAAGGCATCGGTCTTGTCGTACACGTTGGTTCCATCGGTATAGAAAATTGTCTTTCCGTTTCTGTCACAAATGATCGCGCATCCTTCCGGGGCATCCATATTGCTGTTTGACAAAGGCACAGGAGGGGCCACATTGAAATCAATACCGGCGTTGTTTCCGAAATGCCAGATGTTTGCCCGTTGATCTTGAAGGCCATACTCTTTTACGTTGACGCCTGCGTATGCCGAGCAGCCTGAGCCGTCTGATACCACTACGTAATAATACCCGGCTGAATCAGGTGTCAGAATATCACCGGTATCGCCGTTCGACCAAATGAAGCTTGTTGCCGTACCACCAGTCACTTTCACCGTAACAGAAAATTGAATGGGTGAGGAGGTGCCTCGGGGAGGAGGAAATTCGCTTCGGCAAGCTGTCGTGTCCTGAACCAGATCCAGCTGAAGCGGGAAAGCCTGAATCGTTACCGGTTTGGTTACCGACTGTGTTTGGTCTTGAAAGAAAGCTGTTAGTGTAACATTGTAGGCTTGCGGAGCACCGTAAAGGTGAACCGGGCTCCAGTTTGTTGATCCGGTCGCATCTCCGAAATCCCACCGGACGCTGTCCGCTCCTGGTGAAACAATGGGGAAGAAAGTAGTCTTGTTATTCTGACATGTTCCAGTGGAAGTAAAGTCAACCGTTAGCGTTATCTGTGTTCTTCCCGCAAAAGATGGGAATTGGGTTGCGGCAAAAGTAGCGGGACTAAGAACGGCTGCAGCATACTGGACTTCGGAAGCAATCGTATCTGGTTTAGCCATTCGTCCCACGAGAAAAGGTCCTGCAGCGGCAGACTGATACAGGTGATAGATCGAACTGTCGGGGGCCATCTGAACTCCGTAACTTCTGAAGATGCCTGCAGGCAGGACCGAGGTTAGGGTCGTTGTTGGATTCAGATAGTCGTATTGAAGCAGATCAGCAGTAATGGCGGCTTCACCGTGACGGGAGAGGTACAGGAAATCGCCGGTCATTGACCACTCGATATCGTAAATGGATTGATTGGTTGTCGTGGGCAGACCAGAGTTGAAAATGAAGCGGTCGAAACTCAAAACACCAGATGCCGGATTTATATCCAGAATGATCGCATCAGTGTTGGTATCCTGCGGTGATACGGCAATTTTATTCTTACCTGGATGAAACGCAAAATTTGCCGCGGAGAGAGGTATTCCCTGCCCAAGCCCTGCAAGAGTTGATGTATTAAAAGCTCCGGTGGTGTAACTGGCAGGGTCGATTACCGTGACAGAGTAACTATCTGAGTTATTCAATTGCGTAACGAGGTAGAAATTTATTCCAAGTACGTCTGGAACAATAGTCATGGCTTCGGCCCGGTTGACAAGTCCTGCGATAGGCACATTTTTTGAGCCTGGAATTGGCCAACCTTCGAGGTCTCCTAATGCGGGCTCCGGAAAGATGGAATTGCCAAAAAGGTTCATGTCTATGACGCTAACGCTGATTGAACCAGTGGCTGGAAAATTGGCGGTGTTGGTAAAAATAAAATACTTTTTAGGTTGACCGGGGACAGGGCAGATTGCGGTCGGTTGATTCCCGGAAGTATTGGCCGTTAGGCCAAATCCATTGGGCATAAGCCCGTGCCTGGAATCGTAGACATTGCTGCCATCCGTATAGAAAAGGAGGTTGGCATTGGTAGGGTCAGAGGCGGTTGCACTGCCTCCGGTGCCAAAGGGAATTGCCTTGGTAACTACCGACGGCTGGGCGCTGATCCGGTTGAACCTGATCGCTTGTGGGGAGTTGCCAAAGTACCAGTTGTACCGCTCCAGATTCTGTGAAAACCCTGCGATCGTCAGCAAATTCAGGGAGCAGAAAAGGAATAACCTGCGCATCCGCAACGTTTCAATCATTCGCGCCATCACTCAACCTGCTGATTCATAGTTACAATTCCAATCTTAAAACGATCAAACCACACTAAAGTATATAATTTGACTGAATTTGTCGTTAGGTAATCGTGTTGGACAAACTTTCATAAGAGACTCAAATAGATTTACTTTGCCAAGATGAGGAAACTGTTTTACCCCAGTATGGTGTACCGGATATTCCCGATACTGGTTGTATTGATGCTGGCAGCTCCCCGATCGGTAACTGCTCAGGATCCCCAGTTCTCTCAATTTTACGCCGCTCCACTCTACATGAATCCAGCCTTTGCCGGATCAACGCAGCAAGGCCGTGTGGGCATCAATTACCGTAATCAGTGGCCCTCTATCGATGCTAATTTTACAACCGTTTCCGCGTATGCGGATTTCTATATTGAGGACAAGAACAGTGGAATTGGTGGAATTCTAACCCGGGATTATGTAGGTATTGTCGGCCTGCAGTCCATAAGCCTTGGTCTTCAATACGCCTATCAGCTGCAATTGACAAAAGACATATCATTTCGGCCGGGAGTTCAAGTTGCGGTAATAAACCGGTCGATCAATTTCGATGAACTTCGGTTTGGCGACCAGTTTGATCCGGCAACAGGACAGATCATCAATCCTACGTCCGAGGCACTGAATACCGGGCAAAGCAGTTTCTTTCCCGATATCTCCTTTGGGGGATTGTTCTTTTCCAAGAATGCATGGCTTGGACTTGCCCTGCATCACATCACCGAGCCCAATCAATCCATTTTAGGTGAAACCGATCCACTGGACATGAAATTTTCTATTCATGCAGGATGGAAATTTTATTTCAAGCCGGGTGTTCTGGGTACAGGTTTTTTTGCCCGGCCGCGTGAACGGAGTATCGCTCCAGTTATTCAGTACCGAAGCCAGGGACCGTTTAGCCAGGCAGATGTCGGGATGTATTACACCTTTGAGCCATTGATTATCGGTACGTGGTACAGGGGTATTCCCTTTCAATCAGAAAATGGATTTTCCAACAACGAGTCCATTGTGTTGCTGGTAGGGTTGACACTCAAAGGCGAAAAAGATATTCTGAATATCGGCTACAGTTACGATTATACAATTTCCCAATTGGGCACAGCGAGCGGCGGAGCACACGAATTCAGTCTCGTTTATTCCTGGCCGACACGAAACCCACGTAAGCCACCGAAGGATAAGTTGATTATTCCTTGCCCAGATTTTTAAGGTTGCCGTCGCGACGTACACATATATTTTGTTTAGGAAATAGCCACGATGTTTAGCAGAGCCGTAGGCTCGACCTGATTTTGTAAGGATGGGCTTTAGTCCATCCTATCGTATCTCCGTAAAATGGATAGAGCCGTAGGCTCGGGACATTTTTTTTGGATGCCCTGAAGATGTCTCGTTCCTACGGAACTCTATTTGAATTGTGCCTTTTTCAACGGACTGAAGTCCGTTGTTATCATATCAATCGTTCCTCTGGAACTTGGATTCGTCCTCCACTCGCCAGGAGATGTACCTGTAGTAGTCTCATGCAAGCGGCAACAACAACTGTTTTGGCATTCAGCGTGAAAGGAATGTCATTCACCATCACCACTGTCCAGTTTGCAAAAATCATCCATGCCCACATGCATGAGTGCATCACCAGCGTTTACCACCGGATTATTGTTCAGCCCGACGATGTGGCCGGTAACGGGTGATTTTATCTGTTCACGGAATTCACCAAAAGGGTCGGTGATGTCCCCGACCAATTGATTTCTGTGGATCAACTCGCCGGCGTTAACCTGCGGGTGGAAAAGACCAGCGGTTCGTGCCCGTATCCAACTGGAGTTCCAGATAATTTTTGTTTCGACTTTTGGTGCAGGTGCCCAATCAATCATTTTCAGAAAATGCATCAGGCGCAGCGTGCCATTGACTCCTTCTTCTATGGCTTGTAGGTCCATGCGGAGCGACTCGCCTCCTTCATATACGATGATGTTCTTTCCTTTCTTGGCTCCCGTCTGGCGCAGAGAGTGAGGGCGAAATGGTGAGTCGATCGTGAATGGGGCATGAAAGGCGTGAGCCAGCTCCACATTTCTGGGCTCCTGCATCACACAGCGGACCTGTGGATAGTTGGTGCGCATCGCACCGCCTGTGTGGAAGTCGATGCCCACGTCGATAAACGGAATAATGTCATGCGTCAGGTGCCAGGCCACGCGGGAAGCCAGCGACCCGGTCTTGCTTCCGGGGAATGACCGGTTGACGTCCTTGCCGTCGGGAACCTCACGGGAATAGTTGAGGAATCCATAAACATTAATGATAGGCATACATACCGTGGTGCCTCGAAGCACCTTATTGTGACCGGCATCAATGATCCTGCGGACAATTTCCATTCCATTGATCTCGTCGCCATGCATGCCTGCAGTAAGGGCAAGAATGGGCCCGTCGAGCGGAGCCCGATAAACATATATAGGTGTATCTATTTGTGTACGTGAAGGAAGCCGGGCGATGTTGATGTTAATCTCCTTGAATTCTCCCGGACGAATAGTTTGCCCTGCGATGACGACGTCTTTCATTCCTTGATATCATTAACGATCCAGATATTTATCCTGATTCCTGATTACAGACTCCTGACTCCTGACTCCTGAATACTGCCCCCTTCACGCATTCACACTATCCTTCTGAATCTTCATCTTACCCGCATGGTTCTCCACGTAGCTGATAATCTTTCCGGCTATGTCAACTTTCGTGGCACTTTCAATACCTTCCAGACCCGGACTTGAGTTCACCTCAATAATAAGGGGTCCTCTTTTGGATGGCAGCATGTCAACACCGGCGACACCCAATCCCATTTTCTTTGCCGCTGTAATCGCTGCATGCTTTTCATTGCGATTCAGTTTAACCACCTGGGCCTGTCCACCCCGATGTAGGTTGGAGCGAAATTCACCATCGCGGGCCTGGCGCCGCATGGCACCCACCACCTCTCCATTAATAACGAAAGCCCGGATATCGATGCCCTTTGCTTCCTCAATAAATTCCTGGACAATAATCCGGGCTTTCACGCCATGGAAAGCTTCTATGACTGATTGTGCAGCATTCTTGTTTTCTGCCAGGACAACGCCCAATCCTTGTGTTCCTTCCAGCAACTTGATGACCACCGGTGCGCCGCCTACCGCATCGATTACACCTTCGGTATCCCGTGAGTAGTCCATAAATATGGTCTTGGGCAGGCCCAGGCCGGCGCGCGATAAGATTTGCATGCTGCGCAGTTTGTCGCGCGACCGAATGAGGGCCTGAGATTCAACAGCTGAAAACACTTTCATCATTTCAAACTGTCGCACCACGGCGGCCCCATAAAAGGTTACTGATGCGCCGATGCGCGGAATGATTCCGTCGAAGTAATCCAACTTTCGGCCATTATACCAGACCATGGGGTTTTTCTTCTCTATCACCAGCATGCATTTCATGTGGTCGATGATCTCCACTTTGTGTCCCTTCGCTTCGCCAGCCTCTTTTAGCCTGCGGGTAGAGTAGAGTTTTGTGTCACGAGAGAGGATGGCAATATTCATGATGCTTCGGAGGATGGAGGATCCTTTGCGGGAGGGTTCTGTTTGTTGAGGAAAGATAAATCTTTTTTGGTCACGTCGATCAGGAACCGGTGACGCAAAATCTTCCGGCCCAGGAGCACAGGGAATTTTAGGTTGCCGCGGTTGCTCAATGAGAATTCCGCACGAATGACGCGCCCATAAATTCGCACACGGGTCTTGATTACGTAACGGAGCTCGGCTTCACCAAAGGAGTTGCGGATCTCGCGCTGTTCAAATTTCTTTACGCGGAAAGGCATACCGGTAAATTCCGGGTGCTCTTCGTCCAGCAGGATAAACTCCAACTTCCCCTCGATGACCTCAGCGCGGCTGCAGTGCAGGCTGGAGGTATACGCACCGGTGTCAATTTTGGCATGTATATTCTCCAAACCCAGGGTTGGCAGGTCTACACGGTCTGATCGTCCGAGGATGAGAATAGGGCGTTTTGGATTGTTCAAAGTGCTGATTTCACTTCAAAGAAATGACAAATAATGAGATTGTCACTTGTGCTGAAGTACTCACCCTTAATTGATTAGAGGCGACAAATTCCTCTGGAAACCTACCACGAAACAGGTGGTAGTATTACTATCTTTTGGAATAGTATGTATATTAAATTAATGAATTGTTAAAAATTAGCGACTTATTAGTGTTGATCTGCGGCTGATTTTTTTAACTTTATCACTTTACAAACCTAAACCAAAAACTATGAGGAAGTTTTTACTCGTACTATTCTCGTTCGCTTTTGCCCTCAGTGCCTCGGCGCAGGAGCGAACAATTTCAGGTAAGGTTACCTCCGCCGACGACGGTGGTGGGCTCCCTGGAGTAAACGTGTTGCTCAAAGGCACTTCCAACGGTACCGTAACAGACGCCGAAGGGAATTACAAACTGGCGGTACCTGCGGCAGGCGGAACGTTGGTTCTTTCCTTCATCGGATTTACTACTCAGGAAGTAGAGATCGGTGAGCGGTCAGTGATTGACACCGGATTATCATCTGATGTGAAGCAATTGACTGAAGTCGTGGTAACAGCCCAGAGTATTCAGCAGGACAAGAGAGCCCTGGGATATTCCGTGACCAGTATCGGAGGTAACATCGTGGCGCAAAAACCCGAAAGTGACCTTGCTCGTTTGCTGCAGGGTAAAATCCCTGGTGTAAACATCACCAACACGGGAGGTGTATCCGGTACGGGTACCAACATTATCATTCGTGGTTACACGACCATCACCGGCAATAAGCAGCCGCTGTGGATTGTAGACGGTGTGCCTTTCAATTCAAGTACCAATGCTCAGGGAGGCTTCCTGAGTGGTAACCAGGCTACCCCTAGCCGCTTTCTGGATCTTGACCCTAACAACATCGAGCGTATCGACGTGTTGAAAGGCCTTTCTGCAGCCGTCTTGTACGGCGAGCAGGGCCGCAACGGGGTTATGATTGTAACAACCAAGAACGGTCGTAAGAGGAAGGAACAAATGGAGGTTAATTTGAACCAATCCTACTTCGTAACGGATATCGCTTCTATGCCGGAATTGCAGAATAATTATGGTAACGGTTTTGACCAGAATTGGGGATTCTTCTTCAGTAACTGGGGTCCGAAATTCGGTGCTATTGGTTCTCCAGACTCGATCCCACATCCATTGTCTAATGCTCCAGCGGCCATCCGCAACCAGTTCCCTCAGTTTTTGGGAACGAAGGTTAAATATGAGGCTCATCCGAATAATGTTAGAGATTTCTTCAAAAAAGGATTCTCATCCAATACGTCTTTGAACGTAAACGGTGGCACAGAGAACGTGAGCTACAATGCCTCCCTTAGCTACTTAAGTGATGAGGGTTTTATCGAGAATAACACACTCAAGAAGTTAAACTTTGGAATTGGTTTCAATGCCAATGTTACTCCGAAGTTCACAGTAAGCACAAGTTTTAACTATGCTTCCACTGAACAGAGGACGCCTCCCATTTCTGCTGGTAACGGTAGTGGGACCGCAGGTGATGGCAATTCAATTTTTGCAGACGTATTTTATACGCCACGTAATATTGACTTGATGGGGTTGCCCTTTGAGACTCCCCAGACGCGTCAGAGCGCTTACTACCGCGCAGGAAATGATATTCAGAATCCACGGTGGACGGCCAAGTACAACTTGTCTACCAATGATACAAAGCGTTTCTTCGGCCGCACTTCTTTCAATTATAAACTGGCGGAAGGCCTGGATATTACCTATCGCGTTGGTTTGGATACGTACACCGAGTTGCAGTCCTATGAGATCAACAAAGGCGGTCCTCAGAACATCAACGGTGTGTACCGGACATCCACCGGACAGAATACAATCTGGAATCATGACGTGTTTATGTCATTCAATAAGGACCTTAACCAGGACTTCAACTTGAACTTTGTCGTTGGATTTAACAATCGCAGAGATGATTATATCCAGGATGGTATTGAAAGTTCGCAGCAAATCGTGTTTGGATATATGAACCACGAGAACTTCCTGACGCATTCAAACGCCAGTGGGATTTCCGGCCTTAACCTGAATTTCAAGGAATCCTATGTGTTGTATGGCGCCTATGGAACAGCCAGTTTGGGCTATAAGGACTTCGCTTACATTACCTTCCAGGGAAGAAATGACTGGAAGTCAACTGTAGAGGTGGCCAATCAGAGCATTTTCTACCCTAGCGTAAGTGTTTCTTTTATCCCGACAACGGCGTTTGGGTTTGAATCAGACATGATCAACCAGATCAAAGTGCGCGTGAACTACGGTACATCTGCCGGATATCCTCAACCTTATGGAACGCGTAATGTCTTGAACCTGCAAGGTAGGCCTTACCTCGATGGCGTAGGTATACCAATTTCGACAAACACCTTGTCTAATCGTCTTGGAAACCCTAACCTGAAGCCTGAGCTACAGGCTGAGATTGAAGCCGGCATCGAAGGCAGTTTTATTAACAACCGATTGGGCATTGACCTTTCTGCGTATACCCGCACTACCACCGACCTGATCACGGATGCTCCGCTGGATCCTTCCACAGGATACACGGAAACACGGATTAACGTAGGTGAGATTTCTACCAAAGGGATAGAGCTGTCATTGCGGGGTACACCCGTTAAAATGTCGGGCTTCCAGTGGGATATTACCTTGAACTGGTGGGCTTACCGCTCCGTTGTTGAAAAACTGGGTGGTGGGCTTGAGCGCGTACAGATTCCTGGCGGAGCCTACTCTGACTTGGGTAACTATGCTGTTCCCGGAGAGCCGTACAATGTGATCTATGGAAACTATGTTCCGACCCTAAATAATTCAGGAAGGAAGGAAGACCGTATTGTAGGTGGTGATGGATTCTACGTAGCTTCGGATGATATCAAGCGCATTGGTGATCCGAACCCGATGTGGAATGCTTCGTTGTTCAATACCTTCACCTACAAAGGATTTACATTGAGCGCACAAATGGAATACCGCCAGGGTGGCGATATCTGGTCACTGACCACAGCTACACTTATCGGACGCGGTGTTTCCAAGTTTGTTGACTTTGACCATGATCGCACGTTTACCTTGCCTGGTGTAAAAGCTGACGGAACGCCCAATGATGTTCAAATCACTTCTGCCGGTGTGTATTTCAGCAACGTAGCCTTCGGTCCGAGCGACCTGCAGATCTATGATGGAACAACAATCCGGTTAAGGGACGTGAGTTTGAATTATGATCTCCCAAAATCGTTTTTGCAGAAGACCCCCTTCAAGCGGGTTACCGTCGGTGTTTCTGGTCAGAACATGTGGTTCAAGGCTGTTAACATACCAAGTGAAATCAATTTTGATACAGATGTGTTGAGCACAGGTGTTGGTAACGGTCTTGGATTTGACCTGTTCACCGGCCCAAGTGCAAAGCGCTATGGTGGTATGATCAGAATTACCTTCTAAGCACTAAAAAATGAAAACAATGAAAAAGAATATAATCTCAAATTTTGCTAAAGGGGTGGTCCTGTCAGCTGGGCTGATTTTGGCTTCCTCATGCAACCTGGAGGACAACCTGGTAAACCCTAGTTCGCTAAGCCCGGATCAGGCAGGTAATGAGTTCATCTTCAACGGAATTCAGTTGAATTTCACAAGTTTCTTCGGCACCGTCACGCAGATAGGCATGGATAATACGCGCATGCTCGCCATGGGAGGATCAACTTATGAGGGTGCTTACTCCGCCAACTCATTCAATGGTGTGTGGTATTCGGCCTATTCAGACGTCATGGTGAATGCCAACTTGCTGCTGGAGAAGACTACGGAGGATCCGGCAACCACAACCACTGAGTATAATGCGTTTTATCAGGGATCAGCGAAAGTCATCAAGGCGTATGTTTTGCTTACGCTCGTGGATTACTTCGGCGATGTTCCTTATTCCGCGGCGTTCAACACGGCTGATTATAACCCTACCGTTGACGGTGGAGCAAGCGTTTACGCAGCCGCCATAACGTTGTTGGATGAAGCTGTCGTTGATCTCAATGCAGTGGATGCAACCACCGTGAAGCCTTCTCAGGACAACTTCTACAAAGCTGACGCCACCAAATGGCGTAAACTGGCCAAGACCTTGAAATTTAAGGCCTTGCTCACGCGCAGACTTGTGGACGCTGCCGGATCAACGACTGGTTTGGCTGCACTTATAACAGACAACGACATGATCAGCACCCGGGCTGATGAGTTCAAGTTCAAGGCTCCAGCCAACAGCGAGAACAATCCGAACACCTATCACCCCTGGTTCTACAATAGCTACAAAATAAGTGCTAACCAGTATATGTCAAACTCTTACATGAAGGAGTTGTTTGACAATAAGGGGTTGCGGGATCCTCGCATTCGTTTCTATTTCTACCGTCAAACGACCACGCCGACGTCAGACGTAAACGAACTTACCTGTGCTACTGCCACCACTCCTCCCTCACACTATCCTCCAGGAACGGCGTATTGCCAGTTACCAGCAGGCTATTGGGGTCGTGACCACCTGAACAATGAAGGAACACCTCCGGATGGATTGAGGCGTACCACGTACGGACTATATCCTGCAGGCGGCAAGTTTGATGCAAGTAATTCACTGCCCGTTGATCAGGCTGGTGGCATCGCGGCTGGCGGTGGCGGTAAAGGAATTCTGCCCATCATGATGCTGTCTTTTGTGCAGTTCATGAAAGCAGAATATGAATTGGTGCTTAACGGCAACGCGGCAGCTGCACGTGTCCTATTGGATCAGGCTGCGCGTGAGTCTATCGGATCTGTCGTTGCCTTTATCCCTGCACAAACTCCTACTTCAGGTGCTGTGGCTAACACATTCAATAATGCCGCAATCAACAACTACATGGCAGTGGTATTGGCTAACTATGACGCTGCTGTTCCAATTGCGCCCAACATCACGGTGGCTGAAAACCAGCTGGATGTACTTGTTAAGGAATACTGGGTAGCGCTATGGGGCAATGGGGTAGAGTCATACAATATGGTAAGACGTACGGGCAAGCCTGCTAATCTGCAGCCTGCACTCAATCCTGCACCCGGTGACTTCTACCGCTCCTTTACCTATCCGGCGGTTTATGTTATCCGTAACAGCAATTCAACACAGAAGCCGGATAATAAGGTGAAAGTGTTCTGGGATAATAACCCTGACGGTTTTGTTAAGTAACCCTATAATGAAATACACCATGAAAAAAATTCATATCATAATTACCCTTTTCTTGATGGCATTGGGGTTTTCGTGTACGGACGAGAGTAAGTATCCCGTTCCATTCACCGAATTGAACAATTCCAATGCGGGAACGCTGAAAATAATCGGCGTGAACTCCGTGTTCCTCACAAGCGATATAGCGAACTCAAAGTATGAGACCACTTTTGAGGCCAATGACCGTGACCGCGGAGCGTTGTTTGCGTCGGCAGATTTGTATGTGTCATTCACGGACCTTACCCCATTGAACGGGGGTACAAACCGCGCTGAAGCGCTGCTGAAGTCATACGCGCCGTCTGAATTTACTGCTGACCCGATCACCGGCCTTCCTCGTGTAACGATGACGCATACGGCAAACGAAGTTATGACCCTCCTGGGTATAACCCTTCCGGAGATTGTCAATGGCAAGGATCAATTCAAGTTCCGTCAGGCTATGGTTTTCCCGGATGGAAAAACATATACAAGCTCTAATGTGAATAATGCAATTGCTGCTACCGGAGGCGTTTACAAATCGCCCTTCGAAAATGTGATTACAGTGGTTGTTTGCGCATCTGATCTGGGCGGAGATGTGGATTATGTTACAATTGTAACAGGGGCCGTTGTTCCGATTGCCCCTTGTCTCCCTTCTGTTTCAGGAACAACTACATTTACTAAAACGACTCACGGTGAGTATGCGTTAGGAGATGCCACTTTTGGCCAGTATGACTGTGCCTGGGGCGACACACCTGCTGCAGGGGTCAACTGGGTGGACTTCTGCGACGACATTACCGTGACGGGTGCTGATAAGTATGGTCTTGTCTACGGGTTTTCCGTGGTTACCAATGATGGGACGACCTTGGTTGTTGACTGGTATAACGATTACGGCGATACAGGCACTAGCAGCCTGACACGGGTTGGCGGTGCCGCATGGCCGCTGGCCTTGAATTTCCTATAGTCTGAATCATTGAGATTTAGTGAAGGGTCTGGAACACGTTCCAGACCCTTTTCTTTTTCGAAGATTTTGTCCCTGAAAGACTTTCGATTGCGTTAATGCATCTGTGCGGGCTTTTGAGAGAAAGCCTGATTAATTTGATATAGGTTTTAATTATTATTGCTTCTATGAACCGATCCGTGTTGATATTTTTTGTCCTTGTTTACATCCCCTTAAATGCGGTATCCCAAATAAGCAATACGGATCTGAAGACCATCATGATCGTTCGGGACCTGGAGCGGGAATCCAGGCCATCCCGAAGTGCTGCCAGTGGCCCAGGCGTGCAGGGCGATCCCTACTTTACAACATTCTGGTGTTCGGGCTCAATTACGCTTTACCGTGAAAGCAAGATGTACAAGTTGCCCAAGATGAAATATGATATGCTAAACTTTGGCATTGATATTTTGCTTGAGGAGAAGCTTAAGTCCCTGGATGGCAGTGTAATTCAGTCGTTTGAATTTCTGGATTCTCTTACTAATCTTCCTCACCGGTTTCTGAATGCGAAAGACTTTACGCGGGAGGGTGTGCCCATCAGTGGTTTCCTGGAAGTGTTGTGCTGGGGAAAATTGGATGTGTATGTGCTGAATGAGACTAATTTGCTTAAGCCGAATTATAATGCGACCCTGAGTTCCGGAAGCGAAGACTATCAGATTGTCAAGAAGCGGACGCTCCTATATGGTCCGGCTAATGCATTGAGGCCCATGAGCAAGAAGGAGTTGTCTAAAATTTGGGCTGAAAAAGAGGTGGAGATGAAAAAGTTTCAGCACATCAACCGGCTGAGCCTTTCCAAGGAGAGGGACTTGCTTTTGATGGTTGATTACTTCAACACGCTATGACGAAATTGGAAATTTGAAATTCGAAGCTAGGCTCCAATTTCAAATCTCCATTTTCAATTTTCTTTTTATCCCTTCTTGACTTTGAATGCCACTAACGTATTCTCCCACTGCAGGGTCACCTGATTTTTCTCCACGGCAATCGTGAATGTCTCAACAAAAGACGCTGTTTTCCCTGCTTTCACTTTCATACGCAAAACATCGTTGGCTTCCTTATAATCATAGGCGCCCCATTGTTTTGCATACTTTTGGAAGATGATGGTCCATTCGGATTCTCCCGGGATGCTGAATAGTTCGTACTTGCCTGCGGCCAATGTCTGGCCCTCTACCTGGATGGGACCGTCAATTTCGATGACGGTGGCTTCATTGGCACCTGTGCGCCACACCTTTCCGTAAGCTTCCGTGCCGCCAATCATCTTTCTTCCTTTCGCGGAAGGGGCTGAGTAGTCAATTTTGACCTTTACGCCATCGATGCTGCCTTCGGCTACCTTCGGCGGGCTGGGGCGTTTGGTGTTGTCCTGGGCCAGAGCCAGTGTGAGTGCCAAGGCAAGGAGAATGATTGTGGAAATGGTTCTTTTCATGTTTTTTTTGTTTTGGTTTGAGTTTGATTATGCCGTCAAGGGACATTGGTGATCTAACGGCGGGAGGCCGTTTGGGGTTCACAGTTAAGAGAGATTATGTTTGAGGGCCCGACTCCGTAATGCCGCAAAGCCCACGACGTTTACTTTTGCCATTTCCCTTTGTGATTGTTGTGCCTTCTTAGTGTTTATTGTGACCCTGCATTCATTAATACAGGTCACGAAGTCCACGAAGAAAACCACAAAGATCACGACGCATTCTTCTGTATTTCTTAGTCCTCCTTTGTGCTCGTTGTGACCCTGCATTCATTAATACAGGTCACGAAGTCCAAGAAGAAAACCACAAAGATCACGACGCATTCTTCAGTATTTCTTAGTCCTCCTTTGTGCTCGTTGTGACCCTGTATTAGAGAGCCAAAAAGTGCACGAGTCTCTTTTGCAAAATCAGATAGTTAACTGGAATCCTTAATGACTAACGCCCAAAAGGATTAAGGGCCGACAGCGCTCGTTTTCCACCACCCATCTTGTTCATGGTCTTCATCATTTTGCGCAGCTCTGTAAACTGCTTCAGCAATTGATTGACCTGCTGAACTGAGGTTCCGCTTCCTTTCGCGATCCGTTCCTTACGGCTGCTATTGATGATTTCCGGGTTTTCCCGTTCAGTGATAGTCATCGACCGGATAATCGCTTCCAGGGGTTTAAAAGTATTGTCATCCACATCAACATCCTTCATGGCTTTTCCCATGCCTGGCACCATGCTTAGGAGGTCCTTCATATTGCCCATTTTCTTGATCTGCGCCAATTGATTGAGGAAGTCATTGAGATCAAATTGGTTCTTGCGGATTTTTTTCTGAAGCCGCGCGGCCTCGTCCTGATCAAAAGATTCCTGGGCCTTTTCAACCAATCCAACAACATCCCCCATGCCCAGAATTCGGCCGGCCATACGATCCGGATAGAAGCGGTCCAATGCCTCCATCTTTTCGCCGGAGCTGGTGAATTTGATGGGCTTGTCAGTTACGCGGCGTATCGACAAAGCAGCACCACCGCGTGTGTCTCCATCCATTTTACTTAAGACGACGCCATCGAAATTAATGCGGTCGTTGAATGCTTTCGCCGTATTCACAGCGTCCTGCCCCGTCATGGCATCCACAACGAAAAGGGTCTCAGATGGCTTAAGCTCTTCTTTAAGGGAAGCTATCTCATCCATCATCGCCTCGTCAACCGCAAGACGACCGGCGGTATCCACGATGACAATGCGATGATTGTTTTTGCGCGCATACTCCAGGGCTGCCTTGGCAATGCGCAACGGCTCTTTGGTCTCCAGGTCGGCATAAACATCAACGCCGACTTGAGCACCAAGGACTTTCAACTGTTCTATGGCGGCGGGTCGGTAGACATCACAAGCCACGAGCATCACCTGCCGGCCTTGCCGTTTCAGATAGCTGGCGAGTTTCCCGGAAAAGGTTGTCTTTCCGGAGCCCTGCAATCCTGCAATGAGTATCACCGCCGGGTTGCCTTCGATCTTAATATCCTCACTTTCACCCCCCATGAGCAGGGTGAGTTCGTCGTTGGTGATCTTTGTGAGCAGCTGGCCAGGTGAAATTGCGGTGAGCACATTTTGCCCCATGGCCTTAACCTTGATCTCATCGGTGACTTCCTTGGCTACCTTATAATTGACGTCCGCATCGATCAGGGCCTTGCGGATTTCCTTGATCGTACTGGCCACGTTGATTTCCGTGATTCGGCCCTGGCCTTTGAGGGTCTGAATGGCCTTATCTATCTTTTGACTTAAACTTTCAAACATGGACTAGGATTATTGGGATTAATAGGATTGGGGGATTCTAGGATTAGGGTGTATTTCGGGCTCCTTACTCCTGACTTCTTTCATTTCTGATTCGGGGTGCGAAGTTAAGACCCCGGGGGAGTTTGTGCAAGAATGAAAATGAGGGCCTAGTAAGCTCCTCTAAATGGGATGTAGGGGAAAGGTTCGCCCGCTGCGCAGGCAAGTTTGCCTTGAGGAATTTCGAGGAACCCGTCAACCTCACGCAGGTTGGCAAAATCTCCGGAACCGCCTCCGGGCACTGGAATTGCGAATTGTTTTCCGTCTTCATTGACAAGTTTTACTTGCACAAAATGAGTCAAGTCCCCTTTCAATGCTAAGTCGCTCTGGAGAATTGCGTATTCAACAGAGGGCTTTACGCCAATGGTTTGGAGCAGCCACGGCCGGACATATCGATAGAAACAAAGGAAAGTCGACACGGGATTTCCGGGAAGGCCAAAAATGACTTGCTTCTTGGTTGTTCCAAAAAAGAGTGGTTTGCCGGGCTTCTGACTTACCTGGTGAAAAATAGTGGTAACGCCCAGGGCTTCAAGGACGGCTGGAACGAAATCGAATTTTCCTTTCGACACACCTCCACTCAGGATAACCAATTCGTAGGTGGAGAATAGTTTACCTAGTTCGCGTTCCATGACATTTCTATCGTCCATAAGATGAAACAGATCGGCAGGACAACCCAGCGTGTGAAGTGCAGTACGGAGCGCATAGCTGTTGGATCGCCGGATCTGGTGGGGGAGCGGGCGATCATGTATATCGACCAGTTCAGTGCCGGTTGAAATGATTGCAGTCTTGGGATATCGATACACGTCCGTCTCCAATCTGCCTACAGCGGCGAGCAGCGCCACTTCGCCTGGAGAAATTCGTACCCCGGGAGCGAGGATCACATCCCCCCGTCCTGCATCAAGAGCACGGTGATGAACGCATTGTCCCAGCTCAACTGTTTTGATTTTCAGTTTTGCGATTTCATTAACCAGGATAATATCTTCATATCGGATAACGGTATCACATCCAATCGGGAGCATGGCTCCGGTCATCACCTCGATGCAATTCTTGTCGTTTTTCAAGGTGAGGCGCGGCTGGCCAGCGGGTTGAAGACCCTCCACCCGAAACCCTTCCCAACCTTCTTCAATGGCCTTATAGGATATGGCGATCCCATCCATGGCCACACGGTCAAACGGAGGAAAATCGCGGTCGGCTTTGATTGCTTCCGCCAAAACCCGCCCTTCGGACTCCTCAATCTTGATTCGTTCCAATCCGGGCCTGTAGACTTGTTCCTCAATAAGGCGCGTAGCTTCTGAAACACTGACCATGAAATGGTTATTTTTGATTCAAGATAAAAAGAAATGAAGAGGAAGCTAAGCCATGTCGACCGGGCGGGAAACCCTACAATGGTAGATGTCGCCACCAAGAAGATAACCCTGCGATCGGCAAGCGCCCAGGCAAAGGTATGGCTGGGACCCGACATCGTGGCGCAGTTGAAGAAGGATGAATTACATAGCCGAAAAGGGCCGGTTTTTCAAACGGCAATCCTGGCAGGGATCATGGGCGCTAAGAAGACGGCAGAGTTGATTCCGCTGTGTCATCCGCTCGGTTTGGACAATTGTGCTGTCACCATCTATCTGGAAGGGGAGTGGGCAATCGTAGAATCATCAGCCAGCCTTGCGGCAAAAACCGGGGTAGAGATGGAGGCCCTTACTGCAGTGGCCGTAGCCGCCCTAACGATCTACGATATGTGTAAGGCCATGTCGCATGAGATCCGTATCGAATCCATTCAATTGCTTTCCAAAACTGGAGGCAAAAAGGATTTCACCCGGAAGAGGTGAGGTCTTCCCGAGCGTCAAATTGTCTCTGGCATGGTATTCCGTCGAAATTCGGATGAACCTTACATTGGCGTTTCATCGCTTAGAACCGCTGGCGTTTTGGGTTGAACCCTCACATAACTAGGTGATTATGATTGGATACTTTAACGGAGGGTTAAGTATTTGTCGGGGCATCTTCCTTAAATCTGCATCACAATCCTACGTCAAGTCCGCCAGGTAGCATAACGGCGTAAACTTCCGGTCGATTCTCCGGAACTTTGACACATAATCCGGGACTATGAAAACACTGAAGTTTCTACCGCCTGCATTGAACCCAATATATCGCGACCTGACACTCGTGCTGATAGCGTCACTCGTTGTGTCCGTTGCCTTCGTAACAGCAGGGTACCTGGTTATCGTACAGCTGGCGGGTTATTAACCCGCTAGTTTGACCGAGTCGTGACCTGTGGCCGGGCGCCTACCCATTCTTCACCGTCTTCAAATACTTCCTTCTTGAAAATAGGCACATTTTCTTTAAGCCTGTCAATGATGAATTGGCAGGACTCAAATGCCTCTTTTCGGTGCTTGGTGGCAACGGCTACCACGACGGCTACTTCGCCTGGTTTTAGGGTTCCGATTCGATGGCTTACAGCCCAGCCCATCAAGGGCCAGCGATGTGCAGCCTCGTCAATTATTTTTCGGGTTTCTGCCACAGCCATGCCTTCATAGGCTTCGTATTCCAGCCAAACGACATTCTTGTCGTGTGCCTTGTTTCTTACAGTCCCTATAAAAACATTAACGGCCCCCGCACCCAGGCTGGAGGCCGTTTCGATGACTTTTTGAATGTCAATCGTCTTGTCGGTGATTTTTATCATAGCAGTGAATTTTGGGTATCGGATTATGTTGAATGAATGTACTTATTCACCCAAACAGAAGCAATGACATTTCTCACCCTTTTTTGCCGCAATGGCCCTGGTAGATACTGGGTTTTCTTACTTATCCGCCGCTAACCGGGGGGATAAGGACGACTTCATCAGTTTCTGCTACCAGGACATCATCCGAAGCATAATTTTGGTTTACGGCCACCAAGAGTGATGAGAGGCCGGCTAATTCCGGATGTGCAACAAGGAGTGCACGCCGCAAGTCATGGACAGTTGTACCTGCAAATTCCAATTCGGAGGAGCCCCCCATTATTTCACGGGCAATGCCGTAAGCTTTTATGTGTATCTTCATGTTATTCGGCCGCTCAAGCTACAATTTTATACGGTCTATGACTATATTTCGTACCCCTATCCATGCTGTTCGACAATCATAACCGTCCGATTAACTACGTACGACTGGCCGTCACTGACCGATGCAACCTTCGGTGTTTCTACTGTATGCCTGAAGCGGGTATACGGTATGTTGCCAAGAAGGAGCTTCTTTCTTTTGAGGAAATTGAAAGATTGGTTAGGCTGCTGGCTTCCATGGGGATTTCAAAGGTTAGGATTACCGGCGGTGAGCCCTTTGTGCGGAATGACCTCATGAAACTCCTTGCTGTCCTCGTGGATATCCCCGGTATTGCCCAAGTTCACCTGACAACAAACGGCGTACTCACCGCTCCGCATGTTTCAGCGCTGAAGTCGTTGGGCATAGCTTCTGTTAATCTGAGTCTTGATACGCTTGATCAGGAACGATTCAGGGAGATAACACGAAGAGATGAGTTTGTTCGCGTATGGGAAACCTTTGAGGCGTTGCTTGCACACGGCATTCCCGTGAAAATTAACGCGGTGGTGATGGAGGGAAGAAACACGGATGACATTTTTAATCTGGCGGAGTTGACAAGAAAGTATCCGGTTTCAGTTCGTTTCATTGAAGAGATGCCCTTCAATGGTGAGGGGACTCATTATCCGGTATTGAATTGGACGTATGCCAGAATTCTTGAATCCCTCAAGACAGCATACCCCACTATTCAGCGGAAAGCAGATCCACCAAATTCAACGGCCTATCATTATGAAATTCCAGGGCACCTTGGTGATCTTGGAATCATCGCCGCATTCAGCAGGACCTTCTGCGGCTCTTGCAACCGGATACGCATTACAGCCCAGGGCGAATTAAAAACCTGCCTTTATGACGATGGCGTTATGAGCATTCGCGACTTGATCCGATCCGGACTGACAGATGAGCAAGTGAAGTCGGCACTGCTATCTGCGTTGGCGCACCGACCTAAGGATGGCTTTGAGGCGGAGTCTCAGCGTGATGCGACGTCGCCTGTACACGAATCCATGTCCACGATTGGGGGCTAAGTAAGAATCCCACAGCATCCGTCAATACGAAATGGAGTATCTTCTTCTGGTTTCATTCTTTCTTATCGCTGTCGTTTATTCATCCGTTGGATTTGGCGGGGGCACCAGCTATTTGGCATTGATGGCGGTGATGTCCATCCCGTTTGAGGTGATGAGGCCGGCTGCACTGTTATGTAACATAGTCGTGGTAACGGGGGGTACTGTGATATTCTATCGTCAAGGCCTTCTGGACCTTCGTCGTATTTGGGCATTCCTTGCATTCAGCGTTCCCATGTCTTTCCTGGGCGGCTATTACCCGATACGGGAAGCGGTTTTCTTTAGGATCCTGGGTATTACCCTTGTAGTCGCTGCGATCATCCTGTGGTTCTACGATCGGTATCCGACAACCCATGCCGAGGGGATAAAAGGAAACCCATCTGTCTTGGGTTCAGTACTCGGCAGCGGGATTGGATTCCTTTCTGGCCTGGTTGGGATTGGTGGAGGCATTTTTCTTTCTCCACTATTACATTTTCTGAAATGGGATAATTCCCGGAAAATTTCAGCCTTGGCGAGCGTTTTCATACTGGCCAATTCCATTAGTGGGCTGTTGGGGCAGGTTGCGAGGCCGTCCAGCATGGATTGGAATTTTGTGCTTCCATTATTGCTGGTCGTTTTCCTCGGTGGGCAGGTGGGATCTCGGCTCGGAGCAATGAAATTCAGTACAGTTCATATTCAGAAGATCACTGCAATATTGATATTTGTTGCTGGCATCAACATCCTGTATACAAACTGAGCGATGAAAGCGAGTGTACCTGTGATAAATTCTGAGCGGAGACTGATTAAGAAAATAAGAAACGCACTTTTCGGCCTGCTTCATCCTGGACGTAAGGCCTATTGCGTTTATTGCGACAAGACATTTGGCAAGTTTTTGCACGAAGGTGTCAAGGCCGAAGTTTTTAAGAAATACCGGGTAGCGGGCGGTGGCTACAAGCTGAATGTTCAATGCCCATATTGCGGCTCTGTTGACCGCTCTCGATTACTTTATCTTTTCTTTCAGCTCAGGACAGATATATATAAGAAGAAAACGCTGCTTCTCCACATTTCCCCAAATCGCGAGATTGCACGGGCAATTGGCGCAAACGCAAACGTTGAACAAGTTTGTGGCAGCATTGAGCCGGAGTCCTATCCTGAATTTAACGCAAGCTATATTGACGTTCAGAGAATTGGGGGGCCAGACAATCACTACGATGTAGTGGTTTGCTGCCATGTCATCGAGCATGTTGAAGATGATACGTTGGCCTTCAGTGAAATCTATAGAGTCCTTAAGCCGAATGGTTTTGCGGTGCTTCAGGTGCCATTGGCGCTGAACCTTGAGAAGACCCTTGAGGACAAAAATGACAGGACCCCAAAGCAGAGAAAAATTGCTTATGGACAAGTGGATCATGTTCGATTATACGGACTTGACTATTTGGAAAAAATCAAGGCTGCAGGATTTAAGGTTGTCCTTGATAATCCATTCACCAATGGATGGCTAAATCGGGAAGAGCTGGAGAGGCACCGGCTGGACCCTATTGAAGATGTTATTGTAGCCCATAAGGGTCATTGATTGGATATGCATAAATTTGCCCAATCGTAATTCATCAATCAAAAACTCATGAAAGGTCTATTTTCAGTTTTCTTTTCTCTTGTTATGATCGCGGCGCAAGGTCAAGCGCCTTCCCGGGTTAACCCGATAATCAAAAGCGAAGGCGGGGTTTTTGAAGTTCCTTTTGCGATTGAGAAGCCTGACCCCTCGCTCACCTATAACATCGTAATTGAAGTGGAGCGTGAAAGTGAAAAGCCTGATACAATCAATTGGGCACTTAACAACGTAGCGCGTCTCCTCAACCTGCATTCTGTAGGCGGCGTGCCATCAGCCAATATGAATGTTGTTTTGGCTATCCATGGCGGTGCCACCTATACAACAATGAACAATGAGCAATACCGGGCCAAGTATAAGGTGGATAACCCCAATCTCAAATTGTACCAGGAGCTACAAGCTGCTGGCGTGAAGATGTTTGTTTGCGGGCAATCCATTATCAACCGGAAAGTTGACCGTAGCCGTATAGTCCCTGAAGTGAAGCCCGCTGTTTCTATGCTAACAACTTTGACAACATACCAGCTTCGCGGATATGCGTATTTGAGATTCTAGACGGGCTTGCCATCAAACCAATCTTTGAATTCGCTCACTTTTTCGCGGCTGACAATTATCTCTTTATCCCAGTCTGGTTGCGTTGATATTTTTAGGCGACTGTTGGAATACATGACAACATCCTGAATGCTGTTGATATTGAGGATGTAGGTCCTGTTGGCCCGGAAAAAGAGAGCGGGATCAAGAACTTCATCCAACGACTCAAGTGTAAAATCAATGATGAACTTCCGTGGCTGTGTGGTAACCAAATAGACGTCCCTGCCGTCGGCGTAAAAGATAAGAATCTGGTCTGTGGTTATTGACCGGATGTGATCTCCGACTTTGACCATGAAGCGTGACTTATAGGTTTTTGTTCCTTTTTTGTCCCCCACTGCCTTCAGGCTGTCGATGCTCGTGGCACTCACAATAAACTGGGTTCGAAAGTTTTCAAATTTCTCCAGGCTGACCCTGAGATCTTCAAAGGCAACCGGCTTCAGGAGGTAGTCAATGCTATTCACTTTAAAGGCCTCCAGGGCAAACTCATCATACGCGGTTATGAAAATCACTGGCTTTTGAACCTTTACCTGACTGAAGATTGAAAAGCTCACACCGTCCTTGAGCTGGATGTCCATGAAGATAAGGTCGATTTCTGCCTGATGCGTGGTCAGCCACAAGGCAGTTTGAGCAATGCTGTCACAGACCTGGATCACACGAATATCCTGACTGTAGCGCTGTAGGTAGCGTGTGAGCTTCTCCACGGCAGGGGTCTCATCTTCGACGATCAGTACGTTCAGGGATAGGCTCATGCCGGGATTGCTGAGGATTGGTTAACTGTGATGAGGGGAAATTTAATATAATTTTCCCGACCGGCTTTTACCTGAATGAAAGGTCGGTCGCTGTAAATTGAGTAGGACCGCTGCAGCTGGTTGAAAGCCATCTGACTTTCCGGATGTATCAATAGTTTGTCATTCAAGCCATGGGTGAGAACAATATACTCATCATCTTCCTGCGACAGGGTCAGGAGCAAGGGGGTTTGGTCAGAAATGAGGGTATTCCTAACGATGCTGTCCAGGGTGGTCAATAAGGAACCTTGGACGATCTGTATGGCACTAGTGTCAGGGAAATTTGCCTTCCAAATAACCTGATTGTGATGTTTTGTATTCACCAGACGAAGAAGATGCTGTACGGCGTGAAGTTCCTCTGACAGAGACACAAATTCCTTTTGTCGATTAATCAACTGATATCGATACAACGCGGCCAGGCTGTCAATGAGTTCTTCAGCCATCTCAGCGTCTGTATGCATACACAGGATCAATTCTTCCAGGCTATCATACAGAAGATTGGGGTTGATTTCCTGCCGGAACGAAGAGAATTCAGCTTCCAGGTTCTCCTGTAACTTTTGCTCTTGAGCGATAAGTTGTGTGTTTTCATGATGAAGGTATCGGTTGCCGAGATAGAGTGCGTTGTAAAGCACGGCCGTAAGCAAGAAAATAGAACCAAAGAGGCTAAGTTCGCGAAAGCTAATGTCAAAGCCAATCACCCGTTGGTAGTACTGACTAATCGAAAAGAGTACGATGGCAACGCAAACGAAGGACGTGGTTAACCATTGCAGTATCATTCTTTTTTTCTCATCAATCGTTTGGCGCTCAAGCAAGACGATGGTGATTCGCATGGATTCAAAGGCAATCAGGCTCAAGGCCATGCTAACGTAAACTTCCTGATTGCTGATCAGCGTGGTAACCTGGTCAACGGTGTTGTTCACCAGGAGGATAATCAGGTATACGAGAATTCCGTATACCGGAGGGGTAAGCAGACGAAAGAGTGGGTTATGGATGAACAGCCGCTTCATGTGCTGCTCGGATGGGCCGCTGGCGTCTTTCTTAGAACTGGCAATTGCACCTGGAATTTCTCTGCATCCTGAACGATCACGGGTTCAGCGGTAAAAAAACGGTATCGCTTGTGAATATTCTCCAACCCAACGCGAAAACTGCTGGTGGGCGAAAGGGTTTGTGTTTTGGTATTATAAACAATCACGTGCGTGTTGTCTTTGGCGCCAATGTAGACGAGCAAGGGTTGATCTTTGCTGATCGCATTGTGTTTGACGGCATTTTCCACCAAAAGCTGCAGTGTCATCGGGGGTATGCTGCTGTCCAGGATATTCTGAGGGATGTTGATCTCAAGTTGGAGATGGTACTCAAATCGTACCTGGAGCAGGAAATAGTAGGACTTGACAAACTCCAGCTCTTCGCGTAGCGTGACAAGCTTGTGTTTTTGATTTCCGAGAACATACCGGAAGGTATCAGCCATTCGCCTGACAAATTCCTCTGCGATGTGCGAATCCTTATACAGGAGTGAGGACACAGTATTCAGGCAGTTGAATAGGTAATGTGGACTGATTTGATTTTTTAGGGATTCAAATTGAAGTTCCAATTGCCACCGTTCGGACTGCAATACCTCAGCTTGCGTTACCGCGTAATGACGATAGGAATAGAAGAGGCCATAGAATATCTCATAGATAAAGACGGCGATGACAAAAAGTATGTTCAACTTGAGTAGCTCCTCTGCTCCGGTAGAAAACCAGTATTTACCGGTCATCGTAAAGAAAAAAATGACCAGGATAATGTTGGCGAATAGGCCGCTGATAAACCGAAGCAAGAAATTGGATTTCCAGACAATCGCTTTATCCAACATCCCGTCGAGTTTAAGCACGAGCGCTCCAAAAATGGTGGTGCTGATTGCGGCCAGAAGCAGATATTGCCCTTGGTCTTTCAGGGTTGGCAGCTTTCCCGTGTTCCCGTAGTACATGAACAGGAAGAACAGCGTGCCAATGGTGGAGCAGCCCACTGCCAGGAGAGCATACTTTCGTACGACAGAAGTTCGAAGCCGATGGAGAGAACTCATAACACCCTGAAACTACTGATTTTATACGGTATGGAAAATGCGGAGGTCGTGTTAGTCAATCGCTCGCATTGCCCGACCATAGTAAGTCTCAGAACCGATCTTTTTGGCCGTCGTCCGGTAAGCATCCTTTAAGGCCGAGTCGTTGGTGGTTTTGATCCTGGGTGCCATATCTACAAGCACCTCTGTGATATAGTGGTCGGATTCAATCGCGCCAGCGTTGGTCAGGATGGCATACATATTTTGTTTCGTGAGGTTGGGACGCTCAGCAGCCGTTTTGAGAAATTCTGACATGTAATAGTCGCTTTCATGAGTTGCCATGGCTTCCAGTAGTTTTTGAAATGCATCATCGCTGAGTGTTTGCTTTTCAAGAATCTTCTTGCCTACCAAGGTAATGTAGTGATCAGATTCAATAGATGAGGTTGCGGCAATCAGAATGGTCTGCACATCTGGCCCGAGGTGGTTGTCCAGCAGGTGTGTCATAACCTCAGTCTTATAGTGATCGCTGTCCATTTCCTTGACGGATTCCAGGGCACGCTGGAAGGAGGCTGAAGACAATCCTGGTTTTGAAAGTACTTTGGTAAGCACTACAGTACGGTAATGGTCAGACTCCATCGTTTTTGTGGTATTGATCATCTCTGACATGATATCATCTGTCAGGTTGCTTTGCCTGAGCAAGGAAGTAAGGACCTCTGTCTTGTAGTGGTCTGAACTCATGTTGCTTGTAGCCTGAAGTGCGATCCTGACGCTTTCCAGTGAGGCTGGGGCGGAACTGAGTGCTTCCTTGATGACTTCGGTTTTGTAATGATCGGAATCCATCTTGCGGGTGGCGGCAAAAACAGCCTCGATTGCTTCTTTCGAAGGGATGAATTTCTTCATGTTCTTCGTCAGGAACTCCGTCATGTAATGATCAGAATCCATGGTGGTGGTGACTTCCGCAACGATTCCGGCCATGTTCTGGATCGGGGGATTTAGGCCGACAAGAAGGTTGGCGTAGTGCACTTTGATATAGTCGCTTTCAATGATTCTAATTTCGTCAAGTACGCCCTTGACTCCGGCATTCTTGTAGAATCTGTTCACTCGGCTTTCTGCCGCGATGGTGGTGCTTCTGACAATTTCGAGTAGAATTTCTCCCAGCCATTTCCGTCCGTCGGGTTCAAAGGGAATTAGTGTGCGGCCTTCATAGTATTCCTTCTTCAGCCCATTCGCTTGAGGGCTGACGACGATTGTCCGCTTGCTGCCAAAGACGGTTTTGGTGATTTCGAGGTACCCGTCAGAAGACATACTCTTGATGTCCTTGTCGTCATCTGTGATTTCCATTTTTCCCCTTGTTTCAACGGTGAAACTGGACATGCTCCCGCGACGGTTGTACGTCGTCTTTTGGCTTCCGTTCCGGGTTTCGACAGAAATCGACTGACCAAAGACCGTAATACCGGAAATGACCAGGAGAAGGGTAGAAAGGGTTTTCATGAGATCGCTTTTGACCATAGGACGCACAAAGGTGTCTTCTGGATTCAATATGGCCAACGGCAATGACCTGAGTTGTGGAATTGGTGTAGTGAGCCGACGGGAAACGCTAGTTTCCCCTGGTGGAGGCTTCGCCTAGGTTCACCTTGAAGATCTCCAGAGGCTGGGGGTGCCAGTCGACGGTGATCACCCCTGCATAGTCTACCGAGTAGTGATTGACGTCAAGCGATAGCGCGGAGGAGAACCGGGCGAATGCATAAACGGCCCCCGTTGGAATGAGGGAATGTAGTTCGCGCAGTTTGCTTGATTGCGTTATCGAAAAAAGTTTTTCTTTTTCCTTTCCTCCGGGTTCAAGCAGAACAGGGTTAGCGTAGAGACTCATCCTCAGCCTGTCGTGCATAAAGTGCGACTTCATGAATTTTAGGACAACTTTTGCCAGATCCATGGCGCCCAAAATAGACCTGAACGACAGGATCATCATGTCACTCATCTCAACCGTAACCGGAGCCAGGACCGGGAGGTCCATTTTCTTCTTAATTTCTTCCCAAATCTTTGTTTGCTCTTCCGGGCTGCTCGCTGGCAGATCGGCCGCAACGACATAGAGTACCGGACGATCCATCTTAGGATATTCAGGCTTGGGCTCTGCTTTGGCCAATGTAATTTGTGGGGCCATTGCAGGGGTTACATAATTATCCGGGTTTATGTTTACGTATCGGCTTGGGAATGGCCAAAGGTTGATGGTATCCCGGGTTCCTCCTTCTTTCAGACGCAAGTCTGTTTCAGAGAGTACCGTGAGTAGCGTGGGTTCCGTATGATTCATGGAGCTACGAATGATCGCCGATCCGAAGATCACACGATTTTGAAAGGAGAACAGATCGTCATATCCGGCATATGGATCATATGTAATATGTGTCACGGGAAAGCGGGCGACAAGCTTTTCAAACCGGTCCAGCCAGTCGCCACCAGCAAAACGTACGCTGGCCTCAATGAAATCTTCTTTGGCGAAGGGGAGCCAGATGTTCACTTCGCCTCCTACCGCGGCCATTGCCTCAGCAAACAGGATGTCGCTGCCGCAGGCGAGCGAACAAAAACCAATTTTTGCATTCAGCGTATTGAGTGCGCTGACAATGGCATCGCGAACCTGATTCTCGATTGCGGCAGGGAACCGGGGGTGGATACGCGAGGGATGATCAATCATGTGTCCAATGAAGGAAACGACACCTGGCGGGTTGAATACTTTGAGGATTTCTTTGGGTACAGGTACATAATGATTCAACAGCCACAACTGATTGTGAACGGTGCTTACTTTTCCCCAATCTGTTCCTGCCATTTTCTTGGCTGTGAAATAAGCGGCGAGCGCCTTTTCCCTTTCCTTGGTAAGCAAGTACGCTTCAGCCAAAGTGACTTGCTGCCAGAAATCAGCAGGTGTGGTATCAATCAGTTTGATAACTTCAGCGGCAATTTCGCGACCACGAGAAACTTGTCCGGCAATCGCTGACATTGTCGCGGCATTGATCCCGGTATAATAACTTCGTGTACTGGTAAAATTTTTCAAATACGTATCGCGCGAAAGCAAGGCATACTTCGTATCCTGGTCCTTGCGGAAAATCTCCTTGTAAATGCCGCCCATGATTCCTGCGGTTTCCGAGTCGTCGGCATGCAATCGGTAGATCGGTTCCAGGAATTCCAGGGCGGCTTTGGGGATGCCCGATTTTGATACCGCAAGTGCGTACAGCTGCTGAATCCTTAATAATGGAGCCGTGGCAAGCGAGCCCTGTGCCATGGCCCGGGCTTCAACGTACCGGCCCTGGTTGATGAGGGATTCGATCTGGTTTGTCATGTTTGTCACGGGCAGTTGATGGGTCAGGACATTGGTAAAGTTAAAATTATTGCTCAGTATTTCCTTGGTTCTGTTAGGGGTTTGGGAAGTTTTGTATCTTCACGAGTACGGCAATAAAGGTCAGGCATGAAACCACAACTTTTCACATTGTTCTTTCTGACTCGGGCATTGATTGATGTCGTTTCTATCATCATCCTGGTCCGGTACGTCTATTTCCCTTTACACAAGAAGAAGGACTTCTATTTTTCCTTCTTCCTCCTGAACTTCCTCGTTTTCATGTTAACATTCCTGCTTAGCAAGACGGCTTTTGCTGCCGTGTCTGCTGTAGGTTTGTTGGCCGCCTTTTCAATTCTCAGGCTCCGAACTGAGACGATATCTGTTAAGGATATGACCTATTTGTTCGTTGTCCTGACACTCGGAGTCATCAATGCGACCATGTCTGGACCTGTATATGAGCTTATGGCCACCAACGCAATTATCGTGGCGCTTGCCTATTTCCTGGACAAGGAATGGCATTCAAAGAGCATCCATATGCGTACGATGGAGCTGGATTCCCTGGAGCACATCATGCCACAGAATATGGATCTGCTCATGGCTAGTCTTAGGACGCGTACAGGACTTGATATTCAGCGGATCAAGATTGAGACTGTTGATTTAGTGAAACAACGTGCGATGGTTTTGGTATATCATTATTGATCGTTAGGCACTATAGTTCTTAAACATTTCCCGCAACGCCGACTTCTTAAACTTCCCCACGGATGTCTTGGGTATTTCTTTGACAATCTCATAGGCATCCGGCAGCCAGAACTTAGCAAAGAGTGGTTCAAGGAATTTGTTCAACTCCTCTTTGGTGACCGTCTTTCCTTCCTTGACAACAATAGCCGCCATCGGCCGTTCCATCCATTTCTCACTCGCGATGGCAAAGACCGCTGCCTCAGCAACTGCCGGGTGACCCATCAAAGCACCTTCCAGCTGTACCGAACTAATCCACTCACCGCCCGACTTGATAACATCTTTACTGCGGTCTTTTATTTCGATATATCCATTCGGTTCGATTGACACAATGTCTCCTGTCCTAAACCAGCCATCAATCGTAAACTTTCCGTCCTCATCGGGCGTGTTGTAGTAGGCCTTGGAGATCCACGGTCCACGTACTTCAAGTTCACCCATCGTGATGCCGTCCCAGGGTGCGATCCCATTTTCATTTCGGATACGCATTTCAACAAAGGGCGCGGCAAGGCCTTGCTTGGACCGGTAGGTGTATTGAACATCCTTTGGCGCTTTCTGCAGTTCGCTGGTCAGGCTGCCTATGCTTCCCAACGGTGAGGTTTCAGTCATTCCCCAAGCATGGAGAATACGCAGGCCGTGGCGCTCCTGGAATCCTTTGATCATGGAGATCGGAGCTGCAGATCCACCCACGAGCATCACGCGCAGCGCGCTTAAATTATATTTACCCGGATTGGCATCCAAAATATTAAGAATGCCTAACCAAATCGTTGGCACGCCACCGGTCACAGTCACTTTTTCCTTTTCGAAAAGTTCCAACAAACTCGGTGGGTCAAGATGAGGGCCGGGAAATACCTGTGTACACCCCACCATGGTGCATGTGAAGGGAATGCCCCAGGCATTGACGTGAAACATGGGGACCACTGGCAGGACAATATCCGCTTCAGAAATAGCCATGGCATCGGTGAATGCCGACAACATGGAATGCAATACGATAGAGCGATGGGAGTAGAGAACCCCTTTCGGTTGCCCCGTTGTTCCTGACGTGTAGCACATGGCAGCCGCCGTGTTTTCATCACCTTCAAAGGGTGTAAATGTTTTAGGGTCAGCGGACGCTAACACTTCTTCATAGTTTATGTAACCGGCCGGCAAGGGTTGGCCCCCGTTTGGCACAATGACTATGTGGTCAACATGGATGCGATCCTTGAATTTATCAAACAAAGGAAGAAGAACCTGGTCGACGATGATGACCTTGTCGCTGGCGTGATTGACAATATAGGCGAGGTCATCTGGAGAAAGCCGGAGATTGAGTGTATGGAGTACAGCGCCCATGGAGGGGATGGCAAAATACATTTCCAGATGTTGGTAGTGATTCCAGCAAAGGGTGGCAACGCGGTCGCCTTCGTTCACACCGAGTTTCTTCAGGCCGGCGCTGAGTCGTTTCGAGCGCTCGGCCATGTCGGTGTAGGTGTATCGGTGGATGGATTTGTCGGGGAGGCGGGTAATTATTTCCTTCTTGCCGCTCAGTGTTTCAGCCCGTCTCAGGAGGACGGGTATAGAAAGCTGGAAATCCATCATGAGGCCTTTCATAGGGGTAGCGATTTAAAAGATTAAGGTGATGAATAAACGAAATATTATTTGATTATAGAAGGAGAAAAGTCCTACCGGCGCGCGCTTCGCGCCGCCGGTACCCCGGCCAAATCAACGTGCGCATTGCACTATGAAAAAAATTCGTGCGGCTATTACGGTGTACCGGAACGCGCCGTTCCTCGCCGCTCTTCCTATGAAAAGTCCTACCGGCGCGCGTCTCGCGCTGCCGGTACCCCGTGGAAATCAACGTGCACATGGCACTATGAAAAGCGTCCGTGCGACTATTGCGGGGTGCCGGAACGCACCATTCCTCGCCGTAGGCGAGGAGGTGCGTCCGGCACGACATTCCATAGACAAAGTGGTGCCACCTAACAGCGATAACTAACTATCTTCACGTCCGATGAATAGCCCGCTCTTTACGTCTCGAATGACTGCCATCCTCACACTGCTGGGCGTGGCTATCGGCTTGGGCAATGTTTGGCGCTTCCCCTACATGATGGGCCGCTATGGCGGGAGCGCGTTTCTGATTGTGTACCTCCTCTTTACGCTGGCCTTCGCGTTTCCTGCTTTGATGGCGGAAATGACGCTCGGCCGAAGAAGCGGGAACGGTACGGTCGATGCGTTCAGGATGACCTTTGGGAAAGCAGCAGGTGGAATAGTTGGGTACATGCTTTTGTTTGTCATCACGGTAGCTGGAGCCTATTATGCCGTGGTAGTCGCCAACGTAGTTTTCACTACAGGATTCTCCACGTTCATCGGATTTACTCCTGAAAGCACAGCCACATACGAAAATCTTCTATCTAATGGATGGGTGCAATATGGGATGACAGTTGTATTGATCATTGCATCGATCTATGTGATTCACCGTGGACTGGTGAATGGTATCGAACGGATCAGTAAAACCGTGATGCCTCTCTTTTTTGTAGCGTTGATATACATGATTGCCCGTGCCTGGATGATGCCGGGTGCTTTGGAGAAGTGCATGGAATTTCTACAACCCGATTGGAGCGCCCTTCACGCACCGGAATTGTTTGCGGCACTCGGGCAGGCTTTCTTTTCCGTGGGACTTGGGGGAACGTTCGTTGTGGTGTATGCGGGATTTCTGCGAAAGGAAGAAAACATCCCAAAAGTGGCGCTGGCTACCGGGCTAGGCGATGCGAGTGCCTCGCTATTGTTCAGCCTCTTCCTCGTGCCTTCTGTGCTGGCTCTTGGTATTCCCATGGGCTCCGGTCCAAGCCTGATCTTCGACACATTTCCACGGCTGTTTTCTATAATGCCCGGTGGCCGTTTCGTTGGGTCACTCTTCCTACTATCCATTGCCATCGTTGCTTTTTTGTCGTTGGTGGCTGCGTACCAGGTACCGTTCACCAGCATTCAGTATGAGCATCCGTCGTTAAGCAAAAAGAAGTTACTCTGGATCATCGGGACGCTCCAGGTTGCGCTTGCTTTGCCATGTGCTCTCTTTCCGGAAATCATTGGAACACTCGACTTAGTCTTTGGCTCGGGCATGCAGGTATTGGGTAGCGCCTTGTGTATCCTTGGACTTACCTGGGGGCTGAAACGAACTGAAGTTTTTAAGGAAATGCTGATGGTCGTTCAACCCAACGTAGTGCACAAGGTGGTTTATTTCTGGATCCAGTGGATCATACCGCTTGCCCTTCTCGCTGTCCTTGTAAACTATATTCTTGATATCGGATTCTAGAAAATTGTATCTTTCATAAACGTATATTCCTATGAAAAAGACAACGGATAATATTGAGTTGAACGCCGTCGAGGACCATGACGGTATCCTGACGATTCGCGGCGGCGGTGGTAAGAGGGACTGGAATGGCATTCACTACAAGCAGGGAATGTCAGCCAAGAATGTGGGGTCTACCAAACTTTCATGCAATGTGGCCACGATTCCCCCCGGAGGTGTAGCCTATGCGCATATTCATGATGGATTTGAGCTTATGCTGTATATCCTGGAAGGAAATGTCAGGCATGAATTCGGTGACCATCTCAAGAAAGTGCTTGAGAACAAGGCTGGAGATTTCATTTACATCAAATCCGGCGTGCCGCATGAGGTGTTTAACATGAGCAAGATGGAGCCTGTGGTTGCGTTCGTCGCGCGTTCAAGTGCCAATGAATGGGACAACATAGTGCCCTATGACAGAGAAAGAGGAATTGTAATCAAGGAGTAGATTGGCCATTGGCGCTTAGCTGTTGGCTCTTGGCTGGGATCAGCGCGCTTCAAAAAGTAGATTACCACATCACTATATCACCACATCACCAAATGAGCCAGGACAAAGGAATCGAAGCCCTCAACCAGGACTTTAAAAAGTACGAACAAGTCCAGAAGGACCAGGCATACCATCTTTCAGAAAGAGAAGGAGCGGACCAGTTTGACGAGGAGTACCAGATCAAGACCTGCGACATGGGTTTGTACTTTGATGGAGGTGATGCCGGAAAAAAGGAATTCGCGCGTCAGTTGGGAGAGGCCATGCGAGGAATTGGGTTTGCGATTCTTACCAATCACGGCGTAGACCCGACACTCTATGACGAGGCAGAGAAGAAAACTGCGGAGGTGTTTGAGACGACTACACGCGAAGAGCGGATGAAGTATCATGCCAGTCGCTTTGGTTCTGTTAATCAAGGTTACTTCCCCATTAAGGAGACAACGATCATCCATCCCGACCTGGTTGAGGGCTGGGTATTCTGCCGGCGCGCGTTTGACCTGGATGGAAAGTCAGGCTATAAGGAATCAGAGTATTGGCCACGGCCAGGAATCGAGCCATTCTTCCGCAAGCTGGTCATCGAACATGAAAAACTGATTCTGCCCATCATGCAGAGCATCTTGATCAATCTGGGTGTTGATCCGCATCTGTACGACAAGAAATTTACAAAGACAAACTTTGGGTTTCGCCTGAACTACTATCCGCCACTCTCTGAGGCAGATGAGATCAGCGGCGGCGGACGTATGTTGGGCCATGAGGATGTGGATTTCTTCACGATCCTTCCAGCACAGTCGGTAGATGGTTTGCAAGTATTAAATCATGAAAATGGGAAGTGGATTCGCCTGCAGGCCCCGAAGGGCAGCATTGTGCTAAACACGGGCGACTACATGCAGCGTATCACCAACGATGTTCTACCCTCAACTACGCACCGGGTGAGCAAACCGAAGAGTAAGTCGATGTATGGCAAGCCACGGATCAGTTTTCCAATGGCAGTATATGTGTGGGAGGATGAAATACTTGAGGTGTTGCCGAATACGGGACCGCCGAAGTATGCACCCATTCGCGCGGAGGAGTTTCATACGAAGATCACGAGTAAGTATTATGGGGATGATTATGCGAAGGAGGGGAAAGCTAAGTAGGTTATTGGCCACAGATTCCACGGATTAACACAGATGGCCCACTCTTAAAAATACTTTCAGTCTAGCGGTCGGCCGCGCATTAGTCTGTGCAAATCTGTGCAATCTGTGGCTTTTTCATCCTAGGATTCGAAGTAGGTAATTGGCCACAGGGATGATTGCTGTGCTGAATTCTGTGTCAATAGTGCTAAATTAGCCTGTCCGACCTAATCGGATCGTGAGTAAAACCTTAATCAAAAATAGACCCTATGCGATTCTATAACACCATCTTCCTGCTCCTTGGTTTCGTTGCTTGCTATGCTCAGGATAACCCAACAGCAGAGAATCAAATCAAAGTTGCTGTCCTCGCCGCCCCCGCTGAACTTCGCGACGGTGCCATGGTTTATGGGTACAATGAAAAAGGAGAGTTGGCTGTTCTTCGAAAAGGCTCCAACCAACTCATTTGCCTGGGTGATGATCCAAAAGTGAAGGGCATCAATGTATCTGCCTATCACACAGACCTGGAACCGTTCATGGCGCGCGGTCGTGCGCTTAAATCGGAGGGAAAAACCTTTCAGGAGATTTTTGATATCCGCGAGGCTGAATCAAAGTCAGGGAAGCTGCAGATGCCAAAGCAGCCTTCAACGTTGTACGTGTACACCGCAGACTCATGGGATGCGGCAGCAGGCCCTGTCAATGGATACCTGCGTTATGTCATATACATCGCCTACGCGACGAGCGAAAGCACGGGTCTTCCATTGAAGCCTACTTTCCCCGGGCAACCCTGGATCATGGACCCCGGCACCCATCGCGCCCATATCATGATCAGCCCGGCTCCGCCTGTAAAACCTAATTAAGTCATGCGACTTATCCTCCTTGTCCTCGCCCAGGCGATCGTTCTATTTACTGCAGCGCAGAAGAAGCCCGCTTATACCGATGGACTTTATGCTGAATTGAATACCAGCAAGGGACTGATTGTCTTACAGCTGGAATTCGAAAAGACGCCGCTGACGGTATCAAATTTTATTGGTCTGGCTGAAGGCACGATTGACAACCCGCTTGGATTAGGCGTTCCCTTTTTTAATGGAACAAGGTGGTATCGTGTTGTTCCAGGGCACGTGATTCAATGTGGTGGTCCAGGTAACGCTTCTGCTGCTGACGTGGCATATACATTTCCCAATGAGATTTACCTACCCGAATTGAACCATGGCCGGGCAGGGATGGTCACGATGGCTAACGGCGGCCCCCATACCAACAGCAGTCATTGGTGTATTACCCTCGGTGACAGATCCTACCTCGATGGTGATTATACTGTTTTTGGCCATGTTGTGAAGGGACTTGAAATCACAGGGACCATTGGTCAGGAGGATATTATTAAGACAATAAAAATTGTCCGTGTTGGGAAGGCGGCCAACGGCTTTCATCCGACAACCGAATCGTTCAACACGATGGCAGCAGCGGCGACAATCCGGATAAAGGAGCAGGAAGCGAACAAGAAAGCAGAAGATGAAAAGTATATTCAATCCACTTGGCCTGAAGCAAAGAGTTTTCTGCGTTATGTAGTCGTGACCGAAGGCGAAGGTCAGCGCCTGACGATTGGCACAAAAGTGAAAATGCGATACAAAGCCCAGTTCGTCCGGGGCGAATCATTCATCAGTACGGAAGACGTTGGGAAGCCTTGGTTTGGTATTACTCCGGAGATATTCGATTACGAAATGGGCGTTACGAAAATCAACCCAGGTTTTGATGCAGGTGTTGCCCAGATGCGAAAAGGGGAAAAGCGGGTGTTGATTATTCCCGCAGAGCAAGCGTATGGTCCAGGTGGGTACTATCCACCTGAACGGAAAGGGGAGAAGCGGTTTCATGTCTCACCGAATATGACGATTGTGTATGAGGTGGAGCTTTTGGAAATAATCAAGCCGTAGGAAGGATGAAACGGGAGAAGTTGATAAAGCGAGTTAAGTCGCTGTGGACTCTTGAGCTATTCAACGTTTTCTTTTTGCCCTTCGCCTTCATACTAAAGTGTCTTTTGAATGGCCAGCCAATTGGGTTCAACTCTACAAGTGCGATGGTACTCAACGGAATTCTTCTGCTGCAAGGGAGTTACTTTTGGTTTCGATATAAACAACTGATTGAAAAGAGAGTCACAGTTGAAGTCTTTGGCATCTTCAGGGTGTTTGGGAGCCTTAATCTCTTTTTGATTGTCCTCAGCCTGGTGTTACTGTTGTTGTTTCCCTTTCAAGGTTCTTATGATCGGATTGGCGCATGGGCCTTTTTTGCGCTGGCCGTTCTGGAATACATTAATTACTTTGAGATTCAGTTGATGTATGACAATAAGAATGATTTGAGCTACGTGAGAAGGTATCGCAGGCTGAAGACGGCGAAATTAAGGAGAATCTTAATGGGATGAATGAGGACGCCTCAATTCACCTCCAACTCATCCTTTGACGGAAACTTCGGAAATGGCGCATGCGGCTCAGCCTGGTACCAATAGGCTACAGATGCAATGTCCGACTGCTGCGGGAGATATCGCCCATCGTGGCGCCAGCCCAGATCCTGGATCGTTACTTTGAGATCGCTTTCAAACCGGATGGGATCAGCGATGTGCCAACGATACATGCCGAAGCGTTGCATCACCTTGTAGTGTCCGTCACCCCGGATGACCTGATGCAGACCAGCATAAGCGGTGGAGAATGCTGTATAGGCTGTCATATCCACTGCGGGTTCTTTTTTCTTGGTATCAAAGTCATAAGAACCGCAGAAGTAATCTTCTGTTCCCGTTCCATTGATGGTCGGGAAGTCCTTATCACCATCCATGTAGAACTTGATTTCTCCCTCGCCCCACCAGCCGTTATTGTGAACACCCCAAGCCATATACGTGCCCACATAGTGTCCCTTGCCCTTGATGTTGTCCACGATGGTGTACACATCCTTGTACTTGACTGGATTTGTGCGACGATACTGCGCATGGAAGTAGGCGGCATCATCGGGGACTTCGGTAAGGGTATAGTCCACTTGGTAGAAGACTCTTACTTTCTCAGCAGCAATGTTCTCGATGGTGATTTTGCATTTCTTTCGGAAGGGCATTGCCCAGTAGCTATTGAAAGCGCTTCCCGGGTTGACGCAGACAGCGAGCGAGTTCAAATGAGCATACTCGCCCCACCCCATGCCGAAGAAGTCACCGAGTGGAACTTCTACAGAAGGAGTGGTCTCATCATCCCAATACATGCGTATAATAGAGAAGCGCCAATTGCCCGTAGGAGTAAGCCAGATATGCTGAACGGCGCCTGGGCCGGTGATCTCGGCAACGGTATGCGTTTTGCCGGGCTCGATGACAACATACGGGCTTACTTTCCATCCCTGTCCCAGTTCTTTCGCCGGGCCAGACGCAACGCCTTCTTTATCCATACCACCCTTACCTTTTTCTCCCGTAGGATTTTCTGGACTTATCGATCGTGTCTTTGCCTTTGACAACCGAAACAGGTTGTCCATGCCGACACCGAGGCCGTTGAAGTTTTCCTGGGCTAAAAGGAGGGACGTGATAAAAATCATTGACAGGGCTGAAATGAGCTTTTTCATGGCGTAAGATTTTTTGAGGTATGTCGAAGATAGCGAACTTTGTTGTGGAGGCTCAGCGCCGAATATTTCACGCAAAGGCGCGAAGCTCGCAAAGAAAAAGGGACGATGGTTTTCTTTGTGTCTTTGCGAGAAGCTGATTTTCAGCTGTCCTAAGTCAGAATGGAAATTACGCAGCCCCCATTTCTTTCAGTGCATTGACAAACACATCCAGTTCAGAGGTAGTGGTGTAAACGTTTGGTGTGATGCGGCATCCGTGAACGTTGGCGCCGTCTATCGCTACCGTGTAGATCTTGTACTTCTTCATGAGCGTATCGGCCAGGTCAGCAGGCTTCATTCCCTTGATGCCCACGTTGGCAATTCCGCAAGACCTTGTCGGATCGACTGGAGTATTGATCACCACGTTGCCGACATTTCTGACTTTGCTGGTCCAGTAATTCTGCAAGTATCGCATGCGTGACTCTTTGCGTTCAGGTCCGAGGGCGAGGTAGTAGTCGATCGCGTTGTTGATAGCGAGGTCAGTGTGTACCGGATGCGTGCCTATGTGATTCAGGCGGTAGATGTCATCTTCTTTTGGGTTTCCATCGCCAATAAGGGGCCATATTTTTGCGATGTTACCCTTCTTCACGTAGAGAATGCCGGCACCCAGTGGAACACTGAGCCACTTGTGCAGGCTCGATCCGTAGAAGTCGCAACCCAGTTCTGGAATGGAATACTGAATGTGAGCAAAAGCATGGGCTCCGTCCACAAGTACAAGGACACCTTTGCTATGGGCCATGTCACAGATTTTTCTGATGGGCAGAATTTGGCCAGTAATATTCACCATATGACAAACCATGAGCAGCCGTGTCTTTGTTGTGATTGCGCTGGCGTAAAGGTTTACAATTTCTTCGTCTGACTGTGGATGGTTAGGTACAGACACCATTTTATTCACAATGCCAAATCGTTTGGCGGTCATCTTGAAGTGGTCGAGCATGGCGCCGTAGTCTTGTTCGGCCATGACGGCTTCGTCGCCGGCTTTCCAACTCAGCCCGCCGATGATCATGTCGAGTGACTCCGTGGTATTGCGCGTGATGACAAGTTCTTCAGGCGAACAACCGGCCAGCTGGGCAAGCCGGGCAGCGACTTTCTTTTTGTTTTCCCACTGCACCGTACGCATGTAGTAGGATCCCTGGTAGTTTACTTCCCGAATATGGTTGATGAAGTTTTCCAGAGTTTCCTGTGGTTGGAAGCAGTAGTAACCATTTTCCAGGTTGATGTAATCAGGTTTCAGTTTGTACCCATCGCGGATTCCTGCCCAGAAGTCTTCGTCTTTGGCCAGTTCGTCCGGGGTAAGGTGACTCACCTGGCTGAGGCTTTCGGCGAGGGAGTCGAAGGTGGGGAGGCTGCTAGCGCCGATACCGAGGAGGGTGAGGTTCTTGAGGAATTCGCGCTTGTCCATATTTTATGGGAAAGGTGTGATCGAAGGTAGTGAACTCCCGCACAAACTAAAATATGGAATGCCGTACCGGACGGGCCACCTCACCGGAGGTGAGGTAAGGCGCGTTCCGGTACCCCGAGGAATTCGCACGAACGCATTTCAGAGCGGTTCGTTGTGCAGGGTGGAGTACATTTCATAGGAGGGAGCGCACGTTGATATCCGCGGGGTACCGGTACCGCTGCGCGGACCGGTAGGACATTTCATAGGAGGGGGTGCGCTTTGATGGCCGCGGGGTACCGGTACCGCTGCGCGGACCGGTAGGACTTTTCATAGGAAAGCGGGCGTGACGCTACTTGATAAAATGTTCAAATTCCCTGGGGTCGTACCAGCCGTTGCTCAGATCTTTCCAATAGGGATTCATTTGATTGATCAAATTCTTCTTCCAATCTCGCTTATACCTTTTCAGTTGTTTTTCGCGATGGATGGCCAGGCGGACGTCCTGGAATTCCTCATAATAAGCGAGGTTATCGCAATTATATTTTGATGTGAAGCCCTTGTTCAGTTTTATTTTGTGTTCGAATACTCGGCGAGTCAGGTCGTTCGTCACCCCGACATAAAATACAGTATGACGGCGATTAACAAGGATGTACACTGAATAGATTCGCTGACGCATGGCGAAACCTAAAATGATTTTGAATCAATTTCTTACCATTGATGAGTCCATCAGGAAAAGTGTACAGCATTTGCTATGGAATGTCGTACCGGACGGGCCACCTCACCGGAGGTGAGGTAAGGCGCGTTCCGGTACCCCGAGGAAGTTGCACGAACGCATTTCATAGGAGAGGGCGCACGGTGATGGCCGCGGGGTACCGGTACCGCTTCGCGGACCGGTAGGACATTTCATAGGAAAGCGCACTGTAGTGCCAAATTAGTTCTTGGCAATATTCCCAATCTGCTCCAATACAAAGTCGATCTCCTCTTTGGTATTGTACAACGATATCCCGAGCCGCGTTACACCACCTTGCTCCAGAAGGCCCAAAACTTCAATTGCCCGTATCGCGTAGAAATGTCCATCCCAGGCGCAGATGTTCTTGAGGGCTAACTGCTGGCAAACTTGTTCAGGCGTTTTTCCTTTTAGCGTAAAGGAAACCGTTGGAGTCCGGCTTGTTGTGGAGAAATCCTGGCCAATCGGCGTTACGCCTTCAATTTTTTTCAACCCTGCGTACAAGTGGCTTGCCAAGGCGTGCTCGTGGTCGGCAATTATCTTGTATGCCGAAATCAGTTGCTCACGCATGGATCCTCCGGTGCCAAGTCCGGCCAGAAATTTTATCGCTGCATCCACACCGACGATAGCCGCATGATTTAGCGTGCCCGTCTCGATCGAATCCGGAGCCACTTGCCCCGCTGTCCTCAAGCGGTCTGTTGGCAACCGGTCAAGTAATCCTGGCCGGCTATAGAGCAAACCGACGTGGGGTCCATAAAATTTGTATGCCGAACAGAGAAGGAAATCGCAGCCAATTGATTGTACGTCAATGGTAAAATGGGGGGCGTAGTGGACGGCGTCCAGCAGCAACCAAGCGTTGTGGCGGTACGTCAACTCTCTCACCAATTTGAAATCATTAACTGTACCAATGGAATTTGCTGACATACCCATGCAGACCAGCCTTGTCTTCTCATTAATTTTTTCAGCAAAATCCGTATAGTCCAATTTGCCATCCTTCATCAAGCGAACTTCCCTGACATTTATTCCAAATGCCCGCAATGTCAACCAGGGTCCCCGGTTGGCTTCGTGATCGAGTTGCGTGATAAGCACTTCATCGCCGGGATGGAGGACGCGCGACATCGCCCTGGCAAGTGCAAAATTCAACGTGGTCATGTTCTGCCCAATGGAAATGGTCTGCGGACCCTCGGCACCCAGCAGTGCCGCCATCGAATGCCGCATGGAGTCAACGGCCTTGTCTGTCTCTTTTGTGGTTATAAAGGCCCCATGTGTATTGGCGTTGGATGTGGTATAGTAGTTGGAAATAGCATCAATGACTGACTGGGGAACCTGCGTTCCGGCAGGGCCATCGATGAAGATCATGGGGCTATTGTTGACTTTTCGCTGCAGCGATGGAAATTGACTTCTGATGGTCGAATTCATGTCAGGCGTGTTTAAAGGTGAAAATTAGAGAAATTCCACGGCATTGCACATTCATTTGCCACTCCTGTAAGGTCTTGCAAGGTCTTAGGTATTTCTTTTTACATTTCCGGCCTTTACTCAACAACCCAAACATTTCAAGCATGAAATTGCGTTTTCACTCCATTCCAATTCTCTTGTTCATGCTGTTCTCGCTGAGCCTGATGGGCCAGGACGAACAGGAACTTGCACCTGTCTCCCGCACTTACGCGATCACTCATGTGAATATCATTCAGGCTCCAGGCCGAAAGATTGACATGGGCACAGTGATCATCAAGGACGGCCTTATTAAGGCTGTTGGCAAGGGCATCACCATACCACCTGAAGCTATCGTCATCAAAGCTGACTCCATGTATGTGTATGCAGGCTTCATCGACGGCATGACGCGTGCCGGCGTGAACAGGCCCAAAGAGGGAAACGTCGAGCGCGTGAAAGATCCTGGCAATCCTCCCCCGGAGCGTGCCGGTATAACGCCCTATGTAGATGTACGTTTTGCGATCAACCCTGCGGATAAGGCGCTCGAGGACTTGAGAAGTGTTGGCTTTACGACCGCTCAGGTTGTTCCCTACGGAAATCTCTTCCCAGGTCAGGCTGCCGTGATTCTTTCCGGTGGGAGATCCTCCGATGCGATGGTTCTCGTTGGCCGCAGCAGCATGTACTCAGAACTGACAGGAGCGAGCAATGTTTATCCGGCTACCTTGCTGGGCGTAATGGCGACTTGGCGCGATTTGTATCGCAACGCCGTGCAGGCAAAGTCTTATGAGGCCATGTATGCCTCAAATCGTTCTGGTCTGGAACGTCCAGTATCCGATAGAAACCTGGAGGCGCTTTACCCTGTCATTGACCAGAAAATTCCTGTTATTTTCAAGACAGAGCGGTTGCTCGATGTAAATCATGTGCTTACGCTCAAAAAAGAGTTGGGCTTTGCGGCTGTATTGGCTGACATGAAAGATGCCTGGCCTATTGTCAACACCATCAAAGCCTCCGGTGCCAAAACCTTCTTATCCATCGACCTTCCTGAAGAGGTAAAGAAGGATGAAAAAAAGGATAACAAGGACGAGAAGAAAGACGTGACGCCTACTGCCGCCCAGGTGGAGAAGGATGCTCTGGATAAGCGTAAAGCCGAAGCCATTCAAAGTTATGCCGCCCAGGCCGCTGCCTTTCATAAGGCAGGTGTTACGTTCGGGTTTTCATCGATGAGCGCCAAGACCAAAGACATCCCCGCCAACTTGCGCAGAATGATTGCCGCGGGACTTACCGAAGATGCCGCTCTTGCTGCATTAACCACCAGTCCTGCCCAGCTGCTTGGCCTGTCAGATCGAATGGGAAGCATTGACAATGGGAAAATGGCGAACCTGGTCATCACGGATAAATCATACTTCAACGAGAAGGCAAAGGTGCGCTATGTGTTTGTTGATGGTGTGATGTACAAGATGGATGTAAAGGAGGCCAAGAAAGTAGATCCAAATGCCAAAGTGGAAATTGAGGGGACCTGGTCCACCTCAACAGAAAGTCCACAAGGCAAAGCAGAAGGTAAACTGATTTTCAAAAAGGAGGGGAGCAACTATTCGGGAAAGGTTTCCGGTGGAAGACTTCCATCCCCGATTGATTTATCTGAGGTAAGCCTGGACGGAGATGTAGTGACGTTCAAGTATGCCATGACTTTTGGTGCCAATTCCGTTACCGTAACGGGAGAAGTAACAGTAGAAGGGGATTCGTTCAAAGGAACCGTGAGCTTCGGCCAAAACCGGACCGCCCCAATAGAAGGAACAAAAGATCCCAAGAATTAAGAAGCAAAACGAAATGAAGATGAAAAATATATTATTGTTACTCGTCGCCGTCAGTGTCCTTACCGCTGGCTTTGCCCAGACGGAAAAAGGAACTGTGCTAATCAAGAACGGTACGGTGCTGACCATCACCAAAGGCACGCTGACAAATACCGATGTGCTGATTAAAGATGGAAAAATCAGCCAGGTGGGCAAAGGACTTGCTGCTCTGGAAGGATCTCGCGTTATTGATGCAACAGGGCTATTCGTGATGCCCGGCATCATTGACGCCCATTCACACATTGCGCTGGATCAAATCAATGAAGGGACCAACGCCATCACGCCGGAAGTGTATACCGGTGATGCTTTGAATCCTTTCCAGATGAGTATCTATCGTGCGCTCGCAGGAGGATGTACAGTATCTCATGCGCTCCATGGCTCGGCCAATTCCATTGGCGGACAATCACAGACGATCAAACACCGTTGGGGGACATACGATGCGGAAACATTGAAAATGGAGGGTGCTCCACGGACGATCAAGTTCGCCCTTGGTGAAAATCCAACTGGTCATGGTCGTCGCGATGGCGTTCAGCCTCAAACAAGGATGGGTGTTGAATTTGTCATACGAAAGGCTTTCTCCGAGGCGAAGGAGTACGCTGCCAAGCGGGAAGCATACAATAAAGCCAAAGCTGTTAAAGGATTTCGTGGTGCACCACCTACTTACAGCTTGCGTATGCAGACATTGGCAGACATCCTGAGGGGAGACATCATTCTCCACTGCCATAGCTACCGGGCAGATGAAATTCAGATGCTGCTCAAGGTCTGCAAGGATTTTGGCATCAAGCGCGTAGTATTTCAGCATACCAATGAAGGATTCAAGGTGGCTCCTGAAATTGCAGCGGCAGGTGCGATGGCCTCCGTGTTTTCCGACTGGTGGCAGTACAAACTCGAAGTATACTTTTCAACGGCATACAACGCAGCGATACTTGTGCGGAACGGAGTGGTGACTTCGATCAACTCCGATTCTCCGGATTTGATCCGACACCTATATCATGAAGCGGCCAAGACTCAGAAGTATGGCGGTTTGAACGATGATGAGGCCCTGGCGCTGATCACCATCAACCCGGCCAAGCAGTTGGGCGTTGAAGGTCGTCTAGGATCAATTGAAGCCGGTAAAGACGGCGACATCGCCATCTTCAAAAATCATCCCTTGTCCATCTACGGCGTTCCACAGTATACTTTGGTCGATGGCGTTGTGCGGTTCGATCGTGAGAAGGATCCTGCCGATATGCGGATTATGGTAGACCCAAAGCAGACGGTCGATGTGACCATGTACGAAACGGGTCATGGTCATGACTTCTGCATGCAAGACGCGGGCGTACTGTTTGAAGAGAGTAATCGCGAAAACAAATAATTGAAACGAACATGAAAAAGACACAATTCATATATAGCGTATTTGTAGCGGTTATTTGCCTTTTCGCTGGCATTGCCCAAGCTCAGTCTCCAAAAGGAAAGTCGGGAGTGTTTGCGTTGACGAACGCCGCCATCGAGACGATTACAAAAGGGGTTATAGCCAACGGTACCGTTATTATCAGCAATGGCAAGATAACGGCTGTTGGTACCAACATTCAGGTTCCTGCCGGCGCAGAAGTAATCAACTGCAATGGGATGAAAATCTATCCAGGCATGATTGACGCTGGAACCAAGATTGGTTTGTTGGAAGTCGGCTCAATTCCTCAGGGTACGGATGAACGCGAAGCCGGGGAAATCATTCCACAGATGCATGCACTTACAGCCGTGAATCCGAATGCAACGGTTATCCCGGTTACGCGCATTAGCGGCGTCACAACGGCCATTACTATGCCGGAGGGGGGCCTACTTCCCGGCACGGCTGCGCTCATCAATTTGCATGGGTATACCCCCGATCAGATGTTCGCCGGCTTTGAAGGCGTCATCCTTAATTTTCCGAATACAGGTCGCCGCGGTTTTGGTGATCGCCGCACGGAAGAGGAATTAAAGAAGGCATCCGAAAAGGCGCTTGCTCAGTTGAATGATGTCTGGGAAAAGGCAACGCAGTATCACAAGCTTGATTCTGCAACTGCCGGAAAGGGAGTGGGCTACTATCCCGAACTCCAGGCGCTCGTTCCTGTCATTCGTGGTGAACGCATGCTCATGGTTGAGGTGAATACCCAAAAGGATATTCAGGCTGCCTTGAAATGGGTCAAAGAGAAAAAAATAAAGAAAGTAGTTTTTACGGGTGTATCAGAAGGATGGCGCGAAGCCGAAAGTATCGCCAAAGCAAATATCCCGGTTATTGCCGGGCCAGTGATTGCCATTCCCAACCGGGAATACGACCGGTATGATGCGCAATATGCAAACCCCGGACTTATGCGGAAGGCTGGCGTAAAAGTAGCTATCCGTTCAGGCGAAGAAGGTAACGGTAACTACCGCAACCTTCCTTACCACGCCGGATTTGCTGTGGCGTATGGAATGAGCAAGGAAGATGCGCTCCGCGCAGTAACGATTGTTCCGGCCGAAATCCTCGGCGTAGGCGATCAAATGGGTTCTATCGAAGTTGGGAAGACCGCAAACCTCTTTGTTTGTGATGGCGATATTTTTGAGACTAAGACTCAGGTAAGCCATGTGTTTGTTGCCGGCTGGAAGATGCCGATGCAAAGCCGTCAGACGCTGCTGTATGATGAATTTCTCAAGCGCGAGCCTGGCCTGACCAAGTAATTGTTGTTGGACTTTAGAGAGACCTCATCTGATTGACAGGTGAGGTTTTTTTATGATCGCAGTTTCCTATTTCTTAAAGCCCCGCTGGCGACAGGCTTCAAATACAACAACCGCGGTTGCTGTCGAAACATTCATGGAATCAATCTTTCCCTGCATGGGAATGATAATGTTGGCGCCTGCATGGTTGACCCACTCATCGGAAAGTCCGGTTGCTTCAGTGCCCATGACAATCGCGGACGGTGATCTAAAATCAACCTCATGATAGGGACGAGATGCCTTGAGGTATGTGCAGTAGATGTTCACCTTGTTCTGCTTCAACCAGGCTATTGTCTCCGTCGAGGTAGCGGTAGCGACCGGCACGGTAAATACACATCCTAAACTGGAGCGCACCACGTTGGGATTGTAGAAATCTGTTTGCGGATCGCAGACGATGACGGCATCAACTCCCGCCGCATCAGCCGTGCGGAGAATCGCCCCCAGGTTCCCCGGTTTTTCCACGGATTCGAGCACTAATACCAGTGGATTCTTGCTTAACCGAATATCATCGATCCGGTTTACTTTCATTTCTGCCACGGCAATGACGCCGCCAGATCCTTCGCGTACAGCGATCTTGTCAAATACTTCCTGTGTAACAGGTACCAGGAATTTGTCGCTGATGCTTAAGGCGGCCAGGTCCCTCTCCGGGACAAGGTCTACGCAGTAGAACAGGTTGCCGATGCGGTAGCCGGCAGCAAGGGCCAGGCTTATCTCTTTCTTACCCTCAATGATGAACAGTTGCTGCTTTCGCCGCTCGCGCGGCTTTTCCAATGCCAACAGGCTTTTGACCTTGGGGTTCTGTGTACTAGTGATTACAGTTCCAGGTTTCAAGTCGCAGGGTTCAGGTTGGCGGTTATGGTTGCCTAATGGGTTTCAAGTTAGGGGATTAAGGTGAACCTTGAAACAACTTTAAAGGCATGATCTTGGGAACAGCAAAGCGATTATCTTTACAACGATGAAACTCTACCATCCCAATTCCTGGACCGACTACGAGCTGCTGGACGCGGGCGAGTTTGAGAAGCTGGAGCGCTTTGGCGACTACATTCTCATTCGTCCGGAACCGCAGGCCATCTGGGAGCGGTCGCTCCCGATTACGGAATGGAAGCGCATGGCGCATGCTCATTTTAATCGTGAGCAGAGTGATAAATTTCGTTTCGCGGATGATGCAAAAGGGGGCTGGAAGAAAATGAAAGATATGCCCGAGCATTGGCAGGTACGTTATGACTATGGGGACCTTCACCTTACCCTACGGCTTGCGCTTACAAGCTTCGGCCATGTTGGTGTTTTTCCTGAGCAAGGCAACAACTGGAACTTCATTTACGATACCCTCCGGGGTTGGAAGAAGGAGAAGTCTCGCGTGCTGAATCTATTTGCCTACACCGGGGCGGCCTCTGTGGTGGCTCGGATTGCCGGTGCTGAAGTTACCCATTGCGATGCGTCACGACCCGGGCTCAATTGGGCCAACCAGAACATGCAACTTAATAATCAGGACAACATCCGCTGGGTTTATGAAGATGCGTTCAAGTTTGTCAAACGTGAGCAAAAACGCGGCAACAAGTACAATGGCATCATCATGGATCCACCTCCGTATGGCCGGGGTCCGGAAGGGGAGAAGTGGACGTTGCAAGAGCAGCTCAATGAGTTGATGAAAATGAGCCGTGACCTGATGGAAGAGAAACCTTATTTCCTTATACTATCCATGTACGCCGTAGGACTTTCTGCAACCGTAGGTATGAATGTTGTGAAGACCCATTTCCCAGAAGGGGCACCTGAATTTGGTGAGTTTTTTCTTAAATCAAACCAGGGAAGGAATTTGCCGATGGGGACTTTTGTTCGAATCATAGGGTGACCAGCTCCTTTGGCATCAGAAGACCCTTATTTATCTTACACAAATAACCACTTTTCCGGTTCCTGATTTACAGAGGCAAAGTTGTAGATTCGTTACCCAATATCCCTTTTATGAAACCGCGCGCCTACATCATCCTGTCCATTATTTGTATGGTACTCATGAGTGCCAATCCTGATTTGTATCCTGAAGTTTCCCGTTCTGAGGTTCGGCCTATCGCCATGTGCGGTACGGGTGCTGAATGGACAGATATCATTTCAGACTCAACAAACGTCCCCGTTCTGTTTGATAACCTGGGCCAATATTCGTTCGTGATTGATACCCGGAGCAAACAGGCACAGAATTATTTCAACCAGGGCATCCGGTTATACTATGGCTTTAATCACCGGGAAGCGTTCAAAGCATTCCGACATGCTGCGCAACTTGACCCCTCCTCTGCCATGTCATGGTGGGGACAAGCGCTAGCCCTTGGGCCAAATATCAATATGCCGATGATGGATAGCGCTACGTCGCTCACCGCCTATGAAGCTATACGGAATGCGCTCGCGATTGGTGCGAAAGATCAGCGCGAAAAAGACATCATCGAAGCGCAGGCAGTCCGCTATGCAAGTAATTTTTCGGGCGACCGCGCAGCGCTTGATCAGGCTTATGTGGAGGCTTCAAGGAACCTGGCCAAAAAATATCCTAAAGACACGGACTTGCTGGCATTGGCCGCAGAAGCAATTATGGACGTGCACTACTGGGACTACTGGGAACATGATGGAAGGGCGAAATCATGGACCCCTGAAATTCTATATCAACTAGACAAAGTATTGACGCTGGATCCCAATCATCCGGGTGCTAATCATTTCTATATTCATGCCGTGGAGGCATCAAAACAACCGGGTAGGGCTACAAAAAGTGCGGATCGGCTTCAGACCCTGATGCCTGGCGCAGGACATATGGTTCATATGCCTTCTCATATTTATATCCGCACAGGAGATTACGCAAAGGGAGCCTTATCCAATGAGCAAGCCGTACAGGCTGACGAAAATTATTTCAAGACAAGTTATGAGGAGGGTTTGTATTCGATGGCCTACTATCCCCATAATTATCATTTTCTCTGGGCATGTGCCGCTTTCGAGGGCAGCTTCGCCCGCTCCATGAAGGCCGCACGCGATGTTCAGTCGAAGATCAACACGACGTTGATGAAGCTACCTGATATGTCTGTTCTTCAGCATTTGTATGCAACGCCCATGTACAACCTGGTCCAGTTTGGGAAATGGGACGATGTACTCGCTGAACCATTACCATTTGCTGATCAGCCTTACCTAAAGGGGGTTTGGTGCTATGGCCAGGGAATAGCTCACCTGCGAAAAGGCAATACTCAAAAGGCAGGAGAGAAATTGGCGGAGCTGAGAGGCGTGTTGGCCAGTTATGGTTCAACGCTGGTTTCTGCATGGATCAATAACCCTGCAAGTATGCTGGCGGTCGCTGAGAAAGTGCTCGAAGGTGAGCTGAATTCAGCATTGGGAAAGCATGATGTGGCAAGGAAAGCGTTTGAAGACGCCATTGTACTGGAAGACGGGCTCCGCTATAACGAACCTGCTGATTGGCATAAACCGGTGCGACACGGATACGGCGCTTATTTAATCAAGCAGGGCGATTTTGCGAAAGCAGAAAAGATATACCGTGAAGACCTGATGCTTTACCCGGAAAACGGCTGGAGCCTCCAGGGCCTATACCTGAGCATGAAAGGGCAAAAGAAGAAGGCGGATTCGGAAAAGATGTTGGTTCGCTTTAAAAAGTCCTGGTCAAAAGCGGATATTGCACTGACATCATCAACATTTTGAGCGTATTCCAATCATTCCATCAATAATCCAATGTATTCTATGAAGCACAGCATTTCTTCATGCCTGGTTTTTTCTGCCCTGTTTACTTTGACGCAGTGCGCCGCACCGCCCGCGACCGAGGCGCCCAAATCAACCACTTACGAACAGCTGGTCACTTTGTTCACGGAATGGCGTGAATTTCAATCGCCGGATATGGTTGACGGAGTCTCGGACTACACGGTGGCCAACATGAAAAAGCAACATGCCGAGCTTTCAAAATGGCAGGCGCGACTTCAGGCCTTTGACACCACAGGATGGCCTGTCAAGAATCAAATTGATTGGTACCTCGTGTGGGCTGAGATGAATGGCCTTGATTTTGATCACCGTGTGGTAAGGCCCTGGGAGAAGGACCCTGCCTTTTACGTTTGGTTCTTTGCTTCGCCATCAGATGTTCCTGAGCGCGAAGGCCCAAACATATTCGGCGCCGTTGACATACCGTTCTACAAGCAACCCCTCTCGGCTGATGATGCTGCGGTTATAGCTGGCCGTCTTCGCAAGGCTGGTGCTGTCTTTGAGCAAGCAAAGAAGAACCTGACCGGTAACGGCAAAGACCTATGGAACCTGGGATCCCGTTCGATTCGGGAGTCGAATGACGAATTGAAAACATTTGCGACAACGTACGAGGCAACTTATCCTGATTTGGCAGCAGCATCACGTGAAGCCATCGAGGCCGGTAACGCGTTTGCCGATTGGGTTGCAGAGCAGGCCAAAACCAAAACAGGAGTGTCTGGAATTGGCAAGGCCGATTATGATTGGTGCCTGAAGAATGTCCACCTCGTGCCATACACCTGGCAGGAGGAAGTGATATTGCTTGAGCGTGAACTGATGCGTGCGCATGAAGCGCTGCGTTTGGCAGAATATCATAATCGGGCAAAGCCACCGCTTATGCGCGCTCCAACAGCAGAAGCGTACGCGAAAATGCAGAATCAGGCAACAGATGAATTCATGAAATTTCTCGGTGATGAGATGATGACCGTGAAGCCATACATGGATCCGGCTATGCGGGCAGTTATTATTCCGTTTACCCCAGCAGAGGGAATGCGTGGCTTCTTTCATGAGGTTGACTACCGCGACCCGATGCCCATGCGCGCACACTTTTTCCATTGGATCGACAAGGCACGTGAATTGGAGGAACCTGTCGAAAGCCCCATCCGCCGCGTTCCCTTGCTCTACAACATTTTTGATACCCGCGCTGAAGGTATGGCAACGGCCATGGAAGAGCTGGTGATGAATGCAGGAATGCTGGATAACCGTCCTCAGGTGCCAGAGTTGGTATATATCATGCTGGCACAGCGCTGTGCCCGCGGATTAGGAGGGCTGTATCAGCACGGACAGGAAATGGATTTTGACCAAGCCACAAAGTATGCATCCAAATGGGTTCCCTGGGGATTGCTCCCTGCTGATGGCGGCACGATCCAACATGAAGAGCATTTTTATCTTCAGCAGCCGGCATACGGAGAGAGTTATGTGACGGGAAAAATGCTGATCGACCAACTGATCGCTGAGTATGGACGACAGCGGGAAGGGAAGTTTCAACTGAAAGAGTTTATGGATGAATTCAATCAGGTGGGAATTATCCCGGTTTCCTTGGTTCACTGGCAAATGACAGGTGACAAGTCGATGGTGAATAGGGCAGTTGGCCGTTAGTCCCGATGGCTATCGGGATTAGCTGTTGGCTTTGTGAAAGAATAGCTGGACAAGGTTTTCAATGCCTAGTTTCCAGTCAATTTTAGATTGAAGATTTCATCATAAGCAGCTAGCGCCGGCTTTGGCTTGAGATTGACGTCCACCATTCCGAGAAAGATGAAGTAGCCCAGATTGTCAGGTACGGGAGCCGGCACACTTGCGATGTCGATATCCGTAAAAGTCAGTTGAAGCCAGGCGATCGCTTTCACTTCGTCTAGCAAGAGTCGCTGGCGGTGGACATACTGCTCCTGGAGTTGTGTCGAACCCGCAAAGGAAACCGTTGGGGTATTGACTGAACCTGAAGTCCAGCCGCCTTCGGAAACAAAAACAGGGAGTGACTTTCCCTCGATCAATTTCGAATAGTAATTCAAGGGCAATTGATCCGGGTTATCAATACCAAAATAGGGATAGGAGGAAAGCCCCAGTTCTTCGATGAAGGGAAAATCAGCATAGTCTTGCTCGACTCCGACGTAAGTACCTCCCGGGTTGCCCCACGCAACATCAACCTGAACACTTGCGCTTAACGGTGCTGGTCTGTTTCTGGCCTTGAGTTCTGCGGCCACATCATTGACTGCCTTTTTAACGCCCAGGTAGATTGCCGGTGGCGAGGCCGCGCGGATCAAATTTGTCTCCAGCGCCAGCCCCAGGTGGTCAGGGTTTAACATGCTGTCCATGACGATGACGAACCTTCGATACATGGCTTGCGCCTCATCCTGAGCAATGGTCTTTCCAAGGTTCTGTAAGGCGACAGCATCTGATGTGCGATCCAATCCATTTTGCGGGTCAACATAGACCCAAAGCTTCATGTTCTTGCTACGGTAGAAGTCTACAAGACCCTGGTAATTATCAAGAACATATGTAGTTGGACTCATACCGTCGTAGAGTTCCTTCCAGGGAACCTCCGTATTGACAATCGCGGCATCGGCCCGTACCGTCCAGAGATTGAGCGATTGGATGATTAAATCAAAATCGCCGAACCGTGGTGCGGAATTCGCAAATCCCATTCGGTACGAGCGCTGAGACGGAGCTGGCGAATCCTTGCTGCAGGCGGTGAGGATCAGGAATCCAAATAGAATTATCAGGTGGCGTTTCATTTCTATGGACCTTCTAAAATACCCAAAAATCGGCGTACTGAAGTAATCATGATCAAATTCACTAAATTGTATCCGTATGACCAGTACTGAAGAATCATATCGGACACCACGCACCGGAATTTTCGGTAGATTCAATATGCTCATGGTGCTTATTCTGTTTGGAACCGCTCCTGCGTTTTCACAGATATCCGGTTGTGAAAAATTGAAGGAAGGGAAGTTCCAGATCGAGGACAAGGTAAATGGCGTGTCCATCATAACCCGGTCAGCAGGAATTCAGCGTGAAGAAAACGAGCAGATGGGCATCATCGTGGAATACCTGACGGAGTGGCTCGACGCGTGTACTTTTCGTCTGGTACCCTTTAAGGTTATCAAGAATGACAATAATCTCAACATGGAGGGAGACCTGAAGTTGGAGATTGAAATTGTCGAGATTAGAGAAGGCTCCTATATCCAGATCACCACGGCCTGGGCAACCGGGCAAAATGAAACTGAAGAAGTCAAAATAATTAAGTAATCACAAATATGAAAAAGCAAATTGTATACTCGATCCTTTCCTTACTCCTGTCAAGTACCATTTCCCTTGCTCAGGATGCAGAAGGATGTAAGGAGCACCCCATGTTCCCGAATCGCATGGCAAACTTCATTTTGTCAGAATGCAAATCCAATTTCGATGCCGTTGACTTCAACCTTGCTGCTGGAGGAACTACCATGATAAGCAAGGAAGGGACAACAACGACGATACGTTATGATTTTAATGCGGAATCGGGACAACAAAAGCCAAGTGTTTTGCAAATCTTCAGGAACTACGAGGCTGCTGCCAAGAAGATCGGAGGTATTACAGTGTTTCTTAGTGTAGGTGAGGTTACTGCGGTATTCAAAATACTAAAGAGTGGTAAAGAGATTGCCTGGGTGAAAGTGGATACGGGCGGCAATGATAACAATGATTTCTATATTCTATATATCGTGCAGCTGGAGGAAATGAAGCAGGAAATCACCTCCAATGACATCCTTACCGCGTTGAATACAGATGGGCATATTTCCCTCTATATTAATTTTGATTTTGGAAAAGCTGACATCAAGGCAGAGTCTCAGAAAATCATTGACCAGCTGGCTGAAATGCTTACCTCGAACCCGTCTTTGAAAGTGAGTATTGAAGGACATACCGACAACGTTGGAGCCGTGCCAGCGAACAAAACACTTTCTGAGAATCGCTCGAAGGCCGTTATGAATGGTTTGATTGCCAAAGGAATTAATAGAGCTGCATTATCTTTCAAGGGCTGGGGGCCGGATAAACCAATTGCGGATAACAGTACCGAGGAAGGGAGGGCACTCAACCGGCGCGTGGAAATTGTTAAGATGTAAGGCAGACAGGATGAAACCACTACTAATGGCTTGGGTAGTTTTTGCACCGGTGATTCATGTTTCAGCGCAAACGTCAACTGCCAATTACACACTACCCGAATCTGCCGTTGGAGTTGAAGCTGTTGTAAACAACATTCCGGGCTATATGCTCACGCTGAACGAAGGCGGTACGGTTCAGGGTGACGCCAAATCCACTTGTGATGGAAATGCAAATGGAGTATTTAAAAGCACGGTCGGGGTTGTCCTCCAACACTACTATGATAGAACTGTGATGAGTCAAACCGCGGTTGCATATGCTTCCATGGGAGGAATGAAAGGGGTTTTTAAACAATCCGTGGAAGGGGAATACAACGAGCTTGAAAACGACGTGAATGTTTCCAGGTTGGGGGGTTTTGTGAAAAAGGGAGAGCTGGTGACAGAGCAGTCAGGAGATGTTCAAGTGATGTATTATTTCCTCACGCACAATTGTGTCGAAAATGCTAACCCAACAGCTACAAAAGTTGTCTATCATGTTATGCTCCTGACCGATCAGAATTATGCTTTGCTTACAAATGAAGTCTATGCCCAAAGTCCGGATACAGCAAGAAAATATGCGGAAGAAATCTTAGTTAGAATACGAGAACTTGACTACAGGGCCGTAAAATAGTTCTGGTAATTTGGGCTCGCTAAAAATCCAGTATTTTATTGTTAACTTTATTTGATAAAGAACGTAACTATGAAAACCTCCCTGATGTTTCTGTTGTGTTTGATTTTTTCACACACCTTATTTGCGCAAAAGTGTAAGTATGACATCAACAAGAAAGATGCTTTCACCGGGGAGCAGACAAATGCCATTATTCATAAAAACAGAGGCTGGGTCTGGACCTCGATGAAGAAAGGCGATAAGTTGCTGATCGAAATGACCTTCCTGCATGCAGGAGATATCCAAAAGCCGATGGCCGTGACTGATTCCGTATTGGTAAAACTGGCTGATGGGACGGTACTTCACCTTAAACCTTCTTCCGAAGTGCCGCCTTTCAATCAAAGTAAGTCTTATACCCAGAGTGGAACATCAACCAGCGGACGATACAGTTCGGCCACAACCTCTACCATGGAGGTTACTTCATTTTCACCTATATTTCAACTCGAGCGGAGTGTTTACGGGCACATTTCGAGGACAGGAATAGTGGCCATTCGAATGGACTTCACAGGTAAACCTATTGACCTTGACTTCACCGTTAAGCCTCTTTTGAAATCAGTTGAACCGATCATGAACAATGCTAAGTGCATTCTCGCCTTGAACTGATCGGTTTACGAGGGTGGGCTCGTAATTGTAGCGAGGGACGGAAATAGGACGCAGGTATCTGCCTTTAGTACTAAGGATTGGCTAGCGCCATATCCATCAATACAATACCATCAGCAATGCCATAGCGGAAATTCCGAATGAAAGAGGCGAATAGATCAGCGTATCCAGACGACCGAACGGCGTTTCGCTTACCTTCTTGAAAAAGCCCACATACCGGAAGTCGCCCAAGGCTCGGAGAAAGAAGATAGCGACTATCGCTATCAACCCATAAACAGAAATCCAGGATGGGAGTTCCGTAAGCAGCAATCCAATCTTGTGCAGGGGTAACAAAGCGAAGAGCAGTAACCCTCCCGCAATAAAGAAGCATTGAAAAGATGTGGGGTTAAGAATTCTTTCCCCACTCCGGCTCGTCGGCAGGGTGGAAGCAATGCCCCACTTTCCTCCGAAGCCCCAATACAAATGAAGTATGGAAAGGATTAGAAATATTCCGGAAAGGCTTAAAGCCAGCAACGTGTTCATCTCAATAAATGCCTGCTGAATTCACTTCTCAAACTTGAATTTCTGTCCACCCACCGATGCTTCGTACATCAGCCCGCCTTTCTGCATGGTGAACACCATTACCCCTTCAACATATTTGGCGTTTGCTGAGGCACCGGATGCAGCGGCTACCGCAGAGACCTGTGCAGATAATTCGATGCGATTCTCTTTGAAGCGGTCGAGGTCTGCCTTTGACTCAAAGAAGATCACTTCCCGGTAGGCCTGACCACCAAGCTGAAGCCCAATGCTCACCTGGGTCATTTTGGCCATGCCTACCATTTTTCCGTGTTCATAGGCAACCCCATTACCAGAAGCTCCACCGATACCTATGCCGCCCTTACCGACATTTGGAAGGATAACGTAGCCGTATGCTTTGCTGAAGAGTCCAGCCATCTTCGCGTCCGTCTTAATAAACTCTGATTTGGCGGCTTTAGCATCGTTGATGATCTTCTCCTTTTTGGATTGGGCAGCAGTGGTTACGGAGATCAGGAGCGCGGCCGCCAGAATTCCGAGGTATGAGTTTAGGGAAATGAGCATGGTGGGTAGATTTATAAGGAACCGAAGATACCATTTCTTTAGCGCTTTGGGTTAGTTGTTGACCGGGTTTGAAGAAGCAAAGTCAACGTTAGGCAGCTGGTATTGCAACAGCTGATGGTACTTGCCCTTGTACGAGAGCAGTTCTGTATGTGTCCCCTCCTCGGCGACACGACCGCTGTCGAGCACAATGATCTTGTCGGCATCCCTCACGCTGCTGAGCCGGTGGGCGATAAGGATGATGGTCTTTCCGCGATCTCGGTACGAGCGAATGACACGTTGGATATATTGTTCTGCCACCGGGTCAAGTGAGGAAGTAGCCTCGTCCAGGATGAGAATTTCCGGTTCGCGATACAGCGCACGGGCTATGGCGAGCCGTTGCTTTTGCCCACCGGAAAGGGTTATTCCGTTTTCTCCAAGGTAGGTGTTGAAGCCTTGTGGGAGTTTCTCAATGAATTCAAGAATACCAAGGCTGATGCACAAATGAGTGATGCGTTTCAAGTCCGGTTCATCGTCGCCTGGGGCTATGTTTTCCGTAACATTACCGGCGAAGAGGTCGATTTTTTGTGGAACGACACCGACGAACCTACGCAGGGAATGATTCTCAATGTGGCAGATTGAATAGTCTCCCAGGGTTATTGTACCGGAAGGGGTATAGAGGTTTTGAAGCAATGCAATCAATGTTGATTTTCCTGATCCACTTTCTCCAACAACGGCGGTTATCCTACCGGCAGGGATTCGTATGCAAAGATCGTTGAGCACGGCAGCATTCGAACCGTAGCCAAAGCTGACATGATCAAAAATGATATCCCCTGTCAGGGGTGGCTCCAATACAATGCCCGTAACCCTTGTCTCTTGCTCCAGGTCAAGGATATCAAATAGACGATCAGCCGCGATAATGGCATTCTGGATGACTTTGTTCATTCCGATAAGACTGGTGGCAGGTCCGGTGAAGTAGCCAATCAGGGCGTAGAAGGATAACAACTCACCGGGAGTTAGCTCCTTTTGGATCACGTAGGTGGAGCCGGCCCAAAAAAGTAGAATCGTGAATAGCCGCGAAAGAAGTTCTGTTGAGCTTATTGTAAAAATTGCATTTTGACCCGAGCGATACAGGGTGGAGAGGAGTCGTTCAAATGAATCGGCTGTCTTGCTATAAGCTGTGCCCTCAAGCCCATAACTTTTAATCGTTCGAATGGCCTGAATGGATTCTACGAGCTGCGACTCAAGGTCGGCCGCCTGCTCCATGGCCCGTCGTTCAACGGTCCGGTTGAAACGCGATGAAATCAAGTAGACAATGCTGTATAATGGTATGATCACCAGCATGAGCAGGCTAAGTCTCCAGTTGTAAATGAACATCAGCGAAAAAGATAGCAGGACTACCAAGAAGTTTACACTGAGGTTGAGCATGGCCTCGTTGATAAACATTCTGATTTTGACCGCATCATTGATCCGGGATAGTATTTCTCCGGAACGCATGCTATCGAAGAAGGCTTGAGGTAGCTTAAGCAAATGCTGGTAATACCCCAGAATCAGTTGCCGATCGATTGCCTGTCCCGTGCGAATTGTCAGAATACTCCTGGCCACCTGAATGAACACCTGAATCAAAAGCAAAGTGAGCATAAAGCCACTCAAAAGGTTAAGAAGATTCCTGTCTTCATGGATGAACACGTCATCAATGATCACTTGTACATAGACTGACATTGACAGTCCGATAAGGGTATAGACAACAGAACCGAAAAATGCCTGAAGCACAGTTGAGCGATGCGGCCTGATCAACCCCCAAAGTGTTTTCGTAAGAGATCTTTTCTGATTTCCGGGCTTAAAACTCTCGTTGGGCCAAAGGATGATAAGGACGCCAGTCCATTGCTTCCGGAATGTTTCTGGGCTTAGCTTTTCGATCGTTCCGGTAGCAGGGTCCATTACGGCGATGTAGTCCTGTGTGACTTTGTAGATCACCACATAGTGTTGTATAACATTTCGGACAACAATGTGTGCGATCGCAGGAAGAGGAATGGTCGAAAGGCTTTCAAACGGTCCGCGTACCCCCTTGGCATCAAGCCCAAGCGCCATGGCCGCTTGCACCATTCCCAAAACATGGGTGCCTTTGGTGTCAGTGGACGCCAGCTGACGAATGCGGGCGACGGGTACTTCCAGATGATGATGGGCGGCGACAGAAGCCAGGCAGGCAGCACCGCAGTCTGTTAGATCACGTTGCTTGATATGTGTTCGTGGAGTATTGATGTTTAGCAATCTGTGGGTCGATTAGGGGAAAGTGTGCTCGGCCGTAAGCCTTGTCACGAATGTGGTTTGTGATGCACGTGATTGCAAGGGAGAGTGGCAAGTCGTACTGTTATCCGGACAATCAATCAATAAGAAATCCTGTGGTATGGGATTTGTTTTGATTTTGATGGGCAACTTTGACCTGCGCTCAAGACTATTTTAAAACAGAACCCGAAAGGGGCGGGCCACTGCTACTGGGGCGCTCAGTGGGCTGCTTTCCGTGGACCTGCAGCCACCGATGGCTCCGCGGGGAAAAACCTGGCGTTGTTTGATTTTACAAATAAGGCCTTACCGGTGATGGAGGGTTTTAAAGACTAGGCTTGTCTGGGCAGCTGTGTCTGTTATAGCTACCCGAATCCGAGTAGACGTTTGATCCATCGCCCTTTATTTCGTCCCCTTAACTTTCTCTGACAATTCACTCCGTAGCTGGGTCGCGCGTGAGTTAGACGTCATCGACGTATCTGATTTCATCAAGGCGTCCAGACTATCAAGAGCCTGCTTGTACTTCTCCATCTTCTCATAGGTGCGTACACGATACCAACGCATGCCTGATTCATTGTCTGTGTTGATGTACTCAATCATCTGCAGCGCCTCCTCATGCATTTCGGCTTCTGAAAGGAGGTTCCAAAGAATGCGCCACTGACCTTTGTCATAGTAGTATTTGGCCGTGTCTGGAGAATTCATGATCTGATTGTATCGGGTAACCATTTGATTGTGCCCACCCGACTGGTAGGCAAGCAGGAGTGTGTCAGAAAGGGATGCTTTTGGCGCATTAACCTTCTTCATTTTGTATTGGGTATACACGAGGGTGGCATTGGGAGGGATATCCGCTCCGGCGCCCTTTTCCCCATAGGCGATAGCAGGAGGAAGAATGGCAATAATTTCGTCGCCTTCGTATAGTTTCATCGTTACTTCCGTGAATCCCTTGATCATTCGGTCCTTGTTGGCGATGAACGTGAATGATGAATCCGGCGGGCCATTGGTATTCCATACTTCCTTGCCGTCAACACTCAATGCCAGGTAGGTAGAGACTTTTGACCCGGTCTGGACTGCGGGTCCCTTGCCGATCTTGGTGAACATATATTTCAGCCCCGACTCGGTCTTGATTGTGTCACCAAGGACGATGTTGCGCTCGTTGGTTTTGTCACTTGTGCAAGCGGCGGCAATGAACAAGGCGAGCAGCGAGAGGAGGGAGAGATTTTTCATGGTTGTAATTTGAGAATTTGGGGATTTGGGGATTTGAAAATGTGGTTTGGTGCGGAGAATGATATGGTTTAACTGATTTATGGTGCAGGCCTAATGCAAAGATGATAAATGTAGAATATCGAAACAACGAATATCAAATGTCGAAGTGGACCCCAAAATGGCCATCTTGCGAGTAATCCGTGGCTAACCTTTTTTTGCCACAGATTACACAGATTACCACAGATGAGAGAGCGTTAGAAACAGGCCTGCACTTATCCGTGTTCCTCCGTGCTATCCGTGGCTAACTTCTTTTTTTGCCACGGATACCACGGATATACACGGATGAGAAATGAACATAATGAATTCTTCTATCGCCAGGCAG
>JAYVBH010000014.1:0-123361 GCA_043750575.1 Cyclobacteriaceae bacterium
GACGTTCAGATGAAATGCGTCCTGCGCGTTGGCCGAGCGGGCATTCATTTTCTCAATCGAAGGATTTTATAAAATGCCCGCGGGCGAATGGCCGGCAACATCTGTGTATTAGTCATGCCAAATATGTTGGCTATTGCGTATTGCGTGTATATTTCTTTTGGACGAACCCCGTCACAACCCACAAATTCGAAAGAACCTCCATAATACCAAGAAAGGATGCCGCCGCTGAGTTCATTATCCAATATCCAGATTTTCCAACGGACTTACAATACCGGATAGGCTTTTTGTCGAGACATGGGCATAGATCTCTGTGGTCTTCGGGGAACTGTGACCGAGCGCGGTCTGAATATAGCGCAGGTCTGTCCCCGCCTCAAGGCTATGGGTGGCAAAGGAGTGCCGCAGCGTATGCGGTGAGACGCCTTGCGTTATTCCGGCTCTGGTCGCACTTTGCTCAACTACGTTCTGAACACTCTTTGAACTGTATCTTCCCCCCTTCTGGCCTTCAAACACGTATTCCTTGGGTTTGTATTGTGCAATGTATTGATCCAACAACGCAATAGTCTTCTTTCCAAGTACCGTGTGCCGGTCCTTCTTCCCCTTCCCTTGCCGAACGAGTACCAGGTTTCGGTCTCGCTTCAGGTCAGTCAATCTCAGATCAAGCAGCTCGGACAGCCGCAGCCCACAGGCGTATAGGGTAATCAGAATGGTCTTGTGCTTGAGGTTTTCCGTTCGGGTGATCATGGCTTGAACTTCCTCTTTGCTCAGTACATCAGGTAGCTGTTGCTCTTTGCGAGGTCGCTCAATGTCATAGAACCGTTGCGGCATGTCGAGTACCTGCTCGTAGTAGAACTTGATCGCATTGATGGCCTGGTTTTGCAGGGAACCTGATTTGCCCTGCTTAACAAGGTGCCGCGAATAGGACCTGATGTCCAGTTCGTCAAACTCACGCAGCGGTTTGTCCGGGAAATGGTTGATAAACTTCTTGAATTGCGTGGTGTAGGTCCTGGCGGTGTTCAAACTGTAACGCTTGGTCTCCAGCAAGGCAATGTATTCGTCCGGGCAGGGCACCAGGTTGGTAGACAGGGGGTTGGGTCTGCGCAACACACTCAGGTCAATAGGCTCGGCATCAGGCCGCACCGGGCGGTTGCGGAAAAAGTAACGGCCTTCCAGCCACGCAATACCCCGAAATGTTCTGAATAGCTCGGTAAGGCCCTCGGGTGAGTTAGGCACATGATGCATGCGATGCTCCTCCGACCAATTCACGGCGGTAAGCGTGGCGACCAGCGCCTCTACAACCTTGTTGGGGTAGAATTGCATGCCAATCAGAGGGTTGCCGTCCATCATGAGATGGCGCAGCGTGATGATGGGTAATGTAGTAGTCATGTTTTCTGTGAGTCTTGTTTTGTGCAATCCTCGGTGGTATAAAGACCTTTGCCATATTAAAAACCGAATCAGTCCGAATCCACGCGTGCTTAAAGGATTTAAGGCGTTTAAAGGGTTTAAAGGATTTAAAGCGTTTAAAGGATTTAAACTATGGAACAGCGGAAATGCCTCGCATGTGGGGGAATCATCTTGGGCCGGTCCGACAAAAAGTACTGCACCGACCAGTGCCGGACAATCGGCAACAAAGCCTCTGGCTTGCATACCGAATTCCTAATCCAATCAACCAACAAAATCCTCCGCAAGAACCGGAGCATCCTCAAACACCTCTGCCCCGTGGGCAAAGCCGTCGTGCGAAAAGAAGTGCTCGACGCGATGCAATACGATGTAAACGTATTCTCCTCGGCATACAAAACCCGCAAGAACCAGGTCTATTACTTCTGCTACGACTACGGATTTACCGCCATCCACGAAAATGGAGTACCCAAGGCACTCATCGTCACCCGACAAGACTACGCCCAGTCACTCAACCCATGGGATGATTCGAATTGAAGGAGATGAAAAAATGAACCGCTAAGGCGAAGGAATCGAAAAGAAAAAATTAGCGCAGAAGCGCATACCCAACGCCTAACACCTAACACCCAGCCCCCAGCACCCAACACCTCACGCTCCAATCACTACTTCCCCCTTCGTCTCATTCCCCGGCCTATCCTCAGCAATCACCTTAATAACACTCCCGCTCACCTTTGCATTCTTCACCGTCGCCCGGTAGTTCCACATAAACGGCTTGCGCTTGTTCCGCTCAGCTTCGCCTGATTCTAGAAGCTTGCCGTTGGGGGTATGGATAGTCACATGCACACGCTCCACACGGAAATCGTCGGTGGCCTTGATCGTGATGAGGCTATCTACATCACCGGTGTATAGCTTCGGCCGGATGTAGTGGATGACCGGGGCGTTTAGGTAGTCAGACAACGCAACATTGTACGCACTGGGCCGCTCACGGCAAATCCCCGTGGCATAGTGGGCTTTGACCGCCGCATTCCTGGTTTCGGCTTTGGCATATTGACTGGCCTTACGAAACCGTTTCATCTGATCTTTCTGCCTGGCCGTCGACTTCTTCCGCTCGCCCGGCAGATTACACATCTGTAGTTTGCCATGAAGGTTGCGGTAATAATGCGTGTCACCCAGCTTGCCACTGACACCCTGAAGGATTGCATTATTGATGACCTTAGACATAATTCAGTCCCGTTAAAAAATACTTATCAGACAATCTACAGACAGTATCATGGATATATCATGATACCAGCCAGTTACCGTTCAGTGACCGTTCAGCGACTGTTCAGCTACCGTTCGGTCTACTACCTCTATTTTCTGGATTTTTGAGCTGATTTGCAAGTCGGAAGTGCAAAAAAGTGTGCAGGGACGCCAATTATTAGCTTTTTGCCCCCTGACGCCAAGCGAATTCCGGAAACCACCAGCGGCAGGCCAAGCCCACAGGTGAATGCTCAATGCAATAGGTAAGATAAGGTGACAGCCGTTGAAAATGCTGGAGCACGCAAAGTTTATTTACGTCGGAAAGAACACAAGTCGTTGACGCACAAATTGAATTCATGAAGAATGACCAAGGGGCCATTGAAAAACTTGTTCTGTACCAGAATGGTCAGGCGCTCAACGGAATGCGCCTGAAGTAGGTGTAGCTCAGCCGTTGCGGATTATTGCCTGAGCTTGCTCCAAACTTTTGGTTTAGCCTACCCGTTGATGATAGCCTTCAAAAATGATATTTATCGTCAAGCTGAGTTTTCAACCTTCTCAATTCACTATATTTAGGTTCGCTAAAAAAAACCTTGTATGAGATATTTACTCCACATTCTTTTTGCAACGGTTTTCTTTGCGGCGCATTCGCAAACAGAAACGCTAGAACAAACCCTGATCAAGCTCGAAGACCAACGACTGAAAGCCATTATCAATAGGGATTCAATAACCCTTTCTAATCTGTATGATGTTAGTTACCAGGGAATATTGCCATCCGGACGTACAGTCAACAAAGCTGGAGTTATTGAATACCAGCTATCCACCAATCCGAACAATAAAATCTCCATAGAAGATGTTAAGGCCACTGTCTACGGCAATTTTGCCGTGACTACCGGAAAACAAGTGAACAAAAGCAAGTCTGGCGCTATCTTTGGACGCTCCAAGTTTACCCGGATATATGTCAAGAAAGACAATGCCTGGAAAATCATTAGCAGCCAGGGCACTTTGGTAATAGAGGATGAAATGTGATGCTTTAGATAAAAAGGCATTAAGTTTTCCTGTCATCAGTGAAATCTCATCATTGATAGTTCTTGCTGAATAAGTCTGGATAAAATATGAAAATCTGATCTATCCAGCTTTTCACTGGTCATTTGGATTACCAGGAACTGAAGGAAGCGTATAAGGCCGGAGTGCGGTATCATTCAAAGTCAAGAACTCAATCCAGTTCTGCTTGAAAGAGAAAGGGTGCCAACCCTCACTAAGGAACCTGGCAGCTCTCGCTCCGTAAAAGGTTCCCCAGAAAACGATAACATAGCTACAGCTTCTCAATCACTAAGTTATGATTCGTATAAATACAGATATCGGCAGCGATGGTGAGACTTTCACGAACAATCTCCTCCGCCGTAAGATGGGACGCATGCTTCTTCAGCGCCAGGGCCGCAGATTGTGCATACATCGCCCCCGACCCAATGGCAGCCACCTCGTGATCAGGCTCAAGCACATCACCGGTTCCTGAAACCATCAATAGCTCATCCTTACTAACCGTGATCAGCATGGCTTCCAGCCTGCGCAGAAAACGATCCGTCCGCCAATCTTTTGCCAACTCAATCGCAGCGCGTTTCATGTTGCCACTGTAAGCATTCAGCTTTTCATCAAAGCGATCGAGGAGCGTAAACGCATCGGCGGTCGAACCGGCAAATCCCACCAGAATCTTGCCATCCTGCAGCTTGCGGATCTTCTTGACATTGCTCTTGGCAATCGTCGCGCCCAAGGTGGCCTGACCATCGCCACCAATGGCGGTCTGCCCATTATGCCGGACAGCAAGAATAGTCGTAGCGTGTATCGGAGTCATCGTACTCACGTGCGCTCCAATCAGATGAGGATTCTTACAGGATCTTCCAGCAGCCCCTTCAGCGTTTTGAGGAAGGCGGAACCAACAGCCCCGTCTACCGCGCGGTGATCACACGACATCGTGACCTTCATCACATTGCCGGGAACAACTTGCCCGTTCTTTACAATCGGGGTTTCCTTAATGCCGCCCACCGCCAGGATGCAGGCATCTGGAGGATTGATGATGGCTGTGAATTCTTCAATGCCAAACATCCCCAGGTTGGAAATCGTAAAAGTGCTTCCCTCCCAGTCACTGGGCTGCAATTTCTTATCGTGTGCTTTTTGTGCCAAATCTTTTACCTCTACAGCGATGTGTGAAAGCGACTTGTTGTCGGCAAACCTGATCACCGGTACAAGCAGTCCATCTTTCACGGCCACGGCGACTCCGATATGGATGTGATGATTCTTGCGCATTTTATCGCCTAGCCAGCTCACATTGACATCAGGGTTCTGGCGCAGGGCCGCGGCAACTGCCTTAATGACCATGTCATTAAAAGAAATTTTAACCGGAGCAACTTCGTTTATACTCTTGCGCGCTTCTACTGCCCTATCCATGTTGATCTCCATGGTCAGGTAGAAATGCGGAGCCGTAAATTTGCTTTCAGCCAGACGCTTCGCGATGGTCTTCCGCATCTGCGATACGGGGATCTCCTCAAAGCTTTCTTTTCCAACTACAGCTGGCAGCACAACCGGTGCCGCAGCCTTGCTTGATGCTGAAGAGCTAGCGGCTGAGGGTTTGTAACTTTCAATATCACGACGGGTTATCCTTCCTAGCTCGCCCGACCCGGGGATGCTGGAAATATCATAGCCCATGTCTTTGGCCATCTTCCGAGCCAGCGGTGATGCCTTCACACGTCCGTTAGCGGAACTCTCTGCGGTGGAAGGCATGGGGGCGGAAGTTGTTTGTGCTGCCGGCGAAGCTGGAGTTGCTGTTGCAACCGGGGCTGAAGTTGCTGCAACACCTTTTGCCTGATGTGCTTTCAACAGGGTTTGCCAGTCGGCGCCCTTGTCACCGATAATCGCCAGCACACCGTTGACGGCAACGGCCTCCTTTGTTTTTGCTCCGATATAAAGTAGTGTTCCTGTATTGTATGATTCGTATTCCATGGTGGCCTTGTCGGTCTCCACTTCGGCGAGCAATTCGCCCGACTTCACCGAGTCGCCAACCTTTTTATGCCATGCCGCAATTACGCCTTCACTCATCGTATCGCTCATCTTCGGCATGTAAACCAATTCAGCCTTTATCCCGGACGTATCAACAGGTGCGGCTGCTGTCGGCTGTGCTTTTGAGGGTTCTGGTTTTGCTGCCGCCGGAGCGGGTGCTGCAGCGAGCAAAGCACTAAAGTCTTCACCAGTTTTACCAATGATTGCCAGGACATCATTGATCTTTACAGCCTGTCCTTCCTTGGCTCCTAAGTGCAATACGGTTCCAGTATTGAAAGACTCATAGTCCATGGTCGCTTTGTCGGTCTCAATTTCCGCCATCAACTCCCCCGACTTTATCAAATCCCCCACTTTCTTATGCCATTTGGCGATAACCCCTTCGGTCATCGTATCACTCATCTTCGGCATCCGGACTATCTCGGCCATTGCTTTCGCGGTTTATTAACAGTATTACACTCAAAAATAGGCGTATAAAAGGGATTTTCAAGCGGCCAGGCACCACTTTGAGAATACCCCTAGAAATTGAAACTGCCGATAAGGATTTCAAACAGGTTGGCACGGGTGGTGCTCGGCAACAGCCCATAACTGTACCTAACGCCAATATTGAATTGCGGCAGGAAGCGCATAACGTTTATATCCAGTTTGAGCTCTCCGCCTACGCTGCTATAGCTCTCACCGACCGTATTGCCGCTGGCAAACGTACTGGAGCCTCTGGCATAGTCAAAAAAGACGTTTGCCCGCAGGCGCTGAATATTAAGAATCGGACCCAGCGCCGCATCCGGGTACCAGAGTGGCAATGTATAATTAACTGACGTTGAGTACATGTTCATGAAGCGCGGCAAGGATTGGCCCCGGGGAAAAGGGATTTGATTCCTAAACTGATAACTCATATTGTCGGCGACCTCGGTTCTGGTAGCATCGGTATAATAGAGTGGCTCAATCTGGCTACTCTGGTAGGCCGCATATCCCCAGAAAGAGTGATGCTTGACAAGGCCTGGAAAGTACAGAGAACCGTAGGCCGAAAACTGGGCCCCGCTATAGTCGCCACCATAGGGTGTGTTATATAAATCCACGGAGAGCACCTGTCCCCACTTACTGTTGATGTCGCGCCGGCTTCGCTTGAGCAACCGATACGTCGACATAAATAAATGATTGTAGTAGAGATTCCCGTTCGCCGGGTAGCTGAAAAATGTGTAGACATTGGTAACAGTGTCATTGACTACCCTACGGTTTACCACGCGCGAATCATCGCTGATCGTATTATTAAAGTCTGTCACATGGGTATAACCAACACTGTTTCCGAATTCAAAGTTTCCCACAAACTTAGAAGATGTCGTTCTCAATGGTATCCTCAGCCCAGCTTCGACGGTTGTCTCGTTCCAGGTAAAGCGAAGCTCCTGATCTGTAATCACGGATGTATTGCCCGTCACCACTTCCGTACTCACGATGCCTTCATTGATCGAACGGTCGGCCTTGATCAACTGCACATCAAGAATCGGGTACATCCCCTGATAGCTGGCGCCTACCTTCCAGAATCCAGTCCGCTCATTGAGGTCGAATTCATAGCCGGCAAAAATACTGGTGGTACTCATGATATCGGTAGAGGCTACGCCAATGTTGACGCGCGTTAATGAATTGGTAAAGTAAGGTCCCCAGCTGTGCGGGTTCAACATTCCGGCAGCCCGACGATAGCGCTTGGGCGTGAACGCCGTTGTCGACACGCTGTCCAAAATATTGGTATGCCCCTCCTGCTCCACCAGGTGATCAAAGTTCTGATTGGACGTTGGCACATCTCCAACAAAAGGCTTCCAGGTTGTGGTATCGAAGGGGATGCGCACAACATCCATACCATCACGGGTCTGGTCGTTGTAGTAGATCATTTGGCCGTCTGGTGAGACGGTGGCGTTGAACGCTCCGTAACGGCTGGTCGTAACCAGGAATCGTTTTCCGGTATGAACATTCAGCGCATGAATATTGTCAATGCCTCCAGAGAGCGAGTTGAATAGCAGGTAATTCTTCCAGACCAATGGATACCCAACGTTCTCCTGGGAACGTGGAATAAAGTCAGTGACCGCTCCTGTCTCAGCGTTCACATAAGATATGGTCTTCCCTTTTGCGCTCGTGCGCAACAACACAATGCCCTTACCATCGTCGGTCCACCGCGGCATGGCGAGAAGGTCGTTGTCAGGGTTGGGAAAGGTTTGATAAACAGAAGTATCCGAATAGCTGAGTACCACGAGCTGAATGGAGTAGTCTTCTTTCGTCTCAATCGTGGCGACACGCTCGCCATCCGGAGCCAGTGCTGCGGCACTATAACGGGAGCGCCTGGTTAGTACACTGGCTTTTCGCGTGTTAAAATCATAGCCCTTGATGATTGTATAATTGTGTACACCCCACCGTGGATCATAACGGTACTCATTCCATACAACCTTTCCTTTGTTTACGGAAAGCATCCCAGACGAATTGATGATGCCCTGTACGTATCGGTTTTGCTCCTTGCCGTCCGGAGATAATTCCACAAGTTGCTCGATATCCCCGATGCCGGATTTGGTGACGACGATGTTTCCGTTTTCCAACACATGTGGGTAGAGGTAGTCGGTGTAGGCCTGACCTTTGCGCGCTGTGATTCGCTCAACGGAATTGAATTCCAGGTTGGCGATAGCCGCTTCGTAATCCTTCTTTCTCTCTGCCGCCATATCCCGATACAGGCTCGTGACATACATTCCCGTCTCCTTCTTCAGGGAATTAGAAAAAGTAAATGGAATGAATGGAACACTCCACGAACGGCCGACCACCTTCTCCCAGATCATCGGGTCGTTTGTCTTCTTGCGCAAATGGGTGATCATATTGTAGCCCAGCACATAATGGTCTGGAATGTTGTGCTTGTATGAACGCAAATACTGTTTGTGATAGTTGAAAGTGCGCCCTTCCATTATATTAGTACGGAAGAGCATATCAAACTGTGGAATTCTGCCGCGTCCGCTGGGCGTGTAGGCTGTTTCCATCGCTACCGCATCTCCCTCCCAGAACCACTGTGGCGCGGCAGCGAACGCGAAGCCTGCAGTTGCCTGTTGGCCAAACAGGTAGTAGAAGAACTTGTTGAAGCCGGTGATGCTGCGCTGGAACTGCGCCATGTGCCTGTACTCGTGTACTGCCAATTCGTTTAGCCAGTCATTGGTGCCTGCAAAGTTGTAGTTCTGCGTGGGCATGGTATAGAATTCTGAACGCCATGGCGCCACGGTAACAAAGCCGTTTGACTGCGCGGACTGGTTTTGGAGGATGACAGAGATCTTGCGTGGCGCCGTCCCCATGGTCCTTGATTCCGGCGTCCGGATAGTTTCCAGTGTATTGGCTACCCGCTGAGCCTGAATCTCAAATCCCTTGGGATAGAGAACGCGAAAATTTGGCGTATTCACCTGATACCATTTCACCGTAGCTGCGTTCGTCTCCATGACAACCGAGTACTGCGCTTGGGCCAAAAAGAAAGAGCCTAAAAAAAGTAAGGAGCTAACACCCCTGGTGAACCAAACCGTGAACTGCATAGGATGTGAAAACTACACGATCGGAATCGAAATAAAAACCCAAAGGATAAAAAATCCCGGGCCTTGCGCTCGTGTTCAGGCCCGGCTAAACCTAAGGAACATACCGCTTACCTGCCGTGGAAACCGCCGCAACGTTGAAAAAACCAAGTACTTTGCTTCCATTCGGATTGGTGTTTACCATATTGGTCGACACATTGGCGAGTGGTGTGGAAAACAACTCTTGAAACCCGCCTGGGCGATTCGTCTGGATACTCACTTCAGTCAGGTACGTAAAGGCCGCCGTTGTGATGGAGTGTATCTGTACCTGGATAGAGTCACCCGAGGAAATGGGTGACAAAGCAACACCGTCAGCATCCTCATCATTGGAATTAATTCGTCGCCGTACAGGGGCAATAAACGTAACACCGTCAGTCTGGGCGCCGATGGAGGGTCCCGCATCAAACGCAATGTTGATTTCACTGGGTTTGAGCAGCGGAACACCATTCTTAATGGTACGTATCCAATAGGCATCGCCAATCCCCGGAGGATCACTAGCCCAGAATTCTCCTCGCGTAATTTCATCTCCACTTCCCAATCGGACGTCTGTTTCAAAAGTGATGCTGTCAATTACAGGAACGCGTCCCATCTTGGACAGAGCTTCAAATACTTCCGAACCCAAGGTGACCACGAGTCGATAACTTTCCCCATCAGCAAGGACGTCGAAGGCTGACGGCGTCCATTCATAAACCCCCGGCTTCGCAATGTTTTCGACAAAGGCGTAGACCGTGCCCTGGCCATCCTCAACACTGACGACGGCACCTTTAACACCGGGAGGTGTAACAGCCTCGAAATAAGGTTGTGACTGAGTGAGTATAATGGTTTGCGTTTCTGGCCGGTTGTTTATCCAACCATCCACGACCAATATCGGGGCTGCCTGCTCCAGGGTTGGACTAATGACGTCTTCACAGGAGAGCAAACCGGCGATGAACATGGCCGAAAGCAGGACTTTAACTATGTTACGATTGTGAGTCATAATCAGAACTTGAAATTATAAGAAACTGAAGGGACGATAGATCCAATAATCGACAGCTGAGTTGCCTGCGACTGAAGGGGCTGTCCGGCAGGGACACGTTGATCGATCTGAGAAAAATAAATGGAGAAGGGGTTCCTACGGCCATACACATTATACAATGAGAACATCCAGTAGTCACTGTTCTTACGTTCCTTGCCGTTATTCTTGACTTTCTTTCCCTCTAGTCGGAACGATATATCCAAACGATGGTAATCGGGTAGCTCCACGTTGTTTCTGGAAGCGTTGGCATTGTGGGGAATAGGAATGCCTTGTTGCATGTAGCGTGATGTAGGGAAGGTAGTGGGTGTTCCTGATGTGAAAACGAAATCCGCAGAAACAGACCATCGCTTGGTCAAGTCATAGAAGGCAGCGACTTTCAGGTTATGGAGCTGATTGAAACGTGTTGCATACCATTCATTGTTATTGATGCCATCTACCTTTAGCTCAGTCCGTCCCACAGTATAGCTCACCCAACCATTGAGTCGTCCGGTCTTCTTCTGAAAATAAGCCTCCAAACCATAAGAGCGTCCAATGCCGGTCAGCAGATCGCCTTCGAGAAACTCGTTTACGAGCAGGTCGGCACCATCGATGTAGTCTATCTGGTTACGCGTATCGCGCCAATATCCTTCCAGTGAAAATTCATATTGCTTGTCTTCGGTCAGGTCGCGGAAATATCCCAAAGTAAACTGATCAGCAATCTGCGGCTGGATGTTGTTCGAACTTGGGTTCCACACATCCAATGGATTCGATGCCGTCGTATTGGAAATCAGGTGGAGATATTGGACCATCCGGTTATAACTTCCCTTCACAGATGATCGCGTGCTGGTCTGCACGCGGAAGGAGGCCCGTGGTTCCCAGTTATTGTAGTTGGCGATCGCTTCGCCGCTGGCATACGTCCTGCTGCCTATTACGGGTTTGCGTATACCGGCGATCGTGTCTCCGTAGTTGTATACGGTGCCGGGGCCATAGAATTGAAACATCGAATACCGCAGGCCATATTCGAGAGACAGCCATTCCGAAACCTTTTGGTTATTGCCTATGTAAAAGGCTGTCTCGAGGTTATACTTCCGATCCAGGCTGATATCAACGACCTCGCCATTGGTAACGCCTTGCGCGTTGGCGGGTTGAAACGTGTAGTAAGTAGCATCAGCTCCGAAATTCAGTTCGTTCTTGCTGTTGATAAAATAGGTGAACTGTGGACGGAAGATGTAGTTGGAAATGGAGGAATTCCAGGTGAAGCGGTTGCGATCATCATCGCCAAACTGAAGTGCGTAATCGTAGTTGCTATACACGGCAGTCACGTTCAGAAAGAGGCGTTCGTTGAAGAGGTGATTCCAACGCAGCGTGCCTGTCGTATTCCCCCAGTTGAATCCCTGCGTCTTGTCAAAACGGAAAACATCCCGCCCAAAATAGCCAGAAAGGTAGATCCGGTTCCTGCGGTTAATGTTATAGTTGGTCTTTAAGGTAAGGTCATAGAAATTCAATGCGCCACCATTCTGAAGGAGAGGCACAAAAGGTCTTGCCAGCACGTCAATATAAGACCGACGGGCAGCAATAATGAATGATGCCTTGTCTTTGATCAGGGGCCCTTCAACGGCGAATCTGCTGAAGACCGACCCGATCCCACCGGTGTACTCAAACTTCTTGCTGTTTCCCTCTTTCATCCGCACATCGAGAATGGAAGAAAGTCGCCCACCGTAACGAGAAGGGATGGCACCCTTGTACAACTTGGTATCTTTTACCGCATCAGGATTGAAAACAGAGAAGAATCCAAACAAGTGCGACGAATTGTATACCGGCGCCTCATCAAGGAGAATCAGGTTCTGACCCACACTCCCTCCCCGCACATTGAAGCCGGAGGCTCCCTCACCTACCGTACTTACCCCGGGGAGCAGTTGCAGGGTGCGAAGGAGGTCCGATTCACCAAAAAGAGTTGGCGCCCGCAAGATGGTTTTCATTTCCAGCTTGTTGGTACTCATCTCCATGTTCTGCACGTTTGCCTGCTCAATTTCAGCCTGGATCACCACTTCCTGCAGCTGTTCTGCATCTGGGGTGATTTCAAGGCTTTGCTGAATATTCTTATTCAGTTCGACTGTAATATTGACCAACTGAAATCCCACATAACTATAATCAACAGAGTAGGTCCCTTTGGGCAAAGTGATGGAATAAAACCCGTATTCGTTAGTAGTCGTCCCGTTCTTGATCTCTTTGATGTAGACCGTTACACCGATAAGGGCCTCCCCGTTTGAAGCATCCCGGATGGTACCGTTAATGGTGTACTTTTCCTGGGCAGAGGCAGACACAAGAACAAAGACCAAGGAGAAGACGAGTAATGAGCGCATGGGGGAATCTAAAGTGAAATCTGGTGGCTATTAACGGAAGACGCCCTGCATCGTTGCGGAAATCGGTATTCGTCCTTTAATATTCTAATTTTGCAGGTAACGGAGTAACAACGAAAGCGCAAGAAAGTTATGTTCAGGAGATTAAAAGAATTTTATCGCGAATATAAAGAATACGTGCGCGTAGACCTTGTGATGTATGCCGTAATGATCCTGCTCATCATCCTCTACGCCATCTTCTCCGTGTTTGCCTGACTCGCTGCATCAAAGAAAAGGGGCTGCCAATGGCAGCCCCTTTTTCATTAAGAATGGCTCAGTCTAGAACTTGAATGAAAGCTGGCCCATAAACATGGTGCCTAGCTGACTGAACTGAGAACCGTTATATCCCAAAATCCGATACCGTCCGCTGAAACTAAGGAAGCCCTCCAGCAAGCTTCTGTCGGCAGCGTTAGCCAACGCCGCTTCGCCTGTAGCGTTGCCATTGATAGCCTCCAATTTCCAGGAAGGTAGAATATTGAACAGGTTGTTTACCGTAAAAGATGCTGACAGGTTCTTTGAAAACGCATAACCAACATTCAAGTCCGTAACAACAGCAGGAGAAAAGGTCTGCTTAACATAGTTCATGGTTGAACCTCCGTTATCCAAATCCTGGAATGCTGTAGGGCCAAACAAGGTGTTGTTCAGGACAATATTGAATTTATTGATGTTATAGTCCAATCCAAGAATGACCTTATACAGGGGGCGACCCTCTTGCAGGAGGGAAATAACCTGGGCATTTAGAATCGTTGCGCCTGCGGCTTTGATAACGGCGGGGTCGTTCGGGCTACCCACTACTTTATTCAGGATATTCCAGTTACCAGCGAGGTTGACAGCCAGTTTGCCGGGGCCAATGTCAAGTCCCTTATAGCTGGCTACAAAATCCAATCCTTCAGTTTTGGTTTTCACGCCATTGATAAAGAACTGCACACTAGTCAAGTCACCCGCAGCCAGGATCTGACCCAGGCTGCTAGAGGCATCGCTAGTAGAAATCGAGGAGCTGTAGACTATCCTGTCGCTGATGGTTATATTGTAGTAATCCAAAGTGAAACTCAGGTTGCTATTCAGATTAAATCCGGCACCAATAGTATAGTTTTCTGATTTTTCTGGAGTCAACTTCGGGATCCCTAGCGCAAAAGCCTCTTTGCTAATGTTATTGAATAAACCAGAAAGGACAATCGTTCCACCTGCAAAGGATGCCTGTGTTGATTGGGCGTAAATTTGGTGCAGTGTTGGAGCGCGGAAACCGGTTGAATAAGATCCCCGGATAACCAATTTGTCATCCATCAGCTTATAACGTGATGAAATTTTTCCAACGGTGGCATTTCCAAAATCGCTATAACGCTCAGCACGGCCGGTAGCTTGAATCAGAAAATTTGGTGTGATATCCCACGTTGCATCGATATAAGCACCCAGATTAAAGCGGCTGTTGGTCCTGGCATTTTCTGCACGAATACCCGGGAAGGAGTTTGAGCCCTCTCCGGAATAGGATGCTGTATCACCGGCAATGATCTCATAAGTTTCATTTCTGGCCTCAGCTCCAAAACCAATGTTAAATGTCTCAGTGACGGCCTTGGTAACGTCCACGTTAAATACCTGGTGGCTAAAACTGAAGCCGCCTGGCTTAAAGGAGGTGGGGCTCTTCTCTCTTAATGTACGGTTAACTGTGTTATTGACAGAATACAACTGCTGATTCCCGCCAATGGTGAAGCTGACATCATGACGCCATCCGTTCGATTCATTCTTGAAGCCCAAGGTTCCGTTATAATCGGTCAGGTCGCCTTCAAAGGTTGGCATGTATCCTACATATCCCCGGTATAATTCCTGACCGGCAGCGTTGAGTGTATTATCGCCGGTATAGTTGACCTTGGAAGGATCTGTCTGGTGCAAGAGACCATAATCGACCCTCCAATAGGGGGTTCGGTAGTTTGCGTTGCTAATTACCTTTTTGGTGACAAATGCTGCATTACCATAAATTTCTCCAGATTCTCCGATTGGCATTCCATAGTTAACCAGAAACCTGGCAGCCGAAGTGGCGCCGGTTCCGTTAATGTTTCCGCCCGTTGGGTTGGTCGCCAAAAAGCTACTGATGCGAATGTTGGGGGTGGCGTTCGGGTCAAGTGAGGCATCACCGAAGGTCGCGAACTCTGTTGGAAGATCAATAATCCCGCTACGAACAGCGTTATCCGTTTGACTCAAGCCTATGGTATAGTTAATAAAACCTTTACCGAAATTCGCACCACTGTTCAATGAAAGCCCATACGTTCCGCCATCTCCTTTGCTCGTAACACCGGATGTGACATTCATCGTAGTGTATTCGTATTTATCTTTCAGAATTACGTTCATGACACCCGCGATGGCATCGGATCCATATTGGGCTGAGGCGCCATCCCGGAGAATTTCAACACGCTTAATGGCATCTGTAGGAATACTGGATAGATCGGCACCCGTTTCACCACGGCCCGGAGAAAACTGAACGTAAAGCAGAGAACTCAAATTCTTGCGTTTGCCGTTGATCAGAATCAATGTCCGGCTTGGTCCAAGGTTCCTGAGCTCGTATGGATCCAGCAAAGAGGTTGCATCGTTGACCGGGGTATTCACTGTGTTGAACGAAGGCACGCGATACTGAAGGGCCTTATCAAATGTAAACTGACCTGTGGTTGCCAGATCTCTTGCGGTAAAATTATCCACGGGCAGCGGTGTATCGATGATGGTTCGCTGCGAACCACGACCAACGGTTACAACCACCTCACCGAGTTCCTGTGAGGAAGGCTCCAGCACGATGGCAACGGAAGTCAATCCAGTAATGGAAACTTCCTGAGAGGCGTACCCCACAAAGGATACTGACAGTGTTGTGGCGGATGGCGGAACATTCAGCGAAAATCTTCCGTCCGAGTCAGTTGCCGTTCCACCAGAACTTCCATTGACAAGAATGTTTACACCGGGAATGGGGGACCCATCCGACCGGTCGGTTACCGTACCCGTTATGGTACGGTTTTGCGCCATGGCCTGTGCTCCCGCAAGCATGACGAGCATCACAAATAGTACAAGTCTTTTCATAATGAATATTTAGGGTTCACTTAAATATAGTAAAATAATAACGTGCAGGAAAAACATGGGTTATGCCAAACCCTTAAAACAACCAATTACAGCAATATTTCGCGTACATTGGCCTTAATCTTGGTGGCTAGATCATCCGTCGGAAGGTCGTTTACATCCCGTCCGAAGGGGTCCTCAATTTCTTCCGCAATCAACTCCACGCTGAGGATCACAAAGGAGGTAAGCACGACAATGGGAATGGTGACATACGCAGCAGTTGTCACAAAGCCAAAGGGCAACGTGATCATGTAGATGAAAATAAACTTCTTGATATACATGCTGTATGAGTAAGGAATCGGGGTATTTCTAATACGCTCGCACGCGCCGAGAACTTCAGAAAACTCCTTTAACTCCTTGTCTGCCATGAAAAACTGATCCCCTGAAATCACCTTCTTCACATACAACTCATTTACTCGCTCATACATCATGGAGGAGAGGCGGTTTGGGATATGGTCTACACCCTCAAGGCGTTCCTTAAAATCAGAACCCGCCGGCTCTAGGTCACTCATGATTGCGCCGTTTCGCAGATTCTCTTTTACTGAAATCACAAAGTTCGGAATCATCCTTGCGAAATACTCACGATTCTCGCGGTCTTCACGAGAAAGGAAAGCATTCATTTTATGCGCGAGATTACGGGTATTGTTGACCATACTGCCCCACAATTTCCTCCCCTCCCACCACCGGTCGTAGGCTGAATTGGTGCGAAATACAAGGAAGAGACCCAGCACAACTCCCAACAAGGAGTGCATTCCAATCGTTCCGCGAAACTCCTTCTCAGTCAGGTCGAAGAAGTCCAACATGAAATAACAAATCACCGCTGAATATATAGTCATGAAAATCAGCACGGGCCGCAACGTACGCACCACATGCCGACTGTAGTCATGGGTGATCAGGGAGTACCAGGCTTTCGGGTTGTAGTTAATCATATCTCAAAATTGGTGATAAGTGGGCTCTTTGTAAAATGATAGGCTTAAACTAATTGCAAAATAGTCTTAAACTTGTGGCTCAATTCGCTCCGATGTTGAGAACCCTTACAGCCTTCTTTCTGTCATCCTGTTGCCTGGCGTGTTACGCACAAGACTATATTGTTACAACCCGTATGGATACCCTGCGGGGTCGGATAAGCATTATTTCATATCCCAACTATGATAAGGTCCAGGTTACGGCTGAAAAGAAAACAGAGTACGCGGCTACATCTGTATATGCTGTCTTTCTTGACAGCCAAACCTATAAAACCGTTCGCGTACTGGATCAGTACCGGTTCCTTAAGTTGGAGCGAGCCGGCCTCATCAGCCTCTTTATGGGCCGTCAATCACCCGGAACACCTTACAATATACCTTTCCTTGTCAAGAAGTCCGGAGAGTCCATGGAAGTGACCTCGTTGAGGTTCAAGAAAAGCATGGCCAACTTTCTCAGTGACTGCGCATCCATCAAACAAAAAATTGAAGATGACCAACTGGGAAGGAGGGATCTTGACAAAATCATAGATGCATACAACCAGTGTATCGAAGATCAAACACAAAAATTGCCTGGTCTGAAGACCGACCCGCGACTCAAGGCCTTGTCAGATTTCACGAACAAACTAAAGCCAGATTCAACCGTACCCGCCGACGCCATTGATATCCTGAATGATCTCCAGATGAAAGTGGAGGACAACAAGACCATTCCCAGCTACCTCATTGAGGGTCTGCGAGATCTCCTCAAGAATCACCCGGCATACCAGGAGGAACTGGAAGGGCTGATTAAGATATTGAAAGAGTAGGAATTAGGTGCTAGGTGCTAGCGTTTGAGCACTCGGTTGATCAAGTTCTGCACCTTCGCCTGATCTACCCAGAGTACAAATGCGGAACACAGCGACACGGCTAACGCGAGGAAGAATAAATACCCGCCGTCGCCCTGCACTTCGATACCCAGGATAGTCAGGTGCATACCCATTGCCCCCACCATAAGGCCAAGGGCAAGGCCAGCGCCAAGCCAAGCGGTTGATGTGAAGATGAGAAAACCCGAAGCGATAAACTCCAGAATACCAACCCCGATCCTCCCCCACGGCTCCATCCCCACGGTAGTAAAAATATACACCGACTCGGGCGCAGCCGTGAACTTGAAATACAGTGTTTGCAACAGAATCGCCGCAGCAATCAGCCGGGCTGCCCAATATGTAAGCGTAGTTATCTTCATAATGCAAAGAAACAAGTGTCAGGGAAGGAGTTTGTCAGCCGAAGGACATATACGTCATATCTCACTAAATCTAGTCAGAACGCATGACTATACCATGACACTACTAATTCTACTCGGTAATGCTATCGCTGAGCGTAATGCGCTTTACTCCTTGATGGCTGCCCGCAGTTGGGGCATATCCAGAGGCAACAGCTACACCACAATTCTTGCATTCCAATGACATGGCCTTATCAATCTAACCTGGTTTTGAACGTCATACCAATCAAAATTAATCATTATGTTCGCTATCAATAAAAGCATGTAGCATGAAATTAAAACACCCGATCAACCTTCACAAGGGCCTCACCTTCTTTGTGGTGAGTGGCCTGATGTACTATTTCAGCAATTTCACCATCACCGCCCAACTTTACCTCGCACTCCACGGCACCTATGGATTTCTTTGGCTACTGAAAGACCGCTGGTACCCGGACAGGCAATGGGAGAAATCAATTTCATTTTCATATTCTGTTCTGGTCTTCTTCTCCCTTTGCCTCTATTGGGCAGCACCGGTCATATTAATCAGTCAGGGATCAGAACCTCCCAATTACATCCTGTCACTCGCAGTCCTCATAAACGTGTGGGGTATATTTCTTCACTTTGGAAGTGATGCTCAGAAGTTCTACACCCTTAAATACGCGCCAGGCCTAATTACGGAAGGGTTCTTCGCCAATAACCGCAACGTCAATTACCTCGGTGAATTTCTCATCTACTTCAGTTTTTCCCTGCTTGCATTTCATTGGATCCCATTTGCTGTGCTGGCAGCTTTCGTTGTCTTCGTCTTTCTTCCAAACATGGTTCGCAAAGACAAGTCACTCTCTCGCTATCCGCAGTTCAAGGCCTACTGCAAATCATCAGGCTTCGCATTCCCTCGTCTGTTCAAGGTTAAACCCTAGGCAGATCAACTTCATCGATCTTTTTATTTATCGATTGCACGAAAAAACCGTGTTTCCGAATGGTCCAAACCTGAACGGAATTACCGGACCGTCGGCAGAGTCGGATGAGTTGTTGAGAAGAAAGGATGAGCATATGGGCCCAATGATTATTTTTGCCCCTCAGAACACTCTATTTGAATAGAAGAATGGCCGAATACAGCAAAGACGAGATCAGCAGGATTGAGGATAAATGGAGGTCCGCCTGGGAGAAGAACAAGGTCTATAAGACAGAAATGGACCTTTCAAGGCCCAAATATTACGTCCTGGACATGTTCCCCTATCCTTCAGGCGCCGGACTGCACGTCGGTCATCCACTGGGATATATCGCGTCGGACATCGTCGCGCGGTTCAAGCGAATCAAGGGATTCAACGTCCTCCATCCTATGGGCTTTGACGCCTTTGGACTTCCAGCTGAGCAGTACGCTATCGAACATGGCATTCACCCCGCAGTATCAACACAGCAGAATATTCAAAACTTCAAACGCCAACTAGGTAGGATCGGATTCTGCTACGATTGGTCCCGGGAAGTGCAAACCTGCGATCCCTCCTACTATCGATGGACGCAGTGGATCTTTCTCCAGATTTTCGACAGTTGGTACAACCGCAAGAAGTCAAAAGCTGAGCGTATCAGCACGCTCATCACCATCTTCGAAGCCGAGGGAAACATCTCGCATCCATTCCCAAACCTCAAGTTCAAGGCCCCATCGGGAAACGATTCATTCACTTCTGCCGAATGGAAAACCTATAACGAAAAGACGCGCCGTGAAATTCTGATGAACTATCGGCTCGCCTACCTCGCGCATACCGATGTAAACTGGTGTGAGGCGCTGGGCACTGTCCTTGCAAATGACGAAGTGATCAATGGCGTTAGTTATCGCGGAGGCTTCCCGGTAGTGAAACGGCAAATGCGTCAATGGAGTCTACGCATCACCGAATATGCCGAGCGACTTTTGTCCGGCCTCGATCAGATTGACTTCAGTGACTCAATGAAAGACATCCAGCGGAACTGGATTGGAAAGAGTGTTGGGTGTCTGGTTACCTTCGACGTGAAAGGCCTCACCCCTGGCCCCTCTCCGGAGGAGAGGGGAAGGGAGACAGCTAACAAGAAATATTGGTCCATTCTCAAGGCACACTCCAAGGACCATAGAAAGAATCAGACTATGGCAGAAGCCATTCTTTGGGAAGAATTGCGGAATAACAAACTCGGTCATAAGATCAGACGGCAACATGTCATTGGCACTTTTATTGCAGATTTCGTCTGCCTGGACAAGAGACTTGTCATTGAAGTCGATGGCGATATTCATTTACAAACTGAAGAGTACGATACTGCAAGAACCGAGTTCCTCGAAGACGAAGGTTTTTCTGTCATCCGCTTTACAAACGATATAGTACGAGGGGACCTTAAAGATGTTCTCCTCAGAATAAAATCTACCCTGGACAAGGCGCCATCAATCCAACGAAACTCCCCCCTCTCCTCCGGAGAGGGCCGGGGTGAGGCCCTCACCGTCTTCACCACTCGCCCCGATACCATTTATGGAGTCGACTTCATGGTGCTCGCCCCGGAACACCCCCTGGTGAAAGAGATAACTACTGAAGCGCAGCAAAAAGAAGTAGACGCCTACCTGAAATACGTTGAAAGCCGTTCCGAAATTGACCGCATGGCGGAGGTCAAGAAGGTAACAGGTTGCTTCACCGGTGCATACGCTATCAATCCGATTAGTAAAAAAGAAACACCTATCTGGATCAGCGAATATGTGCTCGCGGGCTACGGAACGGGGGCCATTATGGGCGTACCCTGTGGCGATGAGCGTGATCACAAGTTTGCCAAACATTTTAAGTTGCCGATCACAAACATTATCGGCAGCTTCTACTCCGGAGAAGAGGCCAATCCTTCATACGAGGCAACGTTGGAAAATTCAGGCGTGTTCAATGGCATGCTCATGCGAGATGCCATTCCGGCCATCATCGCCGAAATGGAAGAACTTGGCGTTGGAAAACGTCAGATCAACTACAAGATGCGTGACGCCGGCTGGAGCCGTCAGCGATATTGGGGTGAGCCGTTCCCGGTAATCTTCCGCGATGATGTCCCGTATGCAATGGAAGAAAAAGATCTTCCGCTCACACTGCCAAATTCTGATAATTTCAAACCCTCCGGCAACGGTGAAGGCCCGTTGGCCAACCTGACCGACTGGATTGACTTTGCTCCGGAACAAAAGCGCGACAGCAACACGATGCCGACACACGCGGGTGCAGCCTGGTATTTCTTGCGCTATATGGATCCTCACAACATGAACGTGTTTGCGGGCAGAAAGTCGTTGGACTACTGGAACCAGGTGGACGTTTACATTGGTGGATCAGAACATGCCGTGGCGCATCTTTTGTATTCCCGGATGTGGGTAAAGATCCTTAATGATTTGGGATACCTCAATTTTGATGAGCCGTTCAAGAAACTGATCAATCAAGGGAAAATAACCGGAGACTCCCGATTCGTTTATCGTGTCCGCGGAGCAAATAAATTTGTCTCAGCGGGTTTGATTGATCAATACGAAACGGATCCGCTCCATGTTGACATCAGTCTTGTCAATGGGCTTGAACTTGATACAACAGCATTCATACAATCACGTCCAGACTACGCCAGTGCTGAGTTCATCCTCGAGAGCGGGAAGTACATCTGCGGTTCCGCCATCGAGAAAATGTCGAAATCAAAGTACAACGTCGTCAACCCCGACGATATCATTGATAAATACGGCGCAGACACCCTGCGCATGTACGAGATGTTCCTCGGGCCGCTTGAGCAATCCAAACCCTGGAGCACCAACGGCATCGACGGTGTGTACAAGTTCCTCCGCCGCTTCTGGAACTTGTTCCACGACAGCGCTGGAAAATTCGGCGTTAATAATGAGACGCCCACGAAAGAGGAACTCCGCGCCCTGCACAAAACACTGAAGAAAGTAGAATCAGACATCGAGAACTACAGTTTCAATACCTCGGTAAGTGAGTTTATGATCTGCGTAAACGAACTAAGCTCACTGAAGTGCAATAAACGAAGCGTTCTCGAGCCGCTGGTTATTGCCCTGTCTCCGTTTGCTCCCCACATTGCTGAAGAGCTCTGGTCACTCCTGGGTCACACCGACTCCATACTGAATGCCACGTATCCCACGTTTGATGAGCAATACCTGAAAGTCAATTCCCATGCCTATCCTATTTCCATCAATGGAAAAGTGCGAGCCACCATGGAGTTTGCGCTGGATATGCCCAAAGAGGATATTGAGAAGTTAGTCCTGGCTTCAGAAATTCTTCTAAAGTGGAGCGAAGGAAAACCACCTAAAAAAGTGATCATCGTACACGGAAAAATTGTCAACGTCGTACTCTGACCTCGGCGGTGCAAGGTATGGAAGTTACTACGATAGCTAATTTCGTTAGGCGTGCTGGTTAGTAACAATTCCTTAACTTAGCGACCCAATCAACTGCAGGCCTATGCCTTATTCAAAAATTGTTGGCCTCGGCCATCACGTTCCTGAAACGGTTATTACCAATGCCTACTTATCCACCATCATGGAGACGACAGATGAGTGGATTGTTGAGCGTACAGGAATTCATGAGCGTCGCTGGGTTGATCCGGCAAAAGATACTGTGGCCAATATGGCTGCGAAGGCGACGCGGATGGCACTTGAACGGGCCAAGCTTACAGAGAAAGATATTGAGTTTATTGTATTTGCCACCATTACCCCGGATTACTTCTTTCCTGGTTCTGGTGTACTCCTGCAACGTGAACTTGGGTTAGCAGGAATAGGCGCAATCGATATCCGTAATGCCTGCTCTGGCTTTATCTACGCGTTGAGCACCGCTGATCAGTTTATAAAATCTGGCATGTACAAGACCATCCTTGTGGTTGGCGCCGAAATTCAATCCACTGCTTTGGATGTCACCACGCGGGGCCGCAATGTTTCTGTCATTTTCGGAGATGGCGCCGGAGCTGCCATCGTACAAGCCTCCGACACTCCAGGTGTACTCTCTACCCACCTGCATTCCGATGGGCGCTTCGCGGAGGAACTGTATATAAGAGATCCAGGCAGCAGCCGGCCCCGGGAATTAAGACAGCCAGAACAAATTCTGGACACCACCGACTTCAAGGTGGTCATGAACGGCAACCAGGTATTCAAACATGCTGTGGTCCGTTTTATGGAAGTGATCAACGAAGCCCTCACGGCCAATCACCTGAAGAAAGAAGATATCAATTTACTGGTCCCCCATCAGGCCAACCTTCGCATCAGTCAGTTCATCCAGGCAAAAATGGAATTGCGCGATGATCAGGTATTCAATAACATCATGCGATATGGAAACACCACGGCGGCCTCCATTCCAATCGCCCTCAGTGAAGCCTGGGCCGAAGGAAGAGTGAAAGAAAATGACGTAATTTGTTTGGCGGCCTTTGGCAGCGGTTTTACATGGGCTTCAGCCCTCATCCGCTGGAAGTAACCCGGATCGCCCTAACCTGAATTTGTGCCCATGAAGACTACCACCTACAACCCAAGCCCGCTGGAAGTGGATTTTGCCAATGCCCTTTTTATTCTCCAAAAGGACATACAAAAGCACCTGCAGGATAACAAGGTTATCAACGTTGAAAGTAACATCAAACGTGACAATCCCATGATCAAGTTCAGCCTCTTGGACAAGGATGGCGATCCCCATGAAATCGTTGTTCGGATCGTGCAGATACCTGACAAATTCTGACTCAAACACAGATTCGAAAACCTCCTGATCTGATTTACGTAAATTAGCAGACAAACTCGTGTGCATGAAAAAGTGGGTAGCGTCGGCAGTCATTATTTCCGGATTTCTTCTCTTCTCGTTTACAGCACCTGTAGACCGGTATTTCGAGATTGCCAAGAACCTTGACATTTTCGCAACCCTGTTTCGCGAAGTCAATACACTGTACGTTGACGAAGTGAATCCCAATACGCTGATGCGCACTGGAATTGACGCCATGCTGGCATCACTTGATCCGTTTACCAACTACATTCCAGAAAATGAGGTCGAAGACTTCAGGACACTCAATACCGGGCAATACGGCGGCATTGGTGCCGTCACCCGGGAAATCGGTGGAAGAACCATCATCACCATGATGTATGAGGGATTCCCTGCCTTCCGCGGTGGCTTGCGCATTGGTGATGAGGTGGTGAAGATGGACGAAGTTGAGCTTTCGAAAATCACCACCGAGCAGGCGAATCAACTTATGCACGGGCAAGTGGGCACGCCGGTATCTCTAACCATCAGACGTTTTGGTGTCAAAGACCCAATCAAGCTTAGTTTCAAGCGGGAGAAGATCAAAATCAGCAATGTCCCCTACTTCGGGATAGTAGCCGGCGGTATGGGATATGTGCGGCTATCGAACTTTACCCCGGACGCAGGAAAAGAAGTTCGCAATGCCGTTGTGTCCCTGAAAGAATCCGGAGCAAAAGGCATCATTCTGGATCTACGAGATAACCCGGGCGGCCTGTTGAGTGAAGCTGTCAACATCTGCAACATCTTTTTGCCTAAAGGAAAACTGGTGGTGACCATGAAGGGCAAGATTGCGGAATACAACAGCACCTACCTCACGGAGAATGCCCCTGTCGATTTGGAAATCCCCGTAGCCGTTGTCATCGATAGAAATTCTGCGTCGGCATCTGAAATTGTTGCGGGTACACTTCAGGACTATGACCGCGCCATCGTCGTCGGCGAAAAATCTTATGGAAAGGGACTCGTTCAACTTACACGGCAACTCGGCTATAACTCCCAGGTCAAGATCACCACAGCAAAATACTATACACCCACCGGCCGTTGCATCCAGGTTCTTGATTACTCGCACCGCAGGACCGACGGAAGCGTTGGATCGGTTCCGGATTCTCTCAAGAAAGCCTTTAAAACCACCAACGGAAGGACTGTTTATGACGGTGGCGGAGTTGACCCAGACCTGCTGATCGAGGCTCAGCCCATCTCTCCGATTTCCCAGACACTCTTGATGCAAGGGCTAATTTTTGATTATGCTACCGTGTATGCCTCCCGTCGTGCCACCCTGGGTGAAGCCAAAAGCTTTTCGCTCACCGACGTTGAGTATCAGGACTTCGTCAACTGGGTCCGAACAAAATCATTTACTTACCAATCACCGCTTGAAGAGCAGTTAAATCAACTCAAGAATACTGCAAAGGCTGAGCGGCTCTATGATGAGCTAAAACCTCAAATTGAACAAATGCAAAGCCGACTATCGGAGAGTCGCAAGAATGACCTGTTCACCTACAAGGATCAGCTGCGCGTACTCCTCAATGAAGAAATTGCAGGCCGTTACTTCCTGGAACGCGGCCAGGTGGAAGTTTCATTTAAAGACGATCAGGAAATTAGTAAATCTGTAGATGTCCTGTCTAACAGCGCTCAGCTTAACAAAGTACTCAATCGATAGATCTTTTTCCGCCTGGGTAGAATCTTACTCACGAATGCGAACGTGGGGCCATCCGTCGCAAGGGCAACTTCAATTCTGAATTGAAAATACTTTATGATCTTACTGCTATGAAACCAGAAACCCTATTCCAAATCTGCAACAGCGCTGCTCCAATCGGGTGGCTGCTGATGGCGGTTGCGCCCCGCTGGACCTGGACGCGCAAGATTGTCCTGTCAGGGCTTTATCCCCTTATCCTGGGACTCGTGTACCTCGGTATTATTGTTCTCACTTTCGGCGAGTCCGAAGGCGATTTTAACTCTCTTGCTGGCGTTACGCGGCTGTTCGAAAACCCATACGCGCTCACAGCGGGATGGATACACTATCTCGCCTTTGACATGTTCATCGGCGCCTGGGAAGTTACCGACAGCCAGAAACACGGAATATCACACTGGCTGGTTATCCCCTGCCTCTTCCTCACGCTGATGTTCGGCCCCATCGGGCTAATCACCTACTTCACCATCCGCCTGATAAAAACCAAACAACTGTTTCATGCTTAATCGCTTTCTCGCCGAACTAAAAACCCGAAACCCACTTCTTTATTGGTTTGGATGGCTCAATGTAGGCTTGTTTGTGATTGCCTTTCTGCTGTTGATAACGGATAACACCTTGATCCTCGGAATCAATGCCTGGATCAAGCCCATGAAATTTGCCATTTCGATCACCGCCTATTGCTGGACCTTTGGCTGGCTGCTTGCTTACACCTCAAACGCGCGGGCAAAAAAACTGATCACCCTGGGCGCAATCATACCCATGCTTATTGAAGTCGCGTTGATCTTTATGCAAGCCTATCGTGGAACAACTTCACACTTTAATATCCACACTGCATTCGATGGAATTGTCTTTGGTGTAATGGGCTGGTTCATCGGTATCAACACAATTGTCAACCTGTATGCTGTAATTGTATTCTTCTCCAAAGGAATTACCATCAAGGGCCCGACCCTTCTGGCCTGGCGCAGCGGCCTGATCCTATTTTTCCTTGGCAGTATTTCCGGCGGCTGGATGGTCGGCCAACTGGCCCACACCGTAGGCGCTCCGGACGGTGGACCAGGTTTGCCGCTTGTAAACTGGAGCACAATTGCTGGGGATATCCGCGTGGCACACTTTTTTGCACTTCACGGCCTGCAATTATTACCGCTGGCAACTTATGCCTTGATTCAGGTAGCGGGCGAGAACGCAAATCGTTGGTCAATGGTGGTAATCACGACATACGCTGCCTTTTGCGTTTACCTGCATATTCTGGCCTGGATGGGGCTACCCTTCATCAGCCAGCCCTAAGAACCAACGCAAAAAAAAGGCGACACCGAGTGATGTCGCCCACTTTTCAAATTAGACTCGCTTAGCGCAAGAACAGGATCTCGCGGTATTTCACCAACGGCCAATCCTCATCATCCACGAGCAACTCGAGTTTATCGACAGCATCGCGGATCTTGTCAAAGTATTTCTCCTTGATATCATCACAGTAAGCATAAGCCCGCTTATGTGTATCGGCGATCTTGTTGATCCGCTTCCGCTCTTCCGTCATTTGACGGACACCGTTCTTGATAATATCGATGTATTCTGACGCTTCTTTTATCGTTTGAACGACAGCCTTGTTGTCGATGTTGAGGCTCTTCAACCCATTGGCATTCTGAATTAGTTTATTCTGATAGGCAATCGCCGTCGGAATAATGTGATTCATTGCCAGGTCACCCACCGTTCTTGACTCAATCTGAACACGCTTGATATACGATTCCAGGCGAATTTCGCGCCTTGCTTCCAACTCCTTATGGGAAAGAACGCCATGCTTTTCGAAAAGTAGTACAGACTCCTTCGACAAATAAGCCTCGATGGCCCTCGGCATGTTCTTGATGTTGCTCAAGCCGCGCTTGGCTGCCTCTTTAACCCATTCTTCCGAATAGCCATCTCCTTCAAACCGGATGGACCGCGATTCCTTTATGTATTTCCGGAGTACGTTGGCAATAGCGAGGCGTTTTTCGGTGCCCTTCTCAATGTCTCGGGTAACCACATCGTGAAACTTATCCAGTTGCTCAGCAACGATCAGGTTCAATACCGTCATAGGCACGGCGCAGTTGTCAGAGGCGCCTACTGCACGGAACTCGAACTTATTGCCGGTGAAGGCGAAGGGTGAAGTCCGGTTGCGATCCGTGGCATCCAGAATAATCTCAGGGATCTGATCGATGCCCAGTTTCATATACATATTGTCACCCTTCTCAATCTTCACATTACCCTTCTTTTCCATCTCATCCAATACCGCCGCCATTTGACTGCCGATAAATGCGGACATGATCGCTGGAGGGGCTTCATTGGCCCCCAGCCTGAAGTCATTGGCTTCTGTGGCAATGCTGGCCCGCAACAAGTCGGCATATTCGTGAACAGCCTTGATAGTCGTTACGAAGAAAGTAAGGAAGAGGAGGTTATCACGCGCACTGCTTGACGGTGCATACAAGTTGATGCCTGTATCTGTAATAAGCGACCAGTTGTTGTGCTTTCCACTTCCATTGAGTCCCGAAAAGGGCTTTTCATGAAACAGCACCTTGAGGTTGTGGCGCTCAGCGACGCGCTGCATGATATCCATCATCAGCTGGTTGTGATCGTTGGCAACATTTACTTCCTCAAAGAGTGGAGCCACTTCAAACTGGCTCGGGGCCACTTCGTTATGGCGCGTGCGTACTGGAATACCCAGCTTCCAGCTTTCAAACTCAAATTCTTTCATAAAATCGTATACCCTGGAAGGGATAGCTCCGAAATAATGATCTTCCATTTGCTGTCCGCGTGAAGGGGCATGGCCAAATACAGTACGGCCGGACATAACCAAATCCGGTCGCGCCATGTAGAGCGCCTTGTCCACCACAAAATATTCTTGCTCCGCACCGAGCGAAGCCACAACATGCTGAATGTCTTTATCGAAAAGCTGGCACACTTTGGTCGCCGCGATGTCAACAGCCTTCAGCGCCTTTAGCAAAGGAGATTTGTTATCAAGTGTTTCTCCGGTGTAGGAAACAAAAACCGTTGGGATAGATAATGTCTTCCCATAGAGAAACATAGGTGATGTAGGGTCCCAGGCAGTATAGCCGCGGGCCTCAAATGTGCTCCTGATTCCGCCACTCGGGAAGGACGAAGCGTCAGGCTCCTGCTGCACGAGCTCACTGCCTTTAAACTTCTCCAGGCCGGAAATGGCATCAAAGAAGGAGTCATGCTTTTCCGCGGTACCACCGGTCATGGGCTGAAACCAGTGCGTAAAGTGGGTGGCCCCTTTGCTCATGGCCCACGACTTCGCCGCAGAAGCTACCGCGTCAGCTGTTGACGGATCGATTTTATCGTGATTCTTGATTGCCGCAATGACCTTGTCAAAAACAGCGGGCGCTAACGATGCCCTCATCTGTTCTGCGCCAAAAACATTCTCTCCGAAAAAATCGGAAACCTTAGAACTTGGGCTTGAGACAGTTACAGCCGTTCGTTCATGTAATTTTCCTAGTGCTTCAAAGCGTAAATGTGCCATAGTGGTTGGTTTTTCCTGTTTATGGCGCCAAAACTATAGGATTTTTTGAGACGATGGGTATTTTTTAACCCAACTTATTAAAAAAATGATACCCTTTTAGAAATATAGGGTAAATCTTGAATTTCCTGGAGCCCTACGGACTTACCCTCAAACAACCCACATCAAGGTTCTTATGAACAAGCGGCGGCTAGACCCATGCAGTTTTTTGTCCTGCTTGGGTTTTTCTACTTTTGAAGGCTATCCTCACGCATGAACAAGAAATTCTGGCTCCAAATCGCTGTACTTGTAATCGTCGTTACGGCATTGGCACTGTACAGGGTTTCTACACACAAGATCAAGGAGCAAGACATAATCGCAGAACTTCAAGTACACCAATCCCCGGGTTCGATCCGGTTCTTTCAAATCGTATCTGACTCGATCAGCTTCTTCAGTCTGGGTATCCCTGCGGTATTTCTGGCATTGGGACTGGTAAAAAAACGGAAGATCTGGGTGCGTCAGGCGCTAATCATACTCTTGGGCATCGCCCTGGGGGGTCTGATCTCCGCAACGCTTAAACGCACCATCAAGGAGCCCCGCCCCTACGAAGTGGACGCCCGGATCAAACAATTTAGTGTAGGAGGCAGCAACTCCTTTCCATCAGGGCACACAGTAGAAGCAACTGCGGCCGCCATTGGCTTTTCTGCTATTCTGTTCCGTACTCCCCTGAGCATAATTCTTTCGATAACATGGGCACTCCTGATCATGTTCTCCCGCATTGTCCTCGGCGTTCACAATTTTACCGATATCCTGGGCGGCATTACAATCGGCTGTATGGGATTACTAATCGTTCATCAGCTTTATGAACGACGGCCGCTTAGAGTGACGTAAAAGTGAATTCCGGCGCTCGGCCTGCGCAACAGTCTATGGGCTACAAATCCTGACGGCCCTTCACGGAATCAAACTGCTCTTCATAGTCTGAACGGATGGTGCCCATCCACCGGTCCCACCACAGAAAGTAAAGCCCGTAATTGCCCTTAATATGCTGGTGATGTTGGTTGTGATTGACCGATGTGTTGATCCACCTTCCCAGCCGGCTGCCAGCAAACCCCTTCGGATACAATTCGAACCCCAAGTGGCCATATACATTGTAGATCATCATGATGAGCAGGAACAAGCCGATTGCCAAGGGATGAATCGGATAAATAAAAGGGACGATGGCAATGATCCCAAACTCGACAACTGCTTCCAGCGGATGGAATGCCATAGCTGCCCAAGGTGAAGGATTTGTGGAGAGGTGGTGAACCCTATGTACCCGCCCAAAAACCGCGGGATGATGCATCGCACGATGCGTCCAGTAAAAGTAGGTGTCGTGGACGACCAGCGTTAGGCTGACACTGAGGAAGAAATAGGGTAATCCGAATTCCTGAATATTTGTATACACTTTCGTGTACTGGGCGAGCGGGCCGAAGAAGAAGAGGTAACCCAACGTGGCAAATATGATGCTGGTTGATAAGGAGAAAAGAAATTCTCTTCGGTAGTCACTCCCTTCAGGAAATTCAAGCTGTACTTTTCTTGCTGACCAGGCCCTTCTTTTGATTGCATAGTAGATCAAAAAGAAAATGGAGGCCAACAAGAGATAACGCAAAAAGACGATCAGCAGAATAACGATCAACTTGTTACCCGGAATGCCCATGAGATCGCCCATGTCCGAAAGTTCGTGAATCAAAATGGACTAATACAAGTTGAAGCTAAGATTTCAATGACACGATCCGTCAACTTATAAATTCACAAATGCTTAATTCGCCTTTTTTACCGACCCTCCGCTACTGGAGTGTGTATTGGTCCGTTGTGGGTTGCCACGATAGCGAACACTGCCCCCGCTGCTGGCACTGGCTTCAATTCCTTCAGAGACGCTGATCTTGATGCTTCCGCCGCTGCTTGCCCGGGCATCTGCGCTTTTTGTTTGCAGGTTGTAGGCGTCAATGTCGCCCGAGCTGCTGGCTTCCGCGTCGATCGACTTTGCCGTTCCCGTCAGGATCACATCTCCAGCACTTGAGGCGTGAACGCGTACGTCCGTGGCGTCTACGCTGACTTCTATATCCGCAGCACTTGACGCATGAATCTCCATAGAAGTCGCCTTGATAACACCTTCCGAGAAAACATTGGAGGCTGAGCTGGCTGAAATCCGATCCAGGGTTACATAGGTTACATATACCTTAACATCACTATTATCCCGAAAGAAACTATTGTCGCGAAAATAGATCTTCAAGTACGAACCCGACACTTCAGTCATGATGTTGGACAACTTCTCACCCGTCGTTTCCACTTTAACGGACTCCTTGTCGCCCTTTTTCAGGTAGACATCGATGGCTTCACCGGACTTCACCCCCTGAAAGGAACCTACATTTCGCGTTTCGCTTTGCTGCGCAAAAGCAATAACGGAAGACATGCAAAAGATCAGAACTAAGGCTTTCATTTTCATATGATTAAAGACAATTTCCCTAATGACAGGGCCAAAAACAAAGGGTTGCATACCCCGACAATCTTAGTTCAAAATTCAGCTTCCCGATAGATTTCCTCAAAAATTGTACTAATTTAGAATTTTCCAATCCTTAATTGACCTGTCAAAAAGAAAGCTATGATCAAAGAACAGCTAAACATTCTGATTAACCTCGCTGCCAGCGACAAATTGATTGAAGACCGTGAAGCCAAGATTATCCACATGATCGGAAAGGCAAGTGGAATGCCCAAAGATGAGATTGACGAGATGATGAAACGGCCTCAGCCAATTGGCGACCTCTCTACTTTCACTGAGGATCAGAAATTTGCCAACCTGTACCAGCTCATCCAACTCATGAAAAGTGATGGTCAGGTGTTTAAGAGCGAGATTAGCTTCTGTGAAGGCATTGCCGAGCGCCTGGGTTACAAACGTGATGTAATCACGGAGCTGGCCGCAAAAATTTACAGCGATCCCTCCATCACGTCAGATCGAAAAAGCCTCATGGCCCGGGCGCATAAGTTTTTGAAATAAATATCAAACAATGAATCTTGAGGTACTTTATGATTCAAGATTCAATATTCAGTATTCCCTAGTTCTTCTCATACATCGTCTTCCCTCCGAGGATGGTCATCACTACTTCAGTCTTCATCAACGCAGTCTCGTCTACTTTCATGATGTCTTGTGAGAACACCGTGAAGTCCGCCAACTTGCCGGTTTCTATCGAACCCTTCACTTCTTCCTCAAAGGCACCGTAGGCAGCATCCAATGTATAAGACCGGAGTGCCTGCTCACGGGTCATCTTTTCTTCCGGCTCAAAGCCTCCTTCCGGTTCTCCCTTTAGTGTCTTCCGACTCACCGAGGCATAGAAACTGGCAATGGCTGTCAATGGCTCAACGGGTGCATCTGTTCCATTAATTACTCTCGCACCTGATTTCAGCAACGACTGCCACATGTAGGCTCCCTCTTTGATTCGCTTTTCACCTAACCGCTCGATGGCCCATGGCCGGTCTGAAGACAAGTGTACCGCCTGCATCGCCGGAATCACGCCCAACTTACCGAAACGTGGGATGTCACTGGGATGCAGGTGTTGCGCATGCTCGATGCGATAACGGTGATCCGGGTTCGCCGGATTTTCTTTAAATGCCATTTCATATCGATCCAGGATTTCCTTGTTGGCTCGATCGCCAATGGCATGGGAACAAATCTGGAACCCATACTTAAGCCCTTCACGCGACCGGTTCAGCACGCTGTCCATCGAATACGTAGCCATCCCTGAAAAATCAGTTCTGTCCGAATACGGCTCCAGTAGCCATGCACCCCGCGAACCCAGGGCACCGTCACAATTCAACTTTATCGCCCGTACCGTTACCCCTCTCGGGTCAATTTCAGGTCCACGCGCATACCACTCCTTAACAAGGTCACCGTTCCGGCCTGACATCATTACATACAATCTTGTTTTCAATTTCCCCGCATCACGGAATTGATGAAAAAGTTCAATGTTGTCTCCCGAAGCGCCGGCATCATGAAATCCGGTAAGCCCGTTGCGCGCGCAAGCATTCATCGCCAGCTCCAAGGCACGGGTGTTGGATTCAAGCGTATTGGCAGGAATAAATTTGGTGATCAGGCCCATTGCCCGTTCGTTAAAAATGCCGGTGGGGTTGCCCATCTTGTCACGGATGATCTCGCCACCTTCCGGAACGACAACCTCCACGCCTTCGACAGAAAGCTGATTCACTCCCGCGAGCTTCATGGCTTTCGCATTGGCGAAACCCGCATGCCCGCTTGCATGACTTAGGTAGACCGGGTTATCAGGGCTTACAGCACTGAGCTTTTCATGGGTTTGAAATCCCTTTACCATTTTATCGGGCTTGGCATCCCACTTGTCCTGATGCCACCCTCTCCCTACAATCCATTCGCCAGGTTGTGCCTTGTCAACTGCCTCTTTCACTTTATCAACGAGTTCATCATAACTCTTTACCGACATCAAGTCGAGGTTCATCTCATTATACCCAACGCCCATGATGTGGCCATGAGATTCAATAAATCCTGGTGTCATTGTGGCTCCCTTCAGGTCCATCATGACTGTTTGGTCGCCCTGAAAAGCAAGCGTCTCGGAAAGAGAACCTGCAAAAAGAATGGTGTCGGCCTTGACCGCGACCGCTTCCACCTGAGGCCGCTTTTCATCAGCAGTATAAATTGTACCGCCCTGAATAATGAGATCAGCCGGAACTTTTTTTGATTCACATCCCCAAGCCAAAGAAATCAGGAGGATAAGATATTTCTTCATCGACAGTGTTTTTATATATTCTCACCACAATGTACAAGGAATGCTGGCTTCTTCATACTGGAAATTATTCCAAGGGAAGAAGATTAAAGTATCTTCGTAAAAATCATTCGATCATGAAGCGCTTCCTCCTTGTGTTTATGTTGTCTGTGGCTGCACCGACGGTCTATTCTCAAAGCGTCGGGCTGTCCTTCTCCTACTTCATACCCCGCAACGGTGACTTTTCAACACCCATCAGTCCCTTTTCCATCCGGGGAATCGGCGTAGACATCAACCGATTTATCGCGTTGGAAACAGGCGCCTCATTGTACCGGATGTCAGGCCTTAACGTGATCGATCTCCCCTTTGAAAGCAAATCATCATTGACTGGGCCGAACTTTACGATCTTTATCCCTGGAGAGATTGTCTTTCAGTTCAAAGGCAAAGGCATAGAATTTGACATTAAGGCTGGGGGTTTTTTCTTCTACGCCTTTGATCAGCAATTGAACTACGGGAATATGGACAAAGCACTCCGCCAATACACCGGTTGGGATGTTGCCAACTCCCAATTCTCATTCGAGAACAAGCCTGGCTTCGGCTACACCGCTGGATTTGAATTTACTGTAGACGTGACTTCACAGTGGGGCATTTCCCTGAAGACGAATTATCTGATGGGCAGCGCGCCCATTCCACTGAGTGGGAGCTACTCGGGCGGTAAGTTGGGTGATACAATCGGGACAGTGCCCGCCGAATATAAGGATGCGAAGGTAGACTATACTGGCCTCGAGTTTTCGATTGGGATCCTGTTCAAGACAGGTAGGCGGTAATCAATGGTCGCGTGGCGCAGGCCGGCGCTCGGGAATACCTTTGTTTTCAAGATCAAGAAATGTTCTTGCATCCAGGATAAATTCCCGCATTAAGGTACGGTACGTATGACTTCTGACAATTGTGCTGTCAATACCAACATCACTCACGGGAAGAACCTGGAAGCTTCGCTGCTCATCCGAAGCACGATTCACCCAAACGAGTGAGTAGGCAGCGTCACTCACTGAAAGCAACGATGTGCCATCCGCCTTAATAATCTTACGGAGTTCCAGATGAAACATGGCCCCCCCATTGCGATACCGGGTACGCTGCCCGGAAATAAAATTTCCAAGCGAATACACAACGATCTGATCTGTCTGCTTATTCCATTCCATGGGCTGTATCACATGTGGATGTGATCCGATCACTATTTTGGCACCCATCCTCAGGCAAAATGCAGCAAGTTTTTTTTGCACTTCATTGGGTGTGTTGATATATTCAACGCCCCAATGGAAGAATACAATGGAAGCATCTGTGCCCTGGGCTTTAGCCTTCTGAAGATCAAGGCCAATACGAAGAGTATCAATCTGGTTTACGAGATTGGGTGCACGAACTGAAATTCCATTGGTACCATATGTATAGTTGAGCAGAGAAAGCCGAATACCCTTTTGCTGAATGACTAGCGGGTGATCGTTGAGCCACTCCAGCGTGTCGCGAAACGTTCCGGTATGCTGGATGCCCATGCTATCCAGCAGGCGAATGGTCCGTTCAAGCCCTCCCCTTCCGCGATCAACCGAATGATTGTTGGCGGTAACGAGTACGTCAAATCCGGCTTCGCGTATCGCGTGGAGTAATTCATCCGGCGCGCTGAACTGCGGATATCCTGTATAGGGTTTCCCGCCCAGCGTTAGCTCCAGATTTCCGATGGTCACGTCCGCTGCAGCCAAAATTGGTTTTACAAATTCAAAACTGGACGTGTAGGAATAATTGTCAAGCGCCGGATTGTAAGCGGCTTTCATCTGCGACTCATGCTGCATGATGTCTCCGACGAAAAGCAAGGAGACGCTGAGGGTGTCTTGTGCGGAAATACCTGGGCTCCAGCAACACAAAATAAATAATGCCGCTGCCCTCATGATACAATTGACTGTGATCCAGAAGCCTGCTCTGACCGCAACTCCATGATCTTACTATCAACCAGGATATAGACCCTATCATTTTCTTCTGGGTGGATGACGGCCAACCCTGTGAATGTACCAAATGCGGGGATTACCATTCGGTTTACAGATCGCCAGAAACAAGGAAAGGTCAGTGACTGACGACCTTTGCCTACGAGCCGGGCTGCCGGGTGAATATGGCCGGCCACATTGATTAATCCGGAAGGAATCTCCGACAACTCCAGTGGATCGTGGCTTAGCAACAAATCGCCAATCACGACTTGTTCATGTACTTCGATTCCATACCGTACATATTGTTGTTCGCTGAGAATGTCATGGTTCCCTCGGACAAGCTCAAAGCGACATGCAGGAAAGTGTTTAACAATCTGGCCTACCACTTCCCAATCATCGTTGTAAACACTATGGAAAAGGTCTCCCAAAAAAATAGTCCTATTTGGATGAAGTGAATTAATCAGATCGATCAGGCGTTCAGCATTTCTTTGGTTGGCCGCGAGCGGCACAGGCAATCCTGCACGTCTGAAGTGGTTCACTTTTCCAAAATGAAGGTCGCCAACGATGAGGGTTTGTTGTGAGGGCAACCACAAGGCTCTTTCAGGGAGCAACCTCACCACCGATTGCCCAAGGTTCAATTCCATCATAGGCCATATTGCCGCATCCATAAACTGATCAAGTTGATCCAGTAAAAATCCGCTAAAAAAACTGACGATCGGCTATTTTTGTCCGATTTCGGCAAATTCCGATCGAACGCCCATGGCCAAAATATTATTAACAATGCCATAACACTGAGTTAGGAAAGTCAGGTTATCTTGCCAGAATTCACCTTTTTCACCGATCCAGCCAAATCCGCCCAAGCCATGTTCGAACTGGAATTATCGTATACTTTACTGCTAATCATTTGCCTGGTTGCGGCCTGCGCCTTTGAATTTGTTAACGGCTTCCACGATACCGCAAACGCTGTAGCCACCGTCATTTATACGAATTCCCTTAAGCCATGGGCGGCCGTGATCTGGTCAGGTCTGATGAATTCCCTTGGCGTGTTTTTGGGAGGAATCACCGTTGCCATGGGCATTGTCAATCTCCTGCCGGTTGAAACACTGATTGATCAGAATGTTGCGCACAGTATTGCAATGGTCGGAGCCCTGCTGATCAGCGCGATATCCTGGAATTTATTGACTTGGTACTTTGGCATTCCCTGTTCCAGCTCGCATACGCTTATTGGCTCCATCCTGGGCGTTGGTATTGCCTATTCATTCTTGCCAGAAGCAGCGGGAGCCGCCGTCAACTGGGGAAAGGCTACCGAGATCGGCGCTTCCCTCCTCTTCTCACCGCTATTTGGTTTCAGCATGACCATCATCTTGATGTACTTGCTGCGATTAATGACCAAAGGAAAAACCTACGGCGATGACCTCTTCAAGGAACCCAAGAAGAATACACCTCCTCCACCCTGGATTCGTGGAACACTACTGCTTACGTGTACGGGGGTGAGCTTTTTTCATGGACAAAACGACGGGCAGAAAGGCGTTGGCTTGATCATGCTGATTCTTATCGGAATTGTTCCCGGCTATTTTGCGCTTGACGCCGGATATAATGGGACCAAGTTGGCAGAGCCCCTCCATCGCCTTGAAATGGTTATCAGTTCAATTGATCCCTCTCCCTTGTCAGAACCTGACAGGAAAGCACTGCTCGAAGCCAAGGAATTGGATGTGAGGCTGCAGCAATCTGTTGCCAAAACTCAATCAGTAGATGAACTGCCCCGCAAGGAGCGGTTCGCAATCCGCAAAGATATTCTTGTCCTGGATCGCAACCTCAATGCGCTGCTGAAGAAAGAAGAGGCAAGGGTTAGTGTAAGTGACAAAAAGGTTGTCAAAGATAACCTGAAAGCGATGCGCAAAGTCACTGACTACTCACCTGGATGGGTAATTCTGATTATTTCTCTGTCTCTCGGATTAGGCACCATGATTGGCTGGAAGCGAATCGTAAAGACGATCGGCGAAAAGATCGGCAAGGAGCACCTCACGTATGCACAGGGCGCCAGCGCTGAGTTGGTCGCGATGAGCACCATTGGCATGTCAAGCTATTTCGGACTGCCCGTGAGCACAACACACGTACTGTCTTCTGGCGTTGCCGGAAGTATGGTGGCCAGCAAAGGTGTCAAAAATCTACAGCCAGAGACTGTCCGGAATATCCTGCTGGCCTGGTTCCTCACGCTCCCTGTTGTGATGACATTATCCGGTTCGTTGTTCCTGTTGTTCAGGTATATCTTCTAAGAACGGACAGGAGGTTCTCACAACGTACTTTTACATTCAGTATTTTGCATTTTACATTGAGGTGACTGATCCCGAATGGTTAATGTAATGTCTAAAAAAGGCATCGCCTCTATTCTCCCTGATCCCACTTGATCGTCATCCTCTTGACGCGGTCTTCCAGTCGTTCAGAAGTTAATTTGTCGCGACTTAGACGGTCAACCATGATTGGAAACGCGAACGGTGTAGGCCGCGAAGGCTCACGAATAATAATCTTCTGTTTGCTGATCCGAGCCAGCGCCTTACGCAATCGTGCTTCTTCCAATTGAAAGTCCATCATTTCCTCGTACGCCTGTAAAAGCAAAAGGTTAGTGGAATCATATTCGTGAAAGACGCTGAAAAACAACTGTGACGAAGACTGCACATGTTTGTCGCGCACGCGTTGCCCGGGATATCCTTTAAAAATCAAGCCGGCAATGCTGGCAATGTCCCTGAACTTTCGCCGTGCCATCTCTACCGAATTGATACTGGCCTGGATGTCTTTCAAAAGATTCTCATCTCCCAACAGGTCAGTTTCGATTGCATCATAGATGGGAATGGGTTGATCGGAAAGCAGCTCAAACCCGTAGTCATTCATGGCGATAGAAAAGGTGATGGGCATGATTTGCGAAATGCGGTAGGCCACGATCGAGGCCAATCCTTCATGGACCAATCGCCCTTCAAAGGGAAACATTACCACGTGGTACCCCTCTTCCGTCTCAAAATATTCAATTAGAAATTCCCCGTTTCGGGGCAAATGTGAAAGTTCAGCCTGCACTTTCATCAACGGCTGCAAGAATAGCAGTTCATCATCAGTTTCACTGCCCTCCGCCGATGCGTTGATTTTTTGCCGGATCATTTCACTCAGCTGTGAGGAGAGGGCCATCCGTCCACCCTGCCATGACGGCACACGTCCTGATTTCTTCTTTGTATTGCGCACCTGAGCCTCCATGTCTTTGATGCGAACCAACTCCAGCTTGCGGCCGGCAAACCAAAAGGCATCGCCAGGATTGAGCTGGGCAATAAAGTACTCTTCAATTGTCCCGAGGAACTTGCCTGAAACATATTTTACCTGCATGGAGGTATCGCTCACAATCGTTCCAATCGAAAGCCTGTGTCTGAGCGCCACCCGACGGTCCGTAACCCGATATATGCCTTGCTCTACCTCTACCTTTCTGTACTCATCATACGCTGTCAAAGACTCACCGCCAGTGGTGATGAACCGCAAAGCCCATTGCCATTCTTCAACCGATATCGATTGGTAACAAAATGTTTTTTGCACCTCTTCGAGGATTTCAGCTGCAACAAAGCCCTCACCCGTTGCGAGGGTCACGAGGTACTGAACCAGAACATCGAATGAGCGTAGATAGGGAAGCCTTTCTTCAATTATCTTCTTCTGCACGGCTTCGCGAATGGCCGCAGCCTCGATCAGCTCCAGAGAATACGTCGGGAGGAAATAAATCCTACTGGTGGCCCCGGGCTGGTGACCACTGCGACCTGCTCGTTGAAGAAAACGTGCAACTCCTTTTGGGCTTCCTACCTGGATGATCGTCTCCACCGGGCGGAAATCCACGCCCAAATCAAGACTGGAAGTACAGACCACGGCTTTGAGCCCTCCTTCATGCAGTTGCTCTTCAACCCAATGCCGGATTTCCTGACTGATGGACCCATGATGCATTGCGATCTGACCCGATAACTCCGGAGCTTTGTCCAACATGCGCTGGTACCAAATCTCAGCGAAGGAGCGCGTATTGGTAAAGATCAACGTACTCCTGCTGCCCCTGACAATTTCAATGGCCTTCTCCAGCAAATGAATGCCCAGGTGACCCGCCCACGGTAAAGTGTCCAATTCATCAGGATAGATTGAAATAATTTCAATCTTCTTCTCGATTTCAGCACGAATGACCTTGTACTTCTTCTTTTTTTCATCGGCCCCAAGCAGCACCTCGAGCGACTGCTCCATGTTGCCAATGGTTGCCGAAATTCCCCAGATTTTCAAGCCAGGACAGATGGCTTTGAGTCGCGATAGCGCAAGCTCCATTTGCACGCCCCGCTTGGATCCCATAAGCTCGTGCCATTCGTCGACGACGACGGTCTTCAATTCGGAGAAATAATCGACATAGCCCTTTTGTGAAAGCAGTTGGTGGAGACTCTCGGGAGTGGTGATGAGAAATTGAGGTGGCTTTTCCTTTTGCTTCAGTTTTTCCGCTGTGCGGGTGTCGCCAGTCCGTATGCCGATCTTCCAGGTAGAGCCCAACCCCTCAGCTGCCGATGCAACCGATCCATGAATTTCCTTCGACAAGGCCCGGATGGGCGTGATCCATAAAGCCTGAACCTTCTTTTGCTTTTGGCCTACCCCTTCCAGCAAAATGGGTATGGCCAGGGAATAGGTCTTGCCGCTGCCTGTCGGGGCATTCACCAGCCCGCTTTGGCCCTGGAGGAGAGAATTCCATGCCTCAAGCTGGAACTGAAAAGGCTCCCAGCCTTGGCTGTTGAACCATTGAATACCCTGAAGGCACTTTTGATCTATTTTTTCCACGGAAAGTTGAACAAAACCGAAAACAAACAGTTAGAAGCCATTGAACTCATACAAGCCACCATGTCGCAATATTCCATCAAAGAGTTGGAAGAACTATCCGGGATAAAGGCTCACACTATCCGAATCTGGGAAAAGCGGTACGGAATTGTGACTCCTCACAGGACACCCACCAATATCCGCTTTTATTCCGATGATGACTTGAAGAAAATTATCACGATTTCACAGTTAAACAGCCATGGAATAAAAATATCCAAAATCGCCAAGCTGTCGCATGAGGAGTTAGTCAATCGGATGGCAGAACTGAGCAAGGATCAGAATGATGCTCATCTGCACATTGACCGTCTGGTGGTTGCAATGATCGACCTGGATGAGGAGAATTTCGAATCCATTCTCAATGACCTTATTAGACAGTTTGGCCTGGAAAAGACAATCATGGACGTAGCCTATCCCTTTCTTCAAAAAATTGGGGTACTCTGGCTCACTGGCAATATCAACCCGGTTCAAGAACACTTCATTACCAACCTGTTGCGGCAAAAAATTATGGTATCCATTGATGGGCTACCGTTGGCAAAGAAAGGCAGCCCGCGCATTCTGCTCTTCTTACCTGATGAAGAGCTACATGAACTCGGACTCTTGTTTTATTATTATGTCGCAAAAAAATCCGGCTACCATACCTTCTATATGGGGCAGCGGGTTCCCTATCAGGATGTTCACTGGTTTTGCCAAAATCACAAGCCCGTGGCCATGATAACAGCTATTACTACCTCACCGGCCCCCAGTTTTGTTCAAGATTACCTTCAGCGGCTCTGCTCCGAAAATCCGGCAGTTACTGTGTTGGCAACAGGACACATCCTTCGCCAAATGGCCCTTAAAATACCCTCCAACCTACATATTTTCGATAACGCCTTGCAGCTAAAGCCCCTACTAGCAGCTATTGGAAAGGCCTGAACCAAAAAAACTAGGTTAAACAAAACAACCCAAATACTGGCCTATTCGTATATTTGTCTAAGATAAAGTACAATCTCTTAAACAAAAAGACTTATGACTCAGTCCGAGCTTACCGCCGAAATAACCAAGCTTCAGCCCACCCTAAAGTCATTCACACACCGCTTTACTTATAACAAGGAGGAATCGCAGGACCTCGTTCAGGACACCTTACTTAGGGCGCTTACCTATCGGGATAAATTCAGGAAGGATACAAACCTGAAAGGATGGCTGTTCACCATCATGCGCAACACATATATCAACAATTACCGCAAAGCACAGCGTGAAAAAACGTCCCACGATACGACCAAGGAATTGTACTACCTTAATGTGGAAGATGAGCATACATTCAACCGGCCTCAGGAGAGTGTAGAGTTCAAAGAGATTTGGAAGAACATGAACTCAATAAAAGATGATCTACTAATACCTTTCAGGATGCACACCACAGGCTACAAATACGAAGAGATCGCCAAGCACCTCGATATCCCAATCGGTACGGTGAAGAACAGGATTTTTCATGCTCGAAAAGAAATCCAGAAGAAACTTGAAGGCTATCGGTAACTTGCACTGTGATTGGTGTGATAAGCATGATTGCCAATTTCGATGAGAAAAGTTGCGGTTATAGGTTCCGGTTTTGCAGGTCTTTCAGCAGCTACATGCCTGGCCCGGGAGGGGTTTGACGTAACGATATTCGAAAAGAACGCCACACCTGGTGGCCGTGCTCGAAAATTCTCGGATTCAGGATTTACGTTTGATATGGGCCCCAGTTGGTACTGGATGCCAGATGTCTTTGAAAGGTACTTCGCCCGTTTTGGGAAAAAGGTCTCAGACTACTATTCACTCCAGCGGCTTGACCCCTCATACCGGATCTACTTCGGAGCTCATGATTTTATGGATATCCCGGCGAGCATGGAAAAGCTCAACGCGCTTTTCGAATCCCTGGAACCTGGTAGCAGCACGCACCTGAAAGAATTCCTCGTCGAAGGCAAATTCAAATACGACATCGGCATGAACTCCCTGGTGTATAAACCAGGCCTTTCGTTAACTGAGTTTGCTGACAAGGAAGTAATCACCGGAGCATTGAAACTCCACCTCTTTCAATCCATTACGAGTTACCTGAAGAAGTTCTTCCGCAATGAGCGTATCCTGAAGCTACTCGAATTCCCCGTCCTTTTCCTCGGCGCCACTGCGGAAAAGACGCCTGCGCTCTATAGCCTGATGAACTATGCTGACATTGCACTTGGTACCTGGTACCCCAAAGACGGCATGTACGCGATTGTGGCCGGAATGGAAAAGCTGGCCAAAGAACAAGGTGTAAAATTCAGATACAACAGTGCGATACAAGAACTCCCCATCGAACAAGGAAAGGCAACTGGGGTCACCGTCGATGGTGCCCTGATTCCTTTTGACTATGTTGTTGCCGGCGCAGACTACCATCACGTAGAACAAAACTTGCTACCCAAACCATACCGTCGATATTCACAGAAATATTGGGACAGCCGCGTTATGGCACCTTCAAGTCTTTTGTTTTACCTGGGTATCAACAAAAGGATAGTAGGTCTTTTACACCACACCTTGTTCTTCGATGAAGATTTCACTCAGCACTCCCATGAAATCTACGAACAGCCCCAATGGCCTACTGCCCCGCAGTTCTACCTATCATGCACAACACAAACGGATTCGGGTGTCGCGCCGGACGGCTGTGAAAATCTTGTATTACTTATCCCAGTAGCTCCGGGATTGATCGATACTGACGAAACGCGAGAAAAGTACTATTCACTGGTCATGCGCCGGCTTGAGAAGATTACCGGGCAATCCATCCTTGAGCATGTGATCTACAAACGGAGCTACGCCCATAACGACTTCCAGTCTGATTACAACGCTTTCAAGGGTAACGCCTATGGCCTCGCCAACACCTTAATGCAAACCGCCATTTTAAAGCCATCGATCATAAACAAAAGGGTCCACAATCTGTTTTACACAGGTCAGCTTACTGTCCCAGGTCCAGGCGTGCCCCCCTCGTTGATTTCGGGTCAGGTGGTAGCCCAGCAGATCATGGAAAGGGAGAAAAAATGATCAAGTCTCGAAATTTGTATTTTTCAGTTCAGAAATAAATACCATGGGCCAACAGGTACTTTATGACCGAATAAGTTACCGGATGAGCCGGATGACTACCCGCTCCTATAGCACCTCTTTCTCTTTAGGGATCTGGTGTCTGAATAAGGAACTCCGCGATCCGGTGTACGCGATCTATGGATTTGTTCGCTTTGCCGATGAGATCGTCGACACTTTCCATAGCCAAGATAAAGCAGCATTGCTTAAAAGGTTTACCGAAGACACGTGGCATGCACTTGACGAGAAGGTCAGTCTGAACCCGATCCTACATAGCTTCCAGCACACTGTAAATACATATGGGATTGACCGGACGCTGATCCAACAATTCTTGACCAGTATGGAGATGGATCTGGATAAAAAGCAATACGACCAGGTAGGATATGAAAAGTATATCCTGGGCTCTGCAGAAGTAGTTGGCCTGATGTGTTTGAAGATATTTTGTAAAGGCGATGAGACCGAGTATCTACGTCTTAAGCCTGACGCCATGAAGCTAGGCTCGGCCTTCCAGAAGATCAACTTCCTGCGCGACCTGCATGCTGACTATGCTATCCTCGGCAGGTGCTATTTCCCTGGTCTCGATATTGACCGTTTTGATGAGGCCACCAAGAAACAAATTGAGGAGAATATTGCGGCCGATTTTCAACAAGGCTTGCGTGGCATCAAGCAACTCCCACGTGGCGCACGCTTCGGCGTCTACGTGGCGTATTTATATTACATCGCTTTATTCCGAAAAATCAAAAAACTTCCTTCAGCAGCTGTACTACAGAGCCGTGTTCGTGTACGTAACCGCTACAAGCTGGCAATACTTGGCTACTCCTTCGTCAAGCACCAATTGAATCTAATCTGATGGAATATGTAGTTCTTGTTGACGAGAGTGACCAGGAGCTTGGTTTCATGGAAAAGATGGAGGCTCATCGAAAGGGCCTCTTGCATCGTGCATTTTCAGTGTTGGTGTTTAACTCCCGCGGTGAAGTGTTAGTTCAAAAGCGTGCCTCCTCCAAGTATCACAGCGCCGGGCTATGGACCAACACTTGCTGTAGTCACCCGAGACCAGACGAGGGAATACGCGAAGCCAGCGCACGGAGGCTCCGGGAAGAAATGGGTATTGTTGCCGATCCTGAGTTCGCCTATAAGTTTGTATATCGGACAGCGCTTGATCAGGATCTTATCGAGCATGAAGTGGATTATGTCTTCACGGCCATCTTCGACGGAATACCAGCAGCAAATCCTCATGAAGTGCAGGAATGGAAATTCGTCAACGTTTCAGCACTACGTAAGGACGTGACCCTGAATCCACATAACTATACCTATTGGTTCAAGCAGATCATTGAGCACACGCATTTCGCGCTCAAGACTTAGTAAAGTCGAAGTTGTATGTGAGCCATGTACCGATACCCAAGTTGTTTTCCTGTTGGGCACCGTTGGCTTTTATCAACAACTGGTAAAAGAACCCCGATTGAATTGTGAAATCCTTGGTGAACTGGTAGCCCAATCCGACGAAGATTCTGTTCTGATCAATCTCATGGTAGGTCACTGCCTCTCCCCAACTCATAAAAAATTCATCATACACCAGCAGGTAGTATGACTTCGGATCGATGGACATAGACGCCGGATCCTGTTGCCTGGTAAAAGGAATCGTACAGTACATCCGGTAACGAATCCGGAATTGCTGATTCGAAAATCCGTCATCAATGACATCGCCGTTAGTATCCATATGATGCTTCTGAAGGAACCGCTGTTCTGTGCGTAGGCGATGTTGTATGCCTATACCGGACGTCTTGTGCTTGAAAGTAAATTGTTGGAATATACGATGCTCATTGTTTACGTAGGTGGCCGGCTGCTTACCGTACTGGTAGTTCCAGATATATGCATATCCCACGGGCATGAAGGAGAACGATTTGGTAATCCGAAAATCGCCACCAAAACGGATTAGATGCTGTCCGGCTTCCAATCCCTCGGCAAACCGAAACTGGGTATCAACAAAAAGGCTGAAAGAGTTAGAAGCCTTGATCGTTGAAGTGGCAGAAAACCAATCCACGAACTGTGTTACAGTTTGCCTGGGTGTGGTTTGAGCTAAAACTGGAGTGACTACCGCCCAAGAACTAAAGAATATTCCTATTAATACAATGTTCTTCATAGGTACCTTACCGCATAATGCCAAAAGAGCCATATTCCATACAGAATTGCAATTATGCTGATCATCATTCGTGTTTTCCTATGATTTTTTTTAATTGAAGTTCCGAACGGGTTACTTTTCCCCTATGAGATCCTTCTGCCTGGTTTTACTCATTGGACTTCCCTGGAGTACAGTTGCCCAGCAGGGCTACCAGGAGGGCTTTCTCCTCACCTCAAGTCTGGATAGCGTGCGGGGGCTCGTGCGATTCTCCAGCAAAGCCAACATCCCAGCACCCTGTTTGTTCAAGGCCAACAAGAAAGCAACCGCCAAAGAAATCTACCCGGGTACGGTTCATGGCTTCTGCACCCGGGAAGGTGCCTATTTTTTCTCACGATCTATCGGCCGAAGCGACGACGTCTTTCTTGAAGTGCTGGTCAAGGGTCATGTCAGTCTTTTCCGGTTCGGTAATATCTATTTCATTGAAAAAGCCGACAGTGCTTTCTTCGAATTGTCAGATGAGTTGGAGGTGATCATGATCGAAGGCCAACGCCAGCAGCAGAAGTCACGCAACTACACGCGCATGCTTTCACTGCTGATGAGTGATTGTCCGGAGGCGAGCAAAAAGGCGCCCACCGTGCCTTTGAGGGAAAAACAATTGATCGGGCTTGTGGCCATGTACAATAAATGCAAGGGATCGGGAAGCGAGTACTTTCGGGTGAAGGGGAAGAAGTAATGGTGAAGTGCTGAGTGCCTAAGTGTCTAGTGCCTGGGTGTCTAAGTGTCCAGGTGCTGAGTGTTTAAAGTTTCTAAGTGCCAAAGGTCGCACGTAGGCACATCATTGGTAAATCGGGAATTGGGCTTACATTGAATAGCTAAAACTCCATGGCAATGAATACACCACTACACACCAGCCAAAAGATTGTCAGAGGTTGCCTATATCTTCTGGCCGCTATCGCAATAACTGGCGGGGCCTTGCAGATGTATCTCGGAGAACCCGAAACAACGCCTCGCTTAGACAACGTTCACCGGTTCATGGCCGGAGTTTATTTTTCCTGCGGATTGATCGCAGGCTGGGCTGCAGTCACCATCCGTAGCCAAAGTACCCTGATCTATCTTCTGGCCATGGCCGTATTTCTCGGCGGCATTGGCCGGCTGATCTCTATCAGTTTAGTAGGCCTCCCAGAACCCCACGCCATGTGGCTTGGTTACTTGATACCCGAACTGACGCTTCCAATTATCATGGTTATCGCACAATTGGCAACAAGCAGAATTCTAAAGCAACAGTTTTAGCACAACACTTTCCAAAGATTGAAAACACTCGTCATCCTTCTGCTGGCCAGTTCATCCGTCTTGGGACAGACGGTTGGTTCCAGCATTCCGAAGAATATAAGTAAATCCGGGAAGTATTTGTTCTACCAGCATGGAGGCGTCGTCACCGTGCTGGGCGACATGGCCTTCAATCAATCTGTCCCGGAATGGGGACCGTATGAATACTCACACATCCTGGATTCACTGCGCAAGCGTGGGTTTCATGTTATCAGTGAGATCAGAAAAGAAGGCATTGATGATTCGGTGTATTCCAACAAGATAGTCTTGCAGGTTGATTCGCTCCTGCGCGCCGGTGCGCGCACCAAGAACCTGCTGATCGTCGGCGCGTCTGCCGGATGGAACATCTCCATTCACGTTTCTGCTAAACTGCAGAATAAGCGCATGAAGTTCGTCATGATGGGCGGCTGCTGGCCGGAAACCTACAGGGAATACCGAGACGTGCGCCTGACAGGTAAATTCCTTTCCATAATCGAAACCACAGACCCCCATGGTACCTGCACTGGTATATTCGACGGGCGAAGAAACATCAGCAGCTACCAGGAAATCAAGCTCAACACCGGGCTCAGCCATGGATTTATTTATAAAGGATACAAGGCATGGATCGACCCATTGGTGGCCTGGCATGACAGTCATTGAGATTACTTCAAAGCCTTTTTCAGCAAAGCTTTCGAGTAAACGTCGAAACTCTTTCCGGGTTCTGCCAATTCAAACACTTCAGTAAATTCATTCTCACTCTTCCAGTGATATGTCTCCCTTGCACGAAATCCAACAGGTATGTTCTCTATACTCTCAGAGATAAAAACCAAGGCCCCCCCATCGGGTGAAACAGATTCCAGCGTATACTGGTTTACAAACCCCTCCATGTGAAACTGTCGCAACACAAACTTTTTCCTGCTTCGATCATAACTGATATAGCCTATATCTTCATGCAATTCCCCTTTAGGCTTATCCTGCGATGGAGCGTAGGTTGATTTGTTCCGTACTTCAATGAACTTCTTATTGAGAACGAACTGATAACTCCGTTCATACCGCCCCTTGCCAGGCTGGCCTTCAGAGTCTCCTGTCCAGGAGCCAATGAACAATTTAAGAGGCAGCCATACACTATCTTGTTTTGAAAGTTGCCCGAATGACACAATCGGTCCGAGGATAAGTATCAAAATGAGTCTAGCCATACGATTGAAAGAGTGGTCAGCACTAAGGTACGCAGGATTTCAATTGCCTAATAAGGTCAAGAATGCGGCATTTTAAGCCCATTTGAATCAATCCAATCCATTTCTTGAATAGTTGAACTATGTGGCTAGATTCAAAGTTCTATTCCCTGGCGAGAAGGCAACAACGGCAAACATAAAGGCGAATATTCAGTGGGCAAATTGGATCAATAAGGGAGTGGGCATAACTATTAAGCTTGGGCTAAAGGAAAATCTGACACAGTTTACCTTGTTGGTAATCGTCAATGCATTTGTTGGCGGTATGGTAGGGCTGGAAAGAACTATCATTCCACAAATCGCAGAAGTCGACTTTGGTTTGTCAGCCAAAACAGCCATTCTCTCTTTTATCGTGGTGTTTGGTGTCACCAAAGCCATTACTAATTATTACACGGGCCAGCTTGCCAATCGCTTCGGCCGCAAAAAACTTTTGGTAGCAGGCTGGTTGCTTGCCATCCCCGTTCCCATCATGCTTATTTATGCAAGCTCCTGGAATTGGATTATTGCCGCAAATGTATTCCTCGGGATCAGTCAGGGTCTAACATGGTCGAGTACCGTTGTTATGAAAATCGATTTGGTCGGGGAAAAAGACCGAGGCTTTGCCATGGGACTAAATGAATTTGCAGGTTACCTGGCATTGGCTGTCGTGGCCTTCTTTACCGGATGGATAGCGTCCGAATATGGGCTGCGACCCTATCCCTTTTATATAGGCATTGTTATTTCAATTGCAGGCTTGTTTACAAGTTGGATTTTGGTGAAGGACACAACTGGACACGTGGCACTCGAATCAACGAACAGCAATATCCCAAAACTTAAAAATCTATTTTGGGAAACAACATGGAAAAACAAGCACCTTGGCTCAATTACACAAGCCGGCCTTGTCAATAATTTGAATGACGGGATGGTATGGGGCTTGTTGCCACTCCTATTGGCAAGAAAGAATTATCCACTGAGCGATATCGGCATTATCGTAGCGACCTATCCTGCCGTGTGGGGAATCACCCAACTTGTCACCGGAAAATTAGCTGACATCTATTGCAAGAAGACGTTACTATTCTGGGGAATGTTTTTGCAAGGCTTGGCATTGTTGGGTTTAGCGTGGGCAAATACATTCATCGAGTTTATGATTCTCTCAACAGCACTAGGTCTGGGCACAGCTGTTGTTTACCCCACATTTTTGGCTGCTGTTTCTGATTATACGCATCCATACCAACGCCCCCAAAGCATAGGTGTGTTCCGCTTGTGGCGCGATTTGGGTTACGCCATTGGCGCCATCCTCACAGGTATTTTGGCTGATCAATTCGGATTGACAACTCCTGTACTTTGTATTGGAATATTGACCATTCTATCCTCGCTTGTTATTCAGTATCGAATGAGCTGCGAGGCAAGAGTGATTACCCAAGAGAGATTAATTTAGAACAATCAAACTATTCTAACCCATAAACCAACCTGCATGCAAGTCCTTTTTCTACTCAATGAAGCCCCTTACGGCAACGACAAGAATTATAATGCACTTCGTACGGCCATCCATTTGCAGAAACAGCGAAAAGAGGCCAAAGTAGTAATTTATCTCATGAGCGATTCTGTAGCGTGCGCCCTGCCAAATCAGAAAACAAAGCAAGGATATTACAACGCCAGCGATATGCTAAAAGAGATAATGACAAACGGCGGGGAAGTTAAGCTTTGCACCTCCTGTGCAGAAACAAGAGGTGTTGACAAAATTATAGAAGGGGCTGCCTTTGGCAACCTTTCCGATCTCACCACCTGGATGATCGAGTCAGAACGCTCATTTGTATATTAAATGGCGTTGTGATCAAGAAATTCCCTGACCTTTATAGTATACTAGGTAATCCTATGACTGAAAATAATCACTGAAGAATAGGTCCTAAAAGCAAATGACTAAACAATTTCAAAATCTATTTACTCGAGCCGCCACGATAGGGGCGGACCCCAAGGACACCGAAGAAATAAAACTCCAAAAAGCACTTCTTGTGCTATGCTCATTCCCCTTCATGTTTACCGGCGCCGGATGGGGCATTTTGTATATCTTGTTGAAAGAGCCTTTGGCAGGAATGATCCCGTTGTGCTATTCCATTATTTCCCTCATTAGTGTTATTTACTTCGGGTTCACACGCCAGCTCTCGGCGTTTCGATTTAGTCAACTACTACTCATCCTATTGCTCCCCTGTGCATTGATGTTCGCTTTAGGTGGCTTCATAAGCGGAAGTTCCGTGATTCTGTGGAGTCTCATTTGTCCTCTCGGTGCTATGCTCTTTGCCCCTCAGTCAACAGCCCCACGATGGTTTTTCGCTTTTACCGCGCTCGTGGTAATTAGCGGCATTTTACAGCCCTGGGTCAGCTTTCAAAACAATCTTACCGGGGCGCTAATCAATTTCTTCTTTGTTATCAATCTACTGGGTGTCAGCTCAATCATTTTCCTGATGGTTTACTATTTTGTTGAAAAGAAATCTTTCTTCCAGTCGAGGTCCGAACTGCTTCTCCTCAATATTCTTCCCAAAGAAATTGTAGAGAAATTAAAAGAGGGACACCATACGATTGCCGATCAGTATGAGGAAGCCAGTATTCTATTTGCCGATGTTGTCAATTTTACAACTTTGTCAACAACGATGACGCCGTCTAAATTGGTTGAGCTTCTAAATGAGGTATTTTCAAAATTCGATGCCCTTTCAGAAAAATACGAACTAGAGAAAATCAAGACCATCGGTGATTGCTATATGGTAGCCGCAGGTGTCCCCCGACCCTGCCATGATCACGCGCTTAAACTTACAGCCATGGCCGTGGAAATGCGTGATTACGTTGTTGTCAACGAATTCAAAGGTAACAAACTGCAATTCCGGTTTGGCATAAACTCCGGTCCAGTGATTGCAGGAGTGATTGGGCGAAAGAAATTTAGTTATGACCTTTGGGGCGATTCCGTAAACCTCGCCAGCCGAATGGAGTCGAATGGTAACAGCGGTGAAATTCAGGTTTCACAAGTCACGTATGAACTTATTAAAGATGATTTCAATTGCGTCGCTCAGGGCACTGTCCCTATTAAAGGAAAAGGTGAAATGAGGGTTTGGTTTGTTGAGGGTAAAAAAGCAAGGCCACTAATATCTATCTGAAAACAGAAACTGGCGTTGAGTGAACAGTAATCACAAAATTAACCACGACCAACAAATGCGACACCTGATCTTCTTTATGCACACTTCCCTGGATGGCTTTGTGGCCAGACCAACCGGGGAGATGGATTGGATTAAAATCGACAATCAGATGTTCGATTTTGTGGCAGAAATGACAGACCAGGCAGACGCGGCCTTGTATGGAAGGGTAACCTATGAAATGATGCAAGGCTATTGGCCAACAGCAGGAGAACAACCCAATGCATCAAAACATGATAAGGAACATTCTGCTTGGTACAACAAAGTCCCAAAAATCGTACTGTCAAGAACGCTTGACGAAACTGGTCTTATAAACACAAAAGTTATACGCGATCGACTTTCAGAAAACATAACCAAACTAAAACAGCAAAACGGTAAGAACATTCTCATTTTTGGAAGCCCTGGTGCCTCACAATCACTTTGAATGAGGGGCTCATCGATGAGTTCTGGCTTTTTGTAAATCCGATAATCTTAGGAGAAGGGATGCCCCTATTCAAAGACATCAAGGCAACTACCCAATTAAGATTTGTGGAAAGCAAAATCTTTTCTTGTGAAGTTATCGCACTCCATTATAAGAAGTAAGGCCATGGAAAGGGTTAGGATGAGGATTAGCTAACGTTATGGAGTTCTGAAAAATTGATTGAAATCATGATCAAGAAATATGAAACTATGCAAAAACCTAACATCACCGTCGAGACACACGTAGCAGCTGATATCAAAAAAGTGTGGGACTTTTGGACCGGTCCGGAGCACGTCACGCACTGGAACTTTGCCACCGACGATTGGCATTGCCCCAGCGCAACGAATGATTTGAGGAAAGGTGGCCAATTCAACTATACCATGGCGTCAAAAGATGGAAAGATGAGTTTCAACTTTGAAGGCATCTATGATGAAGTGATTAACCAGAAGCAAATAACATACTCATTGGCAGACGGGAGGCAAGTTATTGTGTTGTTTGAAAAGCTTGACAATCTGACGAAAGTGATGGAGCACTTTGACCCCGAAAATGAGAATTCCGAAGAATTGCAGCGCGAGGGCTGGCAAGGGATTCTTAACAATTTCAAGAAGTACGTTGAAACAAAATGAAAACCGGAACGGTAAGCAACATTGAACAATTCCAGACGAGATCATAAATTCCAGTATGGATAAATATAGAAATCTTCACCGGTGGATGCTCATCCCTATGGTCATCATGCAATTCGGCATATTTAAAGACTATTGGGGGGACCTTACAGAAAATGCCTGGTCGGTTCATATTCACTATTGGACAGGAACTGTTTGGTATCTCTATCTCATCCTTCAGCCCTACTATGCGACGCATGGACAACTTGATAAGCATAGAACCAACGGCATCATCGGAATGTTTCTGGCCGGTGGCGTTTGCCTGACTGCATTAAGCATGATGCACAGAGACCTGGTAAACGCTCAAAACGCATTAGTCCTCGCTGATCGGTTTGGCCCGTTCCAACCCTGGTTCTTCCTTGGCGTTGCGGCCGTGGAAATTGTGATGATGGCCGCGTTTGCCTTTGCAGTAATAAAAAGTATTATTCATCGGAAGAAAATGGAAGATCACGCATGGTGGCTTGTCTCAACCGTTTTTATCATCATGCTGCCAGCTCTTGGTCGCGGATTACAGGCGCTATACATTGACGTATATAAGTCAGATTGGCCACACATAAACATCATGGTACCTATGTACATGGCCCAATTGCTAATTATTGGGATGCTGCTTGTTACTTCATGGAAATACGGAAAACTCAAACATCCGGCTACCTACCTGGCATTGTCGGTGAACGTTTTCATATTGTTACTGGAGCCCTTGGGTAAATCAACAACTGTTCAATCATTTCTGGAAGCAGTCATAAAGGGGTAGACGATTTTCATGTTCAATATTTTCAATTAACTTCAAGTGGGCTGCCTAATCCAAATCCACTTACCCCAACCCGGTATGCGCTTAATTATCCTCCTTTCCGTCACTTGTCTGGCACTTTCTTGCCAGCAAAGCACACCACCCACATCGGATCCCGCTGCCGGGTACTTTAACTATGGCGACTCCATCGAATCCGGAGGCGTACGGATGATTCCAATTATCACGCCGGTCGGTAAGTTCAACGTGTGGACGAAACGCTTCGGCAACAACCCGAAAATAAAAATACTGTTGCTGCACGGCGGTCCGGCCATGACCCATGAGTACATGGAATGCTTTGAGACTTTCTTCCTGCAGGAGGGTTTTGAATTCTATGAATATGACCAGCTGGGCTCCTATTACAGCGATCAGCCGAAGGACAGCAGCCTATGGACGACCGACCGCTTTGTAGAAGAAGTAGAGCAAGTCCGCCAGGCCATCGGCGCTGACAACACCAATTTCTATGTACTCGGTAATTCCTGGGGAGGTATTCTTGCCATGGAGTATGCTTTGAAATATCAAAAGAATCTGAAAGGCTTGCTCGTAGCCAACATGATGGCCAGCGCTCCGGAGTATGGTAAGTACGCTGAGGAAGTACTCGCCAAGCAAATGAAATCCGACGTGCTTTCCGAAGTGAGAGCCCTCGAGGCAAAGAAGGATTATGCAAATCCGCTATACATGGAATTACTCATTCCCAATTTTTACAATGAGCACATCTGCAGGCTCAACCCCTGGCCTGATGCGTTGAACCGTACACTCAAACATGCCAATTCAGAAGTGTATGCGATGATGCAGGGCCCGAGCGAGTTCGGCATCGGAGGCCGCCTTGCCCACTGGGATATCAAAAACCGGTTGCAAGAAATAACTGTCCCCACCCTTATGGTCGGCGCTAAGCATGATACAATGAACCCGAAAGCCATGGAAGAACAAAGCAAACTGGTGAAGAAGGGACGCTATCTCTTTTGCCCCAACGGCAGTCACCTGGCGATGTGGGATGATCAGAAGGTGTTTATGACGGGGGTGATCACGTTTATTAAAGATGTAGATTCTAATCTGTTCTGACTACCAGCTAACTATCAAAGTATGACTTCTACAAGAGATTCTTTCTTCTCACGGCGCAGCTTTTTGCAAAATGGAGCCTTATTATCAGGGATGACTATTCTTCCATCTTTTGCAATCGACCCTCAGGACGACAATGCGCTGCTATTGCACGAGGTGAAACTACTTGAAGTAATGGCAGAAAGTACATTCAAACAACTTTGGACTAATCTAGGCGGCATTACAGAATCAGAACTGGATTGGAAGCCCAATAATGAATCCAATTCAACACGATGGGTAATTGGGCATCTTTATTGGTTCGAAGAATGGTTGGCGGATACATTGGATAATAAAGGAAGATACCTCACAGACAAAAAACCAATGTCGATTCAGGACATATCCTTTGAGGAAGTGAGGAAACGTTTTGAAATCGCGAGAACCAGGGTGGCTGAAGCTTCAATATCACTGACTCCCGATCAACTAAAAAACGAGATCAACTATGTAGGGAGATTTGACCTACCCATACGGGAATTACTGCAAGTGCATGTCCTTCACATGGCGGGACACCGATACCAGATACGTTATGTAAGAGGTACGTACAGCAGAGTACATCATTCGAATAAAGCTGACTTCGATCCCTGGTAAGCAACTCGGTCATATAGTCGCTCAGACACATTACACCTCCCTCCGACCGTTAGCGGAATATTCCCCCTTTAGCGCCGCTCCTTCGCATGGAACCCTTAAATTTCCACATTAACAAATCTACCCCATGAAACCCATTCACCTACTCATTATCGTGGTTGCTGCATTGTTCGCCTCTTGCACGCCCAAACCCGAGACCGCCGTCAAGGAATCCCCTACCCTCGACAGCCTCTTTAAATCCTACTATCAGGATTATTTGCGATTAAATCCCCTCCAGGCCACCAGCCTCGGGGATACACGGTACAACGACCAGATGCCGAATACCATCACACAGGGTTACCGCAACCAGGTCCGGGATTTCTATACCCGCTACAAGACCCAACTCCAGTTCTTCGACCGCACCACGCTTGGACAGAACGACCAGATGAGCTATGATATCCTCATCCACCAGTGTGACCTCAACCTTGAGGGACTGCAGTACAAAGACTATCTCATGCCCATCAACCAACTCCGGTCCCCGCCGTCAAACATGGCACAGCTCGCGAGCGGCACCGGCAACCAGCCCTTCAAGACCGTGACCGATTACGAAAACTGGATCAAGCGGGTCGATGCCTTCTTGCCTTGGGTGGACTCAGCCATCGTTAATATGAAGCAGGGTATGGCGTCTGGCTTCACGATTTCTAAAGTCAATGCAGAGAAGATCATTCCTCAGCTAAGCAACTTTGACCATGGCCCGGCAGCAGCGCATATGTATTACATGCCGATTAAAAAATTCCCCGCTGACTTCTCCCCCGCCGACACCGCACGCCTTGCCGCCGCCTACCGTGACATGATTGACAACCGGGTCATACCCGCGCACCAGAAGCTGAAGAAATTCATCGAAGAAGAATACATCCCTGCCTGCCGTACGACCGATGGCATTGACGCCATTCCCGGAGGAAAGGAATATTATACCTACGCCCTCAAGCGCTCCACCACAACTAACATGACCGCCGACGAGATCTTCAAACTCGGCCACAGTGAGGTAGCTCGGATATCGGCGCAGATGGATTCAATCAAGAACGTTGTAAAGTTCAAGGGAACACTGCCAGAATTCTTCGACAATCTGCGCACGAAGAAAGACCTGATGCCATTCAAGACCGGCGCCGAAGTTATCGCAGCATACAACGTCATCCATGAGCGGATGAAGCCCAACCTTGTCAAAATGTTTGATAAAGTCCCGAAAATGGGATTCGAGGTTCGCCAGATCGAGGCCTTCCGCGAAGCTACCTCCTCTGCACACTACTCCGTTGGCATACCCGGCGGGGCGCGTAACGGTATATTCTACTTCCCACTGCGTGACGTGACCAAGTACTCCACCCTCGCAATGGAAGACCTTTTCCTGCACGAAGCTATCCCAGGCCACCACTACCAGATCGCGCTGAAAGTTGAGAACACCGAACTCCCTGAGTTCCGCCGCATTCTCTCCGATGGCGCTTATACCGAAGGCTGGGGACTCTATGCAGAATCGCTCGGCACAGAACTAGGCCTCTACAAGGATCCGTATTCCTACATGGGCATGTTATCCGGCGAGATGCATCGCGCCATCCGCCTCGTCGTAGATGCCGGCCTGCACTCTCAAGGCTGGACCCGCCAACAGGCCATCGACTATTTCAAGGAACATGGCCCGCAGCCTGAGTCCACCATCATCTCAGAAGTGGAGCGCTACATGGCCAACCCAGCGCAGGCTACTTCTTACAAGATTGGTCAGCTGAAGATCCTTGAACTGAGAGCCAAAGCGGAGAAAGAACTCGGTGATAAGTTTGACATCAAAGAATTCCACAACCAGATCTTGGATTCGGGGTCACTACCGCTGACGCTCCTTGAGGAGAAGATTAATCGATGGATTATGAAAGTGAATGGGTAATGAAAAAGTTGCTAGTAACCGGTTACCAGTTGCCGGTAACCGGCGTCCTGCATCAGACTTCGAAAACCAGTTTCCAGTATCCAACATCAAGTAACCAGCATCCAGCAACATGAGACATCCACTCATCGCCATTATCTTTCTCCTCACCCTCGCCAGTTGTGCGAAGAAGGAACGTTACGATCTCATCATCGAACATGGCAGCGTCCTCGATGGCACAGGTATCCCCGCAGTTCAGGCCGACCTTGGCATCCGTGAGGGGCGCATCGTCAAAGTCGGCGATCTTGGAAATGCCGAGGCTACGAACCGGATTGACGCTACTGGGCTGACCGTTTCGCCAGGCTTCATTGACTTGCATGCTCACATTGAGCCTATCATGCGGATGCCCGATGCCGAAAGTCACATCCGGCAGGGCGTGACAACTGCGCTGGGCGGACCTGACGGCGGCGGACCCTGGCCTTTTGGAAAATATCTTGATTCGCTATCGAACAATTTTGCGCTGAGCATGAATGTCGCCTACCTCACCGGGCACAACACCATCCGGAGAAAAGTCATGGGCAACGAAAACCGTAAACCTACTCCCGCAGAGCTAGACACCATGAAGTCGATGGTGCGACAGGCGATGAATGAAGGGGCCTTTGGAATTTCCACCGGCCTCAAGTATTTGCCAGGAACATTCTCAGAAACCACGGAAGTGATCGCACTCTCTCAAGTTGCCGGCAGCATGGGCGGCATCTACACCAGCCATTTGCGCGAAGAAGGACTTGGGCTCCTGGCCGGCGTACGCGAAGCCGTACGCATTGGTCGCGAGGCCAACATACCCATTGTACTTACCCACCACAAAGCCATGGGCAAGCCGATGTGGGGCGCGAGCAAGATTACGACAGGCATCGTTGATTCTGCCCGTGCCGCAGGCCTCGACATCATGATGGATCAGTACCCGTACACGGCCAGCCACACAGGGCTTTCCGTTCTCATTCCTTCCTGGGCACTGGAAGGGTCATCTGAAGATTTCAAGAAACGCGTCTCCAACAAAGGGGAGCGGACGCGGATCATGGAAGGGATAAAATTTAATTTGCTTAACGACCGCGGCGGCGGTGATTTGAAGAATATCCAGTTCGCCAACGTAGCATGGGATAGTACCCTGCAGGGCAAAACGCTTTACGATTACGTCGTGCTGCAAGGCAAGGAACCAAGTCTTGAAAACGGTGCCACAGCAACCATCGAGATGCAATTGAAGGGCGGCGCAGGATGTATTTTTCACGCCATGAGCGAAGAGGATGTGGTGCACATCATGCAGCATCCCTTCACCATGCACGCCTCCGATGGTGGCCTGGCAAAATTTGGTGAAGATCATCCCCACCCACGGGCTTATGGAACTTTCCCACGAATACTCGGGCACTATGTACGTGAACTGAAAGTGCTGACCCTGCAAGAGGCCATTCGCAAGATGACGTCGATGCCTGCTCAACGCCTCAAACTCAATGATCGTGGTGTGATCAAGGAAGGCAATGTTGCCGACATCACTATCTTCGATGCTGAGCGCATCATCGATAAAGCAACGTTTGAGAAGCCGCATCAGTACCCGGTGGGCATAGAGTTTGTAATTGTTGGCGGGGTTGTAACTGTAGAGAAAGGGGCGATGACGACGAAGAGAGGTGGGAAGGTCTTGAGAGGGACGGATTATTTAAGCAAATAGGGCGAGCTGATTACGAGCGCCAATCACCAAGGGCAACTCCTCCCTTCTCCTCTGGAGAAGGGCCGGGGATGAGGCCTACCAGCTACTGCTAGCTCCTCCTCCTCCTGAGCTCCCACCTCCGAAACTACCTCCTGAGCTCCCTCCAGATCCGCTAGATGAACTTGACGAAGTGAGCCGCGCAATCGAGTAAGTAGAAACAACAACGTGTCCACAAAACTTGCAGTCATGGGTCTTCTCCCCTTTGCCGCTGGATGATTCGGTGGGGCTGACCAGTGTGCGATTACTTTTTTGATAATAGGCCCTGGTCTTACACTTCGGGCAGGGCTCGTACTTGGATGATGCGTTTTGATAGATAAGTTCGAAGTATGTGCCGCAGCCGTCGCAGAGCCAGACATCGTAATCGACGGATTTCAAACTTTCTTCAAATACTTTTTCCTTGGTCAAGTACTGGTCATCGTTGACCTCATCGAGCTTCCGGGCATGCTTACCGCATTTTTCGCAGTCGCGGGGATGATTGCGGTAAAAACTCATCCTGCGCTTGTAGAGAAAGTAGTGTGGAAGGAAGATCACCGGGAAAAAGATCGCAGACAGCAACCAGCCGATTCGGTATTCTTCAAAGAAGTCTACAATGCGTTTGTATTTCTTCTGATCAAGCAACCGACTGACCACGGAGCGCATCCGCAGGCGCTTGTGAACCAGTGTGAGCATGAAGTATGCGTAGAGGGCAGTCAACGCCTCCCATACAGGATCGAACAACGGGCTGTAATTAAATATCAGGATGATAGCTAGCGGGACGATACCAAATTCCAGCAACCAGCCCAACTGTGTTTGCCTCATTTCACCGTAAGGTGTGGAGAGCTGTTTTTTGGCATCAGAAGCCTTCCGGCGAAAAACCAGGAACGCGACGAGCAGCCCAACAGCGCCTCCGCCCAGGAGGAACGGGAGCAGCATCGACCATGTGGTGTAATCTCTAAGCTCATCGGTTAATATCTCATCGGCATAAACCGGGTCCGACAGAATCTTTATTACTTGCTGGACACCGGCGATCATTGCCTCATCATTTTTCCCCTCCTTGAACTGAGGCACCATGTATTGCCTTTCGATCCGTAAGCAGATAACGTCGGGTAGCACGCCTTCGAGTCCTAGCCCTGTGTGAAAGCGGACCGTGCGCTGATCGAGTACCAATAGAATCAGGAGCCCGTTGTCATTCGATGCCTGCCCAATACCCCATTTCGTAAAAAGCTCCTGCGCGAAGTTGAAGATGTCCTGATCCCCGATGGAACCCAAGGCCACCACTGCGACTTGCGTCGTTGTCTTCGACTCAAGTTCTTTTAGCTGTTGGTCAAGCATTCTTACAGTCTCCAGGCGGAGGATGCCGTCGGGGTTGGACACAAGGTTGTTGGAGTCAACCTTGACATTGGGTACCATTTCAACGGTGTATATTTTTGGCTGTGCCTGTGTCAGGCAGGAAACGAAGGTCAGAAGGAATATCAGGCTCCGCATGAGTTGGAGGCTACTTGGCCGCAGCAGCGGTAAACTTTACGACTTTATTTTCGATTGGCTTAACCGTCTTCAGAAAAGTATAGATGGCCTTGAGATCATCAGTCTCCATACGACTATACATCGTCCAAGGCATCATGCTGTTAAATTCGCCTCCGGCAACATCCGGTGCAACATAGGATGAGTCACCATAGACTCTGAATTTCGAAAGAAACATATCTTCCGTCCACTGTCCAATACCTGTCCCCATATCCTGTGTCAGGTTTCCAGATCGGACGACGGACCCGTCGGGGAACTTAAATTCACGCCCACCGCCAAAAGAAACTTCTTTGATGATCTGTCCCTTGTCATTGAGTTGCGTGTGGCACTCCACACATCCGGAAGCATTGGTCATGTAGGCTCCATAGGCGAGAAAGTCAGTTTTCTCAGGTCGTGCTTGCGGCTGCGCAAGCTGCGGAATGGTGTTAATGATGAAGCTTACCGGGAAGTCGGCGACGGATGCCTGTACGACGTTGTCGATGGGTGCGAGGGTGCGAACATAAGCGATGATACTCTTGATATCTTCGGGATCCATCCTCCCGTAATAGAGATACGGCATCAGCGGAAACATCGCGACACCTTCCTTGTTGACACCGGTAGTGATTACGCGATACAATTCGCCGTCTGTATATCTGCTGATTCCCGCCGGCGTGATGTTCTTGGAAATGAAGACCCCTGGCAATCCCATCTTTTGATCAAAGTACTCACCACCCTTGCCCAACGTTCCGGGTACCAGCGGGCCGGAGAATTTCGTCCAATCGCGGGTCGAGTGACAATCCATACACACGGTCACCGAATGGGCCAAGTACCGGCCTCGTTCGATGCGCTCCGGTGTGTACTCGATCGTAAGGTCTTCCGCAGCGGGAATATCCGGTAGTCCGAGTTTCAGATAAGTCAGCAGGCCTACAACACCCAGCATAATGGCAAATGCCAAAATGGCCACGTATTTCAGGATTTTCATGTGGGTAAGGGTTTGGGGTTATCCAAGATAAGCGAATTTATCAAATGCCTCATCCCGTCAGGCTTCGCTTCAAATCTATAAGTCTGAATAAGCTGGCGCATCTAAATGGCTAAGGCAAAATAATTATCTTAGGAGCCAAAATAAACCCGCATGTCATCAACGAAACGTCCACATCACACGCCGCTAGAAATGAGCGCCGCAGATTTCAAAAAAGCAGGACACGAATTGGTGGACCTCATCGGCGATTTTCTCAACAGCTTTGACAACCGGCCCGTGACGCGAGGCAAGTTGCCCTCGGAACTAAGGGCACTTCTCGGCGATGGATCACTGCCGTCAAGCGGAATAGGAAAAGCAAACGACCTGCTGAACCAGTCCGCCAATCTCCTTTTTGAAAATTCGCTGTTTAACGGCCACCCCATGTTCTTCGGGTATATCACCTCATCGCCGGCACCCATCGGAATCCTGTCGGATATGCTGGCGTCTGCGATAAATCCAAACGTCGGTGCCGGAATACTATCACCGCTCGCCACTGAAATTGAATTGCAGACCATCCGCTGGATGGCAGAGTTCATTGGCTATCCTGTTGATTGCGGAGGGGTTGTGGTAAGTGGCGGCAACATGGCGAACTTTGTCGCCTTTCTGGCTGCGCGAAAAGCCAAGGCATCCTGGAACATTCGCGAGGAGGGCCTTGGGGGAAAGGAGCTGTTGATTTACGCCTCGGAAGAAAACCACACATGGTTGCACAAGGCCGTTGACCTATTTGGACTTGGACTGAAAAGCATCCGGTGGATCAAACCACTCACCAACCGCGAGATGGATTTGGCGGCCCTGGAGCAAAAAATAAAAGAAGACATCCAGGCGAATCACATTCCCTTCATTGTCGTTGGCAACGCCGGGACGGTGAGCCTCGGCGTGGTCGACCCACTTGATGAGATCGCCACCATCTGTAAAAAGTACAACCTATGGTTTCATGTGGATGGCGCCTATGGTGCGCCGGCAGCGGGATTGCCTCACGCATCCAAAAAACTCAAAGCCTTATCGTTGGCAGATTCTGTGGCGATTGATCCGCACAAGTGGTTCTACTCTCCCATTGAGGCGGGCTGTACTTTAGTCCGGAATAAGCAGCATCTTGTGGATGCCTTCAGCTTCAAACCGGCTTATTACAATTTCAAAGGAGAAGGAAACGAGGAGCCCATCAACTTCTACGAATATGGTTTGCAAAATACGCGCGGCTTCAAGGCACTGAAAGTATGGATGGCGTTCCGTCAGATTGGAAGGAAAGGATTTGAAGATCTCATTCAACAGGACATTGACCTGGCCAGCCTGCTTCATGATGAGGTGAAGGCCACGGGTGACCTGGAGCCGTTCATGAATCACCTCAGCATCACCACTTTCCGATATGTTCCTTCGGGGATGGATGCTAAAGATCCGGCAAACCAGGAGTACCTGAATCAACTCAACCAAAAAATCCTAAACCGGCTGCAACACGAAGGAGAGGCCTTTGTATCCAATGCGGTGATTGATGGAAAATATTTACTGCGCACGTGCATTGTTAATTTCCGAACCAGGGAAGAGCACGTGAAATTACTTCCCTCCATTGTTGTGCGGATTGGACAGGAGGTTCATCGTCAATCGATTGGTGGGATTTAGTATATTTGGTAATGGCCTCACTCGTCCCGGGCTTTGCATACGACATTTTCATCAGCTACCGGCAGAAGGACAACAAACATCTTTCCGCGGGTCAGGCCGGTGAAGGTTGGGTGACGGAGTTTGTTAAACACCTAAAAGAGGAACTTGACGCTACCTTCAAGCAGGATATCTCCATCTACTTCGATGCCAATCCGCACGATGGTCTGGGCGAAACCCATCATGTCGACAAGAGCCTTGCGGGCAAGTTGAAGTGCCTGATCCTGATTCCTATTATTTCCAGAACCTACTGTGACCCGCAAAGTTTTGCCTGGCAGCAGGAATTTCTTGTATTCCGGGATCAGGCCAAGGCCGATTCCTTTGGACTGGAAGTCAGACTGGCAAACCAGAATGTAGCCAGTCGCATTTTGCCTGTTCAAATTCACGAACTGAGTTATGAGGACCAGAAACTTTTTGACCGTGAGAACGGCGGGCCACTTCGGGCTATTCCGCTTGTCTTCAAATCTCAAGGCGTCAACCGGCCCCTAACCCCGTCCGACAGCCGTGCGGAAAACAGCAACAAGACGCTATACCGCGACCAAATCAATAAGACCGCCAACGCGGTTGAAGAAATTCTAGGGGTATTAATCGCCAACCCGCAGGACGAACCTGCCAAGCAAAAAAATAAGAACGAGTTGAGGCCCACTTCAGGATTAAGAAAAACTCCGAATTGGTTTTGGTCAGAGTTGCTTCGCCGAAACATCCTGCGTGCCGCATTCGCTTACCTGGTCCTTGCTTTGGCCTCTCGGCAATTAACTGGTCTGCTTGCCAGTTGGATGGGATTGACTGATCAATTGATATTTCTTGCCTCGTGGGTTTTGGTGTTGTTCTTTCCTGTGGCGATGACGATGGCCTGGTTGTATGAAATGAGCCCGGGCGGATTTATCCGGATCGATTCACAAGCATCTGCCGGTAATCCCTATCTCCCATCTCAAAAAAAACCATTCACCGGTGGACTAATCGCTGTACTATTCATTTTGATTATTGTTCTATTTTTTGTGAAGCCGCCCGTGTCACCTGGCAAGCCTGTACCGCTCCCCCAGAAATCGATCGCTGTGATTCCTTTTGAGAATCGAAGTGAAAATTCCAAAGATGCCTATTTGGCAGAGGCGTTGACCAATGAAGTCATTAATCGCCTCACAGTGCTGAGCGATTTGCGCGTATACAAGACCAGTAGCCGCAACTACGACACAATAGCGATGACGCTGGATGTGCTCACCATCCTAACCGGTACAGTACAACGGATCGGAGACACCGTATTGATTACCGCCCAACTTGTTGAGCTGCCGAAGAAAAATAATATATGGGGTAAGACTTTTACCAGACGAACACGGGATATGATGGCTATTCGGTCGGACGTCGCCAAAAGGATAGCGGACGTATTGAAAATTAAAATTACTGAAGTAGAGCAAGGAAGACTTAACCATCGGCCGACCGAGAATGCAACAGCATATGAGTATTACCTGCGCGGACGCAAACTCTACGAGCATCAAAGAAACGATAGTAATAACCTTGCCATACAGAAGTTCAAGGATGCGATTGCGCTTGACCATGAATACGCCAGTGCCTGGGCAGGTCTCGCTGATGCCTATGGTCAAATGGGGCCACGCTATGGTAGAGAATTGTTCTGGGCCGATTCCAGTCTCGCTGCAGGAAAGCGCGCCGTGCTGCTGGACAGCACTTTGTCCGATGCGTACAAAGGGCTTGCCCATGCCTACGCGTCAATGAACCGGTATGATACAGCGGCCATATTGCTTCGAAAAGCCGTCGAGATAGATCCCAACAATGCAAAAGCCGTTGGCAACCTGGGTACCGATTGCATGTTAAATGGAGACTTGACTGAAGCCCTGCGATGGGAAAAGAAAGCCGTTTGGCTTGACCGGAAGAATCCCATCCCCTACCACATCGTTGGATGGATTTACCGTTGGCTCGGCGACCTGCCGCAGGCCGAAACATGGTTCAAGAAATCCATTGAACTTGATCCCAATGTCTCCATTTGGGACAATTATGAACTATTGGCCTATTGCCTTGTGGGTCAGGGTAGATCGGACGAGGCCATGGAACTTATTCCGACCGTGGTGAGTCCTGACTCTACCGATTCAAGACGACTGGAAACAGCAGGGCTCATCGCGCATTTTGCCGGTGACAAGTTCCAGGCGAAGAAATATTTCCAACGTTCAATCGACTACAATCCATCATTTAAGGATGACCTCATCACCGTCAGCCCCATCGGCCTCGGTCAAATCCTGCTCGAAGAGGGAAACAAGGTGGAGGCGGAGATGTATCTGGCGCGGACGCTGGAGGTGAATCTTCGCGAAATACAGAAGAACACGTTGGATGACGATCCCGCTTTCTACGTCTCTGCGATCTATGCCATCAAGGGAAATCGACAGGAGTCGCTGATCTATCTGAAGAAGGCCATTGAATTCAAGTGGATCGACTATGCCAAATTCGTGGATGGTCCGTGGTTTGTCAGATACCGTAACGACCCCGAGTTCCTTGCGATCATTGATGGGCTGCGCAAGAAAATCGAGGTGATGCGAGTGAATACGGAAGGCTTGTGAGCCTCTAATTCACTTTTCCAATCTTATATCCAGGGGTTGGAGTTACTGGTGTTGGAGGAGGACAATTCACGATGCCTCCCTCTACAGGGAGGCCTCCATTAGCGTAGATGACGCCGGAAATCACAGCCGTTGCCATTGATGTACCTATCATGTATGCATACTGGTACTCGCCCGACATATCCATAACGTAGGTAGAAAGCACCATGGTACCAACAGCTGCCCAATCCACAGTGGTTGCCCCATAATTCGAGTAATCGGAACAAGTCCTATCCTCATCCAATGCAGCCACAGTAATTATTCTTCCAGCTCCTATAGTCCCTGTTCCATTGTAGCAACCCGGCCAGTTATCCGCGGCATCCCCACCCTTGTTCCCGGCAGCCATCACTACATACGTGCTGTCATCCGCTAGGTTCTCAATGACTTTTTGTATGTGCTTCTTTGAATTTTCACATCCTGCACCCACTACCTTACCCAGGCTTAGATTGACAACATCATTGGCCTGATTAACAGTTGAAATATAATCAAGTGCCTTTCGCAAGTCAGAAAAGGTCCCCTTTCCCTCTTCATCAAGAATCTTAATTGATACTACTTTGCCCCCAGGTGAAACTCCAAGGCAACCGAAAGAGTCGTTTTTCTTTGCCGCAGCAATGCCCGCAACATGTGTGCCGTGCCCAAGATCATCGTCGTACCATTCCTTACCATCAATAAATGATAGCGAAAAGATATCGTCAATCACCAAATCAGGGTGCCTTTGGATTCCAGTATCCACAATCCAAATCCGGTTGTCCCCGCTTGTTGGAACTTTCGGACCCCCTGCAGCATCCACCGCATAACTCTTGGTTCTACAAATATCACCTGGCTGCGCCGGGACCCCATAGTCACCTTCTGGCACTTCATCACCCTGATGAATCGGGTTACCCTGATGTATCGGGTTACCCTGATGTATGGGGTTGCCCAAGATGATCACATCGTTGGGACTAACATCCTCAACGTTAGTCTTCTGCTTCAAATCCTCAGCCTCAGCCCTAGTCAAATCAACTGTAAATCCCACAGCAACATCAACCACAATCGATCCTTCATCCACATTTTTCAGCTTGTTGTCCTTGATAAATTTTTTTACATCCTTCCTTTTTCCGTCGCGTTTTTGTTGATTACTATTTCTCTGTGAGCTCCGATTAGGATTCGTGACTTTCCCATCTTTAAGAATAGGCTTATCTTTTAGCGTAACCACCCAGGAGGTTCGGGCTGATGATGCGGCCAGGATCGCAACCTCTTGGGTACCATCCCTTGATACGAGTATACCCACAATCACAATACCAATGGCTGCAGTAGTCGAAGCAATTGCAGCAATCTGGGACCTGGTGGCTGCTTTTGGAGATGCTTCGGATGCTTCTTGGGGTGAGGGGGTGGCCATAAAATTCTGGTTATTCTAAACTAATATACCGATTTTGAACACATCGGTACGCGCCGCTTAGAAAAACAATCTCAAGAAGGAACCAGAATCCTCTAAATCGAAGGAATTTGCAAACAAATCCAACCAAGGAAATATAACAGTGACAAGCCCTACTTCGTCACCTTAATCTCATCAAACACCTCCCCTTTCACATTGAGCTGCTTTAGGGTAAGGACCTTGCCGTTGGTTTCAATCATCGTGAATGAGTGTATGTCAGAAACCATTTTCGCAGTGAAGGGAACCCAGTTTTCCTGGGGATCATGCTTCCATAAATCAGGTTTGCCACTCTGTATAGGATCATACAGACCGGCGCCGCCTGCACCGGTCACAATATAGATGATGCCTTTAGGCATCGTATTCGTAACGCCGTCGAACTGATCATCGAGTGTAAACTTACCATCCACCCGGCCTTCGGGGGTAATCACATACCGGTCGCGTGTTTCATTCATTTTAGGAACAAACTTCAACGGCAAGGACCGTTGATAATTATGAACATGCCCATTCAATACCATGTCTACACCTAACTCCTCGAGGATAGGCGAAAGCAACCGCATCTGCTGATAATCGTAGTGCGCTTTGCTTGAGCTAAAGCCCGGATGGTGCCACGACACAATCTTCCATTCCGCCTTGCTTGAACTAATGTCTTTCTTCAACCACTCGATCAATGAAAAGTCTACCGGGTTCACATATGAATTGGCGTCCAGGCAAGTGATGTGCACGTTACCGACATCGAAGGAGTAATTCGCCAGTCGCGGAAAGCGTCCATCCGTCGCCTTTTTGAAAGCCTTGACTCGTTCCGGTGGACCTGTTACCTCGACGGTCAAAGGTGTCACAGGCGCGTTCATCGGGAAGTCAGTGTAGTAGAAGAAGGCCAGGCCGTCGGGAAATTTTTGAAGATCACTTCCATACACATCGTGGTTACCAACCATCAAATAGAAGGGAATAGTTTGCATCAGCGGGGCGCCCTTCTCAGGTGAAGCCTCTGGTGCCGTATAGGCCGGGAAGAAACGAGCGCGGTACTCACGCTCAAGTCCATTGTTATAAACCTGATCACCCGTGAGAAGAACAAACTGGGGCTTCTGTTGGTAGACCTGATATGCAATTGCCGCCTGCTGTGGTGAGGCTGTTCCACAATCGCCGAATACAGCAAAGCGGGTAACTGGCTTCTTCGTCCGCGTGCTAAATGTAGCCGTGGAAATCGCTTTGTCCCCAAGGCTCACCCGGTATGTGTATTCCGCATCCAGATTCAAACCCGTAAGGGCCGCGCGGTATAAATGACTTGTGTTACCCAAAAGATTCAATTGGACGAAGGTTACCTTGGCCAGGCCTATCTTTTCTGCGCCATCGAGCGTAGCACCTTGCACAAACTCCACTTTAAATGTTCCGGGCACGCTGTCCGTTTGCCAGACCACAACTTTTTGCTCTTTGGCCAACGTCGGTGAATTGCCTGGCTGCAGATATGGACGCACCAGTATTTCCTGCCCCAAGGATGTCAACGAAACCAATGCGAGTAAAACAATAACAGGAAGACGCATAAAAAGTGAGGTTTAAGACGATCAATTGCTCGTCGCAAAGGTAATAAACAAAAACAAGGCCGAACCCCAAATACTCTAAAATCAATGTCCAAAGGCACGATTGGTGCCCTCCTTAAGTTGTCCACGTTCGGCCACAGCCACCGGTTGCATTGCATGTTGAAAGACTCATCTTGGAAGGAAAGTCAAGGGACAAAAGCAGACCTGGCCGGTGCCACTAAGGATAAACTCATGACTTCAATGATTCACTTCCTATTTGCCTCCCCTACCCCAAATCCTAAAAAATAACCTCCATTGACCTTCGTCCGGTAACGAACAACAAACACCAATTGCGAACATGCAGGCGTCCAAAATACCACAATTTGGGCCTCATGGCCTTTGGTACGGCTATTGTCAGTGAATAAGACAACCTGTGCGCTATGTGGCTGAATTACCTCGTGATTGCTTTCCGGAACCTTGCCAAGAACAAGGGATTTACGCTGATTACTATAGTCGGGCTGGCCTTAGGGCTGGCTTGTGTTTTTCTGATTACCAATTATGTAGGTACAGAATTGTCATACGACAAGCATCACCAATACGCATCTGACATCTACCGCGTCACCTGGTCAACCGATAACCCACAAACACGTACACCGCATCCGCTGGCTCAGGCCATGGCGGCTGATTTCGAAGAAGTGGAGAGTGGCGTAAGCATCACGCCGCTATGGGGTGTCGGCCTTACCCGTGAGACCTTTTCATTCAGAAACCTCGAAAAAGATATTCGATATGACGAATCGAATGTACTCGCGGTCGACACAACGTTCTTTGATGTGTTTACGGTGCCCCTGATTGCCGGGGACCCTAAGACTGCTTTGAAAAATACAGGCGGGCTGCTAATCTCAGAAGCGATGGGAGAAAAATACTTTAGAGGCGAGAATCCGCTGGGCAAGCAACTGGCGGTAAACGATGACCGGAATCTGATCGAAGTTGTAGGCATCTTTAAAAACTTCCCTCAAGCATCGCACATGCATGCCGACTTCCTCGTCAGCTACCTGCGGGAGAAGTCGCTTGAGGGGCCCGGGAGCCAGTACTATACATGGAATGACTTCGGGCATTATAATTATATCCGGCTGAAACCGGGCACGGACGCAAAAGACCTCGAAGGCCGCATGATGCCCTGGGTGAGAAAGTACATCGCCGTATCCGATGAAGAAGCACGCGCACTCCGGGAGCGCAACTACGGCTTTCGCCTTCAGCCACTGACAGACATTCACCTTCACTCGCACATTCGTTGGGAGCTTGAACCCAATGGATACATCGCATACGTCTACATCCTGATGGCCGCGGCGATCCTCATCCTGATTATCGGGTGCGTCAATTTCATCAACCTCACTACCGCACAATCTGTAGAACGTGCAAGGGAAATCGGTGTCAGGAAAGCCCTGGGAGCAAGCAGACGTCAACTGGTACAACAATTTACCGGCGAATCCGTCCTTGTCAGCCTGATCGCTACGTTCATCGCTACCATTTTTATTGAGCTAGGCGCTTCCTGGTTTACGATGACCTCTGGACAAGTAATGCAAATCAACTACGGACAGTTCATACTTGTCCTCGGTGGCATGGGTCTGCTGACTGGCCTGGCCGCGGGAGCATTTCCTTCCTTCTATCTATCCAACCTCAAACCTGGTCTGATTCTGAAAGGTGCCTTCATCCCAAGCAGTGGCGGCCCCCGATCCTATTTCACCATCTTCCAGTTCTTTGCCTCCATGGTGCTTATCTCGGCTAGTCTTATTATCTATCAGCAACTTAATTTTATCCAATCTCGAGAATTAGGCTTTCAACAGGATCAGGTGATCAGTATCCCCATCCGGGACCGTGAAAGGATTACACCCCGGGTCAATGAACTTCGCACCGAACTGCTCAATGTGCCAGGTGTGCAAGGGGCCTCCGCAGCCTCTAATATTCCGGGGCATTCCTACAATCAAAATGATGTTTTCAGTTCACGCGATCCGCAAATGAGAATTACGGCATCCGAAGCTATGGTCGACTACGACTTTTTCGATGTCATGAGCATTCCCCTTCATCTTGGCCGCTCCTTTACCATCTTGAATCCGGCCGACAGTGATGCCTTCGTCGTAAATGAAACGCTGGCCAGAAATCTCTTTGGTGATGCGGATCCCATCGGTCGGGAGATTGTCTGGGACTCGGAAGGAGGACTCAACAAAGGAACCATCATCGGTGTTGTAAATGATTTCCATTTTCAATCCTTACACAAGGCCGTGGACCCGCTCTTCTTCCGACTTGCGCCAAATTACAATTACATGGTGCTTAAAGTAAACGGGGAAGACTTTTTGACTTCTCTGGACGGAATTAAGAAAGTCTGGACCCGGGTTGACACGCAGTTCGCTTTTGATTATTCCTTTTTGATGGATGATTTAGACCGGCAATACGACGAAGAACAAAACATGGCCGGAATCCTCAGCGTCTTCTCGGGCATTGCGGTGACCATAGCCTGCTTTGGGCTACTCGGCATGGCCGCTCTCACCTTTCGCCAGCGAACCAAGGAAGTGAGCGTAAGGAAAGTATTGGGCGCAAGCCGCACAGACCTCATCGTCCAACTCCTGTCGGGCTTCAGCAAGATGATCCTCATCGCCGTCCTCCTCGCCGTGCCGTTAGTGTGGTGGATCATGGATGGGTGGCTTCAGAATTTTGCCTTCCGCATGGCGATTCACCCGCTTCTCTTCATCATGCCCGCGTTCCTTCTCCTCGCTTTTGCCTGGTGTACATTGGGCTACCTGACCTGGAAAGTCTCGAACGTTAATCCAGCAGAGACGTTGAGGAGGGAGTAAGAAGTCAGGAGGCAGGAGGCAGGAGTCAGGAGGCAAGAGTCAGGAGGCGGGGAGCAAGAGGCAGGGGGACGGGTCAAACTACCCGGTCTTCTTTGCTTTGTAGCCATCTTGGACAAGGAATTGAAGGAGTTTCTCCCGAACATCACCTTGAATAAGGATCTCACCATCCTTGACTGAACCACCTGTTCCGCATTTTGTTTTCAGCTTCTTGCATAGTGTTTCCATATCTTCTGAAGCGCCGACAAAACCTGAGACGATAGTCACTTGCTTCCCGGCACGGCCCGAGCGGTCAATGTGTACTTTCAGTTGCTGTTGCGCGGGCGGAAGCGTACCCGCTTCTGAATTCGTGTGTCCCTGGTATTCAAAGTTTGAATCGGTTGAGTACACCACACCATCACGTTTTTTCCAGTCGTTCTTCTTCATGACCATTTATTATAGAATTGAAAACAACAAAAATATGAGGTTGAACCCAAGCAAGATACAAATCGAAATCAAGATATTGAACCGGAACTCAATGCCGTCTTTTACGAGCAGGCCGGCGATAGACACCAGTAAAAGCAAAATTGGTGCAATCATCAGGTTCTGATAAATCGTCGCCAGACTATCAATGATGAAGCGATCATCCTGCGCCTCAACCCGGATGAGAAGATTGAGCATGCGCGACGATACCACGTCCACCTCCGAGTCCACTGGAAAGAAATCGACGCCCGCATACGGAATTGGAAACTGGTGACCTTTCTCCGTCACAAGTAAATTCGGCACATGGTGAAACTGCCAGGAGCTCTTGCCGCTGCTGGCCGGCAGGACGTGCTCCGTACTGATCCTCGATGGAAGCCAGTAGTCGATCATCAGCACCAAACAATAACCAACGCCTATCCAGGAAATGGTTCGCATGAACTTCAGCAGATGCAGCATCATGAGCAACTTCTCCGAAGGGCCTGTCTTGGGCGGGCGATAGCCTTGTTGTCTTCTCCGGTATGCCGGATCGCGGTGCCATTGGGTTTGCGGCGATGGCTCCGGGCCAACAACGCCGCCATGCTGGAGCAACCTGTCATAATTAGCCCGCTTCAGTGGATCAGAAAGAACTTCATGCGCCTCATTGATCTCCTGAAAAAGCCGGATGGCCTCTTCCGAGTTGTTCCGGTCGGGATGAAACAGCACGGCAAGCCTTCGATACGCGCGCTTGATTTCGTGCTCGCTGGCATGACGGTTAATCCTCAATATCTCATAATAGCTCTTCACCTGTACAACGATAGATGAAACGAAAAAGGTTAAAAAAAAAGAATCGCGCCCTCCGAAGAAAGCGCGACTCAAAATATTTTCTGATACAATATTAGCGCTTCACAACAAATGTTAACACGGGGCGCGAAGCGTGTCTGGCTACGTCCTCTGCAACGCTGCCTGCAATCACGTGAGCAAATCCCGAGCGTCCATGAGTAGCCATCGCGATCAAGTCGGCGTTGACCATATCCGAAAACCGGATGACTCCCTCTTCCACTGAAAGGTCATTGAAGATATTGAGTGTATAATTCTTCAATTGCAGCTTTTTCGCGAATTTCTCCATGTATCCTTTCACAATATAATCACGCTGAAAATCCCCCGGTGTATTGATCCTGACCAGGTGAACGGTCGAGTGATAGATTTCCTGTGTACGCTTGACCACCCTGGCAAACACTTCCTCGCTGGTAGACATTGAAGTTGCAAACACAATATTCTTAAAGTCTGAAGTAAGGGGCTTCTTCTGTACGGTGAGCACAGGGCACCGGGATGTACGAATAATCTTCTCGGTATTCGATCCGATCACCATGCCCTCCACGCCTGTTCTCCCTGCTGTACCCATGATTACCAGGTCCGCCTTCTGTTCTGCGATGATGGTCTTCATCCCGTGGAAAGGATTTCCTACCCGCATCACCCCTTCAACGCGCACCGGTGCAAGCCGGGGATCATTGACAGCCTTCTGGAGTTGCTTCCTGGATTTTTCAATGAGTTTCAGCATGAATAACCGGTCAATTCCCGAGGTCTTTGATGCAACCTGCCCCTCGACGTTGAACGAACTGCTTGTCTCTGACCCTTCCTCAACCACGTGGAAAAGGACCAGATCTGCGCCGGACTTCTTGGCTATGTCAAATGCCAAATCAGTGGCAATGGCTGCTTCTTTAGAAAAATCTGTAGGAACAAGTATCTTTTTCATGATCGGTATTAGTTAAAGCGTTTTGGCTATAGGTAAAAATAGGGAATTGAATGTAAATACGCTCAGGTAGCAACGGCTTATTTTGTATCAAATGAGGTATCCTGTCAAACAATAACCCTTTTGCCAACGGTCGCTGCAAGGGGAATGCCCACAAGCGGGACTAGGGCTTTCCAAACAATCCCCCTTATCTTGCGAAGTCCATGACCTCCATTGAAAGCTTAAAGCACTCACTCAACCTGCTCCGCCTGGAGCGACAGGCCGATCTGGACTATTACCGGCAAAAGGTCCTCCTCCGTTCCCTCCATCAGCGAACGAAAGAAGGTACAACCTGGTATCCCGTAAGACTGAAGAACGACTACATCGGTACCGGAGAGCGCCTCGTCATAGAGGTGGAGCGCACCAACAACCTCGACCAACCCCACGCTTTCCAAAGCGGTAAGTCTATCAGCCTTTTTTCAAATGCCATCGGCAAGCCGGACAAAGAGCACGTCAACGGAGTCATCAATTACGTTCGCGACAATATGATGACCATCACACTTCAGGGAGAAGAACTCCCCGACTGGATCGACGATGGCCAGCTCGGTGTCGACGTCATGTTCGACGAGATGACCTACCGCGAAATGGAGTTCGCACTGAAAGAGGTGATAAAAGCCGACAACAACCGCATCGCCGAACTCCGAGAAATCCTGCTCGGCGAAAAGCTACCCGGAATACTTGTTACGAGCGACTTGAAACCTGCAACAACTTTCCTGAATAGTAGTCAAGAGGAAGCCCTGCAAATTGTCCTGGGTACTTCAGACATCGCCTTCATCCACGGCCCTCCCGGCACTGGAAAAACCACGACGCTCGTTGGTGCTATTGTTCAGGTAGTCAAAGAAGAGACGCAGGTGCTCGTCACGGCGCCCAGCAACGCGGCCGTTGACCTCCTGACAGAAAAGCTTAGCGACCAGGGGCTCACCGTACTTCGCATTGGTCACCCTGCCCGTGTGACTGAACAAACGTTGAGCAAGACGTTGGACGCGCGTATCGCCCACCATGTGCATTACCACGAACTCCGTGCCCTGCGGAAGAAAATGGAACACGCAAAAGCCAGGGCACTGAAGTTCAAAAGGCAATTCGGTTGGGCGGAAAAAGAAGAACGGCGGCAACTCCTGCAGGAATCCAAGGCGCTAAAAGCGGACGCGGACCTTCTGGAATTCCATATTGTCAATGACCTCCTTCAAAAAAGTGATGTCATCTGCTGTACCCTGGTTGGGTCGTCGCACCCGGTGTTGCGCGGAAGAAAATACAAGTCCGTTTTCATCGACGAAGCAGGTCAGGCCCTGGAGCCAGCCTGCTGGATTCCCATCCTTCGGTCCAAGAGGGTAATTTTCGCAGGCGACCATCAGCAGTTACCCCCCACCATTAAATCCAACGAGGCCGCGCGTGCCGGACTTGCTGTGACCTTGTTTGAAAAAGGAATCAACCGGCATCCTGCGAAAGCCAGGATGCTTCAGGTTCAATACCGCATGAACGAGGCCATTATGAAATTCCCTTCGGCGTATTTCTACAAAGGACAGCTAATTGCCCACGACTCCGTCCGCTCGGCCGTCCTTCATCCGCACCAGTCGCCCATTGAGTTTGTGGATACTGCCGGCTGCGGCTACACGGAATCACAAGATCCGGAAACCCTGAGTCGGTTCAACGAACAGGAAGGAAATCTCCTCATTCGTCTTACAGAAAAGTTAGTGGAAGACATCGGTATGGAGGAATGGATTCAGCAAGGTATTACGATGGGTATCATCACACCGTACAGGTCCCAGGTTGATTTGTTGCACAAGCTGGCAGAACAGTCACCCGTGCTCGAGCCACTCCACAAGCTTGTTACGATCAATACCGTTGATGCTTTCCAGGGACAGGAGCGTGATGTTATTGCCATCGGCTTCGTACGCAGCAACGACAAAGCGGAAGTAGGTTTCCTCAGCGACATCCGCCGAACAAACGTTGCGATCACACGGGCTAAAAAGAAATTAATCATGGTCGGTGACAGTGCCACATTAGGTAGTCATCCCTTCTATGTTGATTTGATTGATTATGTGCAGCAAGGTGAATTTTACCGAAGCGCTTTTGAGCAGTGAAAACGTCATGAAGCTGTCTGAGTCCATTCTGAATTTCTACCGGGAACTAACTCCACCGCAGCGAATTCCAAAAGGAATTGTGGTATTGAATCCGTATCACGATTCCTATATCCAGGAAATCTGCAACCTATTCTACCAAAAATATTATGGTGATACCCAACCCCGCACGCTGATGCTGGGCATCAATCCGGGTCGCTTCGGATCCGGAACCACAGGCATTTCATTCACAGACCCAATCAGGCTGGAACAGGCATGCGGCATTTCCAACTCACTGCAGAAGAAGCCTGAACTCTCCTCAGACTTCATCTACCGGATGATTGATGCCTACGGCGGACCGACGTCCTTCTACAAGCGCTACTTTATTTCATCTGTTTCGCCCCTGGGCTTTACACGCGAAGGAAAGAACATAAACTACTACGACGATAAAAGACTAGAGAAAGTCATCCGCCCCTTCGCAGTTGCCTGCATCAGCGAGACAGTGAACATGGGAATAAATCGAAGTCGATGCTACGCAATTGGCGAAGGAAAGAACTTTGACTTCCTTGTGAAACTCAACGACGAACATCAATGGTTTGAGGAGATCATACCACTGGCCCATCCCCGATTCATCATGCAGTACAAGAGAAAGCAGTTGGCGGCGTACATTCAATCTTACGTGGATCGCTTAGCCTAGCTTGTTCTTTTTCGCGCTCCCCTCACGGGCGTCGCCGTAAGCGGATCGTCAGGCCATGCGTGCTTGGGATACCGACGACGAAGTTCAGACTGCACTTCATGATAGGCGGTCTGCCAGAAGCTCCTCAGATCCTGCGTCACTTGCACAGGTTTATAGCCAGGTGACAACAAGTGCATAATGACCTTCACCTTCCCTTCATTGACTACAGGCGTATCCAACAGCCCGAACATCTCTTGCAAGCGCACTTCCAGAACAGGCGCTGCCCCCTCCACAAAGTAACGAACCTGAATCATTGAGCCCGTGGGCACTTCGATGCGGGCGGGAGCCAGGGTATCCAATTTTTTCTGCATCTCCCATGAGAGCAAACCCCGGATGATGGCAGACTTGTCAAGTCGCTTCAGGTCACTCTCTTTGCGAATCCCAGCAAGGTAGGGTGACAACCAAATATTAGCCGTACTGACCAAGTGCTCGGAGCCCACATCAGGCCAGCCTTCATCTGGTCGCCAGGTTCGCAGACAAAGTATTCTGGTCTGCAACTCCTCCTCCGCTTCACCCCAGTCCAGAAGTTTCAAACCAGATTCACCCACTTGATCGCAAATCACACGAACTGCTTCATCATCAGGAATAGATGACATGGGTTTGCTGCTTAGCGCTACGTTCCCGATCCGCCGCTCGATGGTTCCGGTCACACGGCCTCCCACAAGATCCCAACCGTAGGCCGTTTGCTCTTTCGCCAACGCAGCAAGGTCCTCTTCATGAACAGGAGCCGCAAGAAATATTCTTCCTTCCCCTTTGCCCGAGTCCAGCTGGGCTGCACAAAGCCAAGGTTGGTATATCAGCGGGTCATGCTGCGGCAACTTGACTACAAATCCATTGGTGAGCGTATAATATTCGCTTTGCTTGTTGTTCTGTCGCGCGACACGCTCCGGATAAGCAGCAAGGAGTAATTTTCCAATTTCAAAATCTGAAGGCAGCCTGTTGTCGGCGTCAACTTTCAGGAACTTCCGCCAGTTGGCAGCCAGTCGCTCAATTCGCTCCAGGCTGGATCGGTCCGCAGCCACACGCTCGCCTGATCGCCAGCGCCGGAGCGCTTCTACCCTCAGCGTAAGATCAGCGCCCGCATCTTTGCCTAGCGGATCACGTTCTTCAAGTACTGCGGCGACGTCAGATGCCAGCGCTTTGCCCGAAGGTTGGTGTCCGGCCAAGCTAAGCATATGCGCAAGGCGCGGGTGTGTTGGCAGACGTACCATCTCCTTCCCGCGGGAAGTAATCCCTACATCGTCAATTGCATCCAACTGCTGAAGCAAGGTGATCGCTTGACTAACCGCACCTGCTGGCGGAGGTGTCATCCATTGTAAGTATGAAGGATTTGTTGTTCCCCATTGCCGCAACTCGAGTACCAAGGGCGCAAGGTCGGCCTCGAGGATTTCAGGCTTGCGTTGTGGGACGAGGTTTCGCTGCGTGGCTTCGGTCCACAACCGGTAGCACACACCCGGACCGAGGCGCCCGGCCCTGCCGGCACGCTGATCTGCGGCGTCTTTGGTGACGCGGATTGTATCTAATCGCGTAAGCCCGCTACGCGGATCAAATCGTGGAACCCGTGCCAGCCCACCATCGATGACCACACGAATCCCCTCGATCGTCAGCGATGTCTCGGCAATGGACGTGGCCAGCACAATCTTTCTACGTCCGTCTGTTCGAGGTAGGATGGCATCCTGCTGCTGTCGAAAGGGTAAGTCCCCAAACAGCGGAACCACCACAGCGTCAAGCGGCTCCTCATCCAGAATCTTCATCGTCTGACCGATCTCGCCGGCACCTGGAAGGAAAGCCAGGATATCCCCTTCTTCTTCCCGCAAGGCTTTCCGAATGGCGGCCGTCATTCGCAAGCCCAAAGGCTTGTCAGATTCCTGGACACTGTATATAGTCTTAACCGGGTACTGTCTTCCTTGAGAAGTGATCACCGGCGCACCGCCAAGGACAGTGGCCAGGGCTGCCGTATCAAGGGTCGCCGACATAATCAGGATGCGCAAATCAGAACGAAGGATGGCCTGAACCTGAAGACTCAAGGCCAGCGCGAGATCGGCCTGGAGACTGCGCTCGTGAAATTCATCAAAGATCAATAACCCAACATCTTCGAGGTTACTGTCGGTTTGTATCCTTCTGGTAAGTATTCCTTCGGTCACCACTTCGATGCGCGAAGTGGGCCCAATTCGTGATTCAAAGCGAATACGATAACCAACGGCGTCACCAACCTTTTCATTTCGCGATTGAGCCATGCGCTCGGCAACTGCTTTCGTAGCCAGTCGCCGTGGCTCCATCATGATGATCTTGCGACCAGCGAGCCAAGGTTCATCCAGAAGATGGAGTGGAAGTACGGTTGATTTTCCTGCGCCAGGCGGAGCCTGCAGAATGACCACCGGATGTGCGCGAAGCTTTTCCTTTAATAGCGGTAAGACTTCAAGAACAGGGAGGTCCAAAGACATGGACGCAAATTACACGAAGCTGAGGAGACCGTCCTTACCGGATCAGCAAGTCGACCCGCTTCATTGTTTCTTCCGATGTCTGCTGGTTTCTAATGTTGGCATGGATCAACGTAACCATCTCTTCAACCTTTTCTTTGGGGTAGCCGAACTTGATGGCAAAAAGGTTGGAAAGTTTGCGTTCCTCATCATGTACAGAAGAATCGACCGCCATCATGTGGACCAGGTCATAGAGCTGCGTGAACTTTTCCTTATGGTCCGTAGGGACTTCGAATGTGACCCCTGAAGGGTTCTTTCGGATTTCGGCTAACTGGGATTCAGAAATATTGTTGCGCTTAGCGATGGATTTGAGAAGCGCAAACTCAACATCAGCGAATTGACCATCAGCGGCGGCCATTTCAATCAGGTTTTTCATGTGGCTTTTCGCTGTCCCCTTTCCCTGGCGGAAGAGGCTTATCAATTCGGTAAAATTCATAAAGTGGTGGTTGGTGATTGTGAGGTTAATTTAGGAAGGTGTATCAACCTCCGAAAGGTTATCACAATATTTTTTTTCAAATCCTTGCCTGGTAGGTGTATAACTCAAAATACCTGCCCTTGCGCCCAATCAACTCGTCATGCGTGCCCCGTTCAACAATAGTCCCTCCTTCCACAACCAAAATCTGATTCGCCTGCCGGATTGTGCTTAGCCTGTGGGCGATAACGAACGTTGTCCGCCCCTGCATCAGAGTACGAAGGCTTTCCTGAATAAAGGACTCGCTTTCGGTATCTAGGTTGGAGGTTGCTTCATCGAGGACCAGGATCCGCGGGTTTGCCAATACTGCCCGCGCGATAGCGATTCGCTGCCGCTGGCCACCGGAGAGCTTTACTCCGCGTTCACCAATCACCGTTTCCAGGCCCAGCTCAAAACGATTTGTAAATTCATGCACATGGGCAGCTTTGACAGCCTGCTGGAGTTGCTCCTCAGTTGCTTTTGGGCGCGGGAACATGATATTTTCCCGGATCGTGCCTTCAAACAAGAAATCATCCTGAAGCACAACACCCAATTGACTTCGATAACTGTCCAGGGAAACCAGACCCAGATCTATCCCATCTACCGTGATCTTCCCCGTCTGCGGATTAAGAAAAGAGGCGGCAAGGCCAGCGATTGTGGTCTTTCCCGAACCTGAAGTACCCACCAGGGCCGTCACCGATCCGGAAGGTGCGAGGAAGGATACATTCCGAATAACATCTTTGCCTTCTTCATACCCGAATGATACATCTTCAAATGCAATATCACCACGGATGGCCTCCATCTTAATGGTGCGCACCGTACCATCATCCTCAGGGGTCATGTTCATTAACTCCTCCGTACGATCCAAGCCAGCAAATGCTTCAGTCAATTGACTTCCGATGTTGCTCATTTGAACGATGGGCGCAATCATAAAGCCAAGGAAAAGCGTAAAAGAGAGAAGTTCACCAAACGTAAGTTGGTGGTTGATGATCATATAACCGCCCATACCCAGAATACCGGTGGAGGCAAGCCCAAGGAGGAATGTGGCTGAACTCGTGATGACGCTGGTGGACGTGAGGCTGGCTTTGACATTCAAGAAGAGTTTCTCTACGCCAGACTCAAATGACTTGATCTCCTGGCTTTCGGCATTGAAGCCTTTTATCACACGAACGCCGTTCAGGGTTTCTGTCAAGCGGCCGGTTACGTCAGCCGTGATCTGGCCGCGTTCGCGGAATATAGGGCGAATTTTGGCAAATGCTTTCAGGGAGATAAGCCCGAAGATGATGACTGGCACAAGCACATAAACCGTCATCATGGGGCTGATGCGGATCATTAAGAACAGACAAATCACCGAGGTAAGCACACCGCCAACCAGTTGGACAAGTCCGGTTCCCACCAGATTACGGACTCCTTCCACGTCGTTCATAATCCGGCTTACCAAGGCTCCTGACTTGTTATTATCGAAGAATCGAATGGGCAGGCGAAGCACCTGCTTCTGAACTTTGGAGCGAAGAATGGAAATCAACCGCTGAGCCTCGACACTGAGGATCTGGGTTAGTGCATAGGACGTGACAGACTGCACCAGAATGGAACCGGCAACCGCCAGCAGAACCAGTTTGAGCATCTCGATGTCCCCTTTGGCGATGACGTCGTCCATCAGGTATTGGGTGGCCCCAGGGAAGACCAGGCCGGACAGACGACTGATGATGATCAGGACAAGCCCGACGAGTAAGATGTTGCGTCGGGGCCAGATAATGGTCTTAAAGACCTGTGCGATAGTGACTTTGGATTTGCTCATAGGATCGGGAGTGCAAGTATACTAGAGGATGGACGGAATCAGCAAAATTTTATTGTGCGTTCGTAAGGTGTTAGGTGTTGGGGTCCGTCAGCACGTTAACACTTAGGCACTTCAGACACTCAGACACTTCACACAAGATCCACTTGATACACATCCGTTTCATTCCGGGCTATGCCAGGTACATGGAATCCGCCTGTCCGAAATTGGTTGCGTTTAAAAAATGAATACAAACCCCGTCGAAATCAGCAGCGCGTTTATGGGTTGTGTAAAAGTCCCAGTACTGCTCTGAACAACCACCGCTGCACTGGTCATCTTATACGAGTAGTCAACATTTGGTGCGGCGCCAAAATACTCGAGGCTAGCTGAAAAAAATACCTTTGGCGACATCCGTGCCTTGATGCCCAGGCCAAACAAGTAGGAAAACGACGATGAAGCCTTATTTTGATAACTAATTATGATATTGTAAGTGCCTCCACTGCCTATCCCGCTGATGTATCGGTTCTTCGCTTGTAGCCTGAGATAACCTGCCTGCGCTCTGACCTCAAGGGAAAATCGCTCGGAATGAATAATGTCAACAAAGCCGCCAGTCATCACTGACGTCATCTTCCAGTTTTCTCCCTCGCCATACCACAGACCGGGTGGCGCCGCGGAAGCCAAATAGCCGACGACGGCATCAACATCGTAGTTGAAGCTCAGGTAGCGAATGGTGAAAATCGCTCCAAATGGCTTTGACCTATTCATCACCCTGTAGTTGACATCAAACCCGAAGCCAATTTCTGCATACCCGCTTTCATCATCCGTTCTATCAACTGATACAAACTTACCGACGGGAACCCCCACAAGGAAATTGAAGGAAAGTCCTTTGTATAAATTTTTCTCGTCTTGCGCAAAACTATTGAGGGCTATGCCGAGCAGAACAAGCAGTGTCCAGTAATTACGCAACATACTTGAATAAATTTCTCTCGCAAGCTAACAAATTCAATCCTTCCAACAAGCAGAATTGCTCTGTGGGCTAATTCCTGAACCCTATACCAAATCCACATGATACACATCCGTTTCATTTCGGGCAATCCCAGGCACATGGAATCCGCCCGGCTCGGAGATCTGCTCAACCAGGTCAAACAATTTGCATGACTTGGGCAATCCCGAAAAGATAAGCAGGAACGTGAATGGCTGCGCGTCTGGAATCAATGTCCATTGCGGCGCATAAGAGATATTTTCGGCGTGTATCAGCTCAGACTTTGCAGTCGAACTGCGATCAACAAGAAAGGTAGTCTTCCAAATACGAACGAGCATATCCTGCCACTGGTTGTTGAAATGGCAGTGGACGTAGACATATGAATCATCCATCAACTCAGGATGAATGGCCGCGAGTACATCGAGGTCAACCGAAGGCTTGGCTTTGACGGGTGGTTCGGCGATTATAGTTTTGGCCATGCGGGGGCAAAATTAAGAAATTAGTCACTAGCAGCCTGGTTTCTATGATAAGAACGAACCGCCGGCCGGCCCTCGCAAAACGATCCGCTAACAATGAACTGTGGCTCAAGTTCAAGGCCCACAAAAATCAGCGCCGGCACTAATCATCTTCGCAGCTACTTGAAGAGCTAAACGGGTGAATTCTTCACCACCATCGTACTCCCATTCCAATCGGCTATCTCCACAAAGTTCTCCGGAATGGTCGCCGCAAATTCATCAACCGCCCTTCGAAGTCCCTCCCACGTATGGTTATAATCATGAACGATGATGACACCGCCAGGAGATAGCTTTCGGTAAAAGTAATTCAGTGCAGCAATGGTGGGCTGATACAAATCAGCATCCAAATGCACAAAGGCGTAGGTTGCTTCGTCTACATGGGCAACAGAATCAGGGAAATGCCCCGGGTGAAACTTAATGTGATCATTTCCACCAATGAACTTCGTGACTGCATCCAAACTTGTGTCGGAGAAGTTGGAGGTGCTGTATTTCTCATCCTTGCTTTTTTCCATGGCCAGATCTGCTTCCCGAAACCCATCAAACGTGTCAAACAAATGAAGGTCGCGCTCGGGATTCATGGCGTGAATGATTCTGGCTGTTTCGCCCTGGTATACACCAAGCTCAGCAAAAGCTCCTGAGATATTGTTGACCCTAATTCGCTCGATCTGCAGCCAGAACGTATAGAACCGAACCTTATCCCGATAGGTTCTTTCTAATCTTCTTAAACTCCCCGAGACGTCGCCACGCTTAACCGCTTCATCCCACTTGTGCGGCTTGCTTATTCGATATGACCACTTTTGCTCCAATAGCTTGAAAGCAAGAAAAAAGAGCGCCACAAACAAGAGAATATTAACAACCTGAAAGGAAGTTAGCGTTATGGCTGGGGTCATGATTGGTTATAAATAATTACCTTCATTGGGATGTCGACTTCAAGGCACCTTCGCACAGATCCCGAACGATCAGGCCTACGTCTCTTTTAAAGAAGTGACTATTCCACTTCTCATGGACGTAGGCGATCGATGCAATGAAGAGCCATATGAATAGACCAAACCCAATCGCGAAGGCAATCACTGTGCTCCGGTTCTCATGCTGTACCGCCTGATACAGCAGGTATCCCGTGATTGGAATTGACACATATAAAGCCCACCGAAAGACAGGCAAATAGGATGACTTAAACAAGACGCGATTTCTTTCCCCAGCCACCTGTTCAAAATAAATATAGATTGCCGGAGACATGATACTCATCGGAAAATAAATGTACTCTCGCTTGATGAGCACCCGGTAGTAGTCAATTTCCCTGAATATCGACAACGGGTTTTTGAAGAAGTATTGAGTGCCTCTCTTCTTGAATTCAGAAATTACCTGTTTAGTATGCTCACAAATTTCCTCCCAGGAACTCTCCGTTTGGAAAGTAATGGTCTTTGAGGTTTCGGATGATCTGTCTAATTTCATTAGAAAATTCTTTCTTCTCTACTCCTCTTCCCCTTCCGCCTCCGCCGTTCCTGTATTCCTTCTTCCTCTCCTCCGCGCCTTTGCGCCTTCGCGGTAAAAAAACCTAACTCATCCCATTCACAATCTCAATCGCCCTATCAATCTCTTCAACACTATTAAAGATATGTGTGCAATGCCTTACCCCAAACATATCCCCTTGCGACCGTGGCCGCATCTTTGCCTTGGCCCAGTAAGTCTCCTGTAGCTGGGCGCCCGTCTTGCCTTCTACATTGTATACAGAGATACCCGCACACATGGTCTCATCGGCTGGAGAGAACATCTTCACTTTTTTGTTCTTCCGCAAACCCGTACGCAGCCGCTCGCCGAGGAACTTGATTCGTGCATATACCTTGTCGGGCCCGATCTCATTGTGAAAATCAATCGAGGCCTCCAGCCCTTTCAGCACAGGGAAATTGCCAGTGCCGCGCTGGGTGAAGCGATAGCCTTCGTCCTCATGCTGATTCCACCGGTAACTCGCTACCGTTGTCCAGATATCTTTGATCTTGTCCGCTTTCACATACATGAATCCGGTCCCTGCCGGAGCGCCCATCCATTTGTGGAAACAACCCAAGTAAACATCACATCCAAGATCCTTCACATCCACTTTGATTTGCCCGATCGTTTGCGCACCATCGAGCACGGTAAAGATGCCACGACGTGAGGCCTCAGCACACAATTCTTTCGCAGGAACAATCGTGCCGCTGCCGGTGATCATGTGCGAGATCATCAGCACTTTGGTCTTTGGCGTCATGGCTTTCACGATGATGTCGTACACCTCCTGTGAGCGCTGGACTGGCTTGGGGACTTCCACCATTTTCAATACCGCCTCATACCGCTTCTCTTTCACCTGCCAGCCCCCCAACCCTCCACCATGTTCCTGGTTCGTGGTAATGATTTCATCCCCGGGTTGCAGCGTGATTCCATTGGCGATATAACTCATCCCATTCGTCACATTATCAGTCATGGCAATCTCCGGCACCGTTCCATTAATAAGTGCTGCCACTTTTGTGCGGATGCCCAACAAGTTGTTGTATCCACTGATGAATTCCTCCTGATTGTCATTTTTATACTCCCAGTCGGCAACATCGGTAGCGATGTAGCGCAAGTGCTCTACCATCCGATCAAACACCATGCGAGGCATCGCCCCCACTGTGCCGGGATTGAAGAATACTTTGTCTTTCGAAAGCATAAACTGGTCGCGTACCTTATTCCAAAAAAGGGGATCATCGGCCACGGGCATCTCCGGGGTTTGGGCGTGAGCGGCCCCAGATAATGTAGTCAGCGCCAGTGCGCCGAGGCCAATAGATTGAATTACTTTTCTGCGGGTTGCCATAAGAGTGGAGTTGAATGGTAAGTTAGGAGTTTTTGCCGAAATTGGACCCGCAATAGTAGAGTGGATAGTTATGTATAATTGGGCTGAGACTGAGCAACCTTGAACTTTGAACCTTATACTTTGAACTTTGAACCTTGAACCTTGAACTTTTGATCCCCACCAAGTCCCTTACCATTAAACGCTCCCTACTCCCCAAAGCCGGTATGGGATTATTCACCCGTGTTGATATCAAAAAAGGCGACCGCATCGTCGAGTACAGGGGCCACCGAAGGAAATGGAAAGATGTCAAACACCTGGACGGCCACAATGGCTACTTGCTTCGCCTTAACCGCACCACTGCCATCGACGCGCTACCTGCCTTGACTGCGAAGGGCCGCTATGCAAACGATGCTATGGGACTCACCCGCGTGCCTGGACTTCGCAACAATGCCGAGTATCTTATTTATGGCGATCGTGTTTACATTGAGGCCACGCGAAAAATCCGCAAAGGGGAAGAGGTGCTGGTTTCATATGGAAGGGAGTTTTGGGCGCTACAGAAGAGACTTCATCCGCGAAAGTTCTCCTAGAGGCTGTTTGGACTCGACGGCTATCCGTACTGGCTATTTAGGCTCTAGGACTAAGTCCATTCCAGTTTGCGTATATTGGATTGTTGGGCGCAATTCTTTTGACGAAAGTCGAAGAAAAATTTCGGGCAGACATTTTTAACCGAAGGGCCGGTTTGAGATGTCCTTACGTGCTGGTAATGTGAAATATTCAAACAATCCAGGAATGACAATGAAAACCTTGCAACCTGTTCTCATAGCAATAATCATCCTTTCCTGCACAGGCAAGAAGAGTCAGGATCAGTTCGAAAGCGAGTTGAAATCCCTCGATCTTACGCGGGGTGACATCGCGCTGTGTGGTGCCGAAAGCGGTCAGTTTGGAACCGTGTCGTTTAGCTTATCATGCTCAGAGAAAGTGAGGGTAGATTTTAATCTGGCCACTGCTTTGCTTCACTCGTTCGAGTATACGGAAGCGGAGAAGATCTTCGCCAAGGTCATTGACCAGGATCCCAATTGTGTCATGGCATACTGGGGCGCCGCTATGTGCAATTTTCATCCGCTATGGGAAATCCCCGGTCAAAAGGATCTCCAAAAGGGTTCCCGGATTATTTCGTTAGCCCGCTCGTTGATTACGAACAAGTCAACAAGAGAAGCGGACTATCTCGAAGCCATTGCAACCATTTATGATGACTACGATAAACTTGACCATCGGACCCGAGTAGTCAAATTTGAAATGGCATCGGAGAATATATTTCTAAAGTACCCGGAAGATTATGAAGCCGCCATTTTCTATTCCCTGGCGCTTCGAGCCTCGGCTTCACCAACGGATAAATCATTCTACAATCAGAAGAAAGCCGGAGAAATCCTGAATGCCATTTTGGGTAAGGAGCCCAACCATCCGGGAGTAACCCACTACATTATTCACAATTATGACTATCCCGAATTAGCCGAACTGGCATTGCCGGCTGCAAGAAAATATGCCTCCATTGCCGCTGCTTCAGCGCACGCTCAACACATGCCTTCCCATATCTTCACGCGCCTCGGCCTTTGGGATGAAAGTATACAATCAAATATTAAATCGATCGCTGCCTCGAAGTGCTATGCTGAAAACCTGGGGCTCAAGATTCCCTGGGATGAAGAACTACATGGGATGGACTATTTGGTGTATGCCTATCTGCAACAAGCCAATGATGGTAAAGCCCTGGAGAAAATCGAATATCTCAAAACCATCAATGAGGTATATCCTCAGAATTTCAAAGTAGCCTATTCCTTTGCGGCCATGCCTACCCGCTATGCCGTGGAGCGCAAGGATTGGGCAGAAGCCATGAAGCTCGAACTACATCCAGCAAGTGTTCCATGGGAGAAATTTTCATGGGAAGAAGCGAACATTCATTTTGGAAAAATGCTCGGAGCGGTTCATACTAAGAATCTATCCATTGCTAAGAGTGAATTGGAACAACTCCAGCGCATTCAACAGAAATTGAGTGAAGCAAAGGAAGGCTATAAATCCAATCTCGTTCTGATTCAAATAAGAATTTCCGAAGGCTGGATCAAATTCGTTGAAGGCCACAAGGAAGATGCCATAGCGCTTATGAAAGGTGCCGCCGATATGGAGGACTTGACTGAGAAGCACTCTGTCACACCTGGAGAAATAATCCCCGCAAGAGAGCTATTGGGCGATATGTATCTGGAAATGGGTGAGCCCGTAAAAGCCCTTGAAGCGTATGAAGCAGACTTAAAGAGGCACCCCAACCGTTTCAATGGTTTATATGGAGCAGGTCTTGCCGCAGAAAAATCTCATGACATTAATAAGGCAATATCCTATTATAAGCAACTGCTGGTGATTACAGCGTCATCCAATAGCAATAGACCCGAACTGTTATTGGCAAAAGGGTATGTAAAATGAAAATTTCAAACAGTATCTTCGTCATTCGCGCAAGTGATATAAACGTCCATTAGACTGGATTTTCTCACAACCATTTCTTGAGGGCGGGAGGCCATCGCAAAGAACCTCTCTATAGTTTCTCTGAACCCTCTCTAAACCTTCTCTAAACCTTCTCTAAACCTCTTCTAAACCTACTCCGAACACTCTCCGAAACTTCTCCGAAGGGTCTCCGAGACTTATCCGAAGGGTCTCCGAAGATTCTCTGAGAGCGCTCCGAAGGCTCTCCGAAGGTTCTCTGAAAAAACTACTATTTTCTCTGAGAAGTCTCTGAAGAATCTCTGAAGGTGCTCTGAAGAAAACCCTGTTTTCTCTGAAGACGCTCTGAGAAAATCCTTATCCAACACCCAACACCCAACATCCAACACCCAAAATCCAACTCCCAACACCCAACATCCAGCACCCAGACCCCAGCCATTCACACACTTTTTCCGTATTTTTACCCCATGAGCGAGACCACCGCAACCAGCGATAAGGTAGAAAAGAAGAACCTGGGCGGGCACCAGGCCCCTGATCCCTATAAGCCGAGACACAAGGTCCGCATCGTTACCGCCGCTAGCTTGTTTGACGGACACGATGCAGCTATCAATATCATGCGGCGCATCATCCAGGCGACGGGGTGCGAAGTCATCCATCTGGGCCACGACCGCAGCGTGGAAGAAGTCGTCAACACCGCGATCCAGGAAGATGCCCAATCCATCGCCATGACCAGTTACCAGGGCGGCCATACGGAGTACTTCAAATACATGCACGACCTCCTTCAGGAAAAAGGAGCAGGACATATTAAGATTTTTGCCGGTGGTGGAGGAGTTATCCTTCCTGATGAAATCAAAGAACTGGAAGCATACGGCATCACCAAGATCTATTCCCCCGACGATGGCCGTGCCATGGGACTGCAGGGAATGATCAACGACCTGGTCCAGCAAAGCGACTACCCTCTTGGGGAAACGCTCACCGATGAACTCGCCGGCCTGGAGAAGAAAAATCCGCTGGCTATCGCCAGGCTGATTTCGGCTGCGGAGAATTATTCAGAAAAACATACGGCAACCTTCCAGAAGGTTCAGTCCATGGCCACGGCTACACATGTGCCTGTGCTTGGAATCACGGGTACCGGTGGCGCAGGTAAATCATCTATGGTGGATGAGATTGTGCGGCGATTCCTGTTTGATCAGCGCGATAAGACCCTCGGGCTCATCTCTGTTGATCCTTCTAAACGCAAGACCGGCGGCGCCTTGCTCGGCGACCGGATCCGCATGAACGCCATCAATAATAATCGTGTCTTTATGCGGTCGTTGGCAACGCGCCAGTCGAACCTCGCGCTATCAGCTTATGTAAAAGATGCCATCCAGGTCATGAAGGCCGCCAGGTATGATTTGATTATCCTGGAGACCTCAGGCATTGGCCAAAGTGACACTGAAATTCTGGACCACAGCGACGTGTCGTTGTACGTGATGACCCCTGAATACGGCGCCGCCACGCAGCTCGAGAAAATTGATATGTTGGATTTTGCTGATGTGATCGCCCTGAACAAGTTCGATAAGCGCGGTGCACTCGACGCTTTACGCGACGTGAAGAAACAATACCAGCGCAACCACGGGCTCTGGGACAAGAAGCCGGAGGACATGCCGGTCTTCGGCACCATCGCGTCACAGTTCAACGACCCGGGCACCAACCAGCTCTACAAGCACATCATTGATACACTGATCACCAAAGCAAAGGCCCCGATCAAGTCCAGCTTCCAGGTGACACGCGAGATGTCTGAGAAGATTTTTGTGATCCCTCCTCACCGAACACGGTATCTCAGCGAGATTTCTGAAAACAACCGGCAGTATGACCAGTGGGTGAATACGCAGGCGGAGGCAGCGCAGCGTCTTTATGCGATCCAGCTAACGATTGACAACATCACTGACGAGGCCACACGCAACACCCTTAAACAGGAATTTGAAAAGCAAAAGCTAAACCTGGACCCGCGCAACTGGAAACTGGTTGCTGAAGAATGGCAGGAGAAGGTAAAGAAGTACAAGGGACCTGTATTCAAGTTTAAGGTCCGTGACAAGGAGATCGGTATCAATACGCACACCGAGTCCCTCTCCCACCTCCAGATTCCAAAAATATCGCTGCCAAAATACAAAGCCTGGGGCGACCTGCTACGATGGACCTTGCAAGAAAATGTGCCCGGAGAATTTCCTTACACGGCAGGGATCTATCCCTTCAAGCGCGAAGGCGAAGACCCTACGCGGATGTTTGCGGGTGAAGGCGGTCCGGAGCGCACCAACCGCCGTTTTCATTACGTCAGCTTTGCCACACCAGCGAAACGGCTGTCAACCGCTTTTGATTCGGTAACGCTTTATGGCAACGATCCCGACTTCCGGCCTGATATATATGGAAAGATTGGCAACTCAGGTGTAAGCATCTGCTGCCTAGACGATGCAAAAAAACTGTACAGTGGGTTTAACCTCACCGACCCGAAGACTTCGGTATCCATGACCATCAATGGGCCTGCTCCCATGTTGTTGGCATACTTCATGAATGCTGCTATTGATCAGCAATGCGAGCTTTACATCCGCAAGCAAGGAATGGAGGGGGAAGTAAAGAAGAAGATTGCCGACCTATTCGCACAGAAAAAGGCAACACCTCCTGCCTATCAGGGTCCTTTGCCCAAAGGTAATGATGGACTCGGTTTGCTTCTCTTGGGCGTCACCGGCGACCAGGTGCTGCCAAAGGATGTCTACGATCGCATTAAGATTGAGACCCTCACTCAGGTTCGGGGTACGGTACAGGCTGACATTCTCAAGGAAGATCAGGCACAAAACACCTGCATCTTTTCCACAGAGTTTGCCCTGCGCCTCATGGGCGATGTACAGCAATATTTTATTGATAATAAAGTTCGCAACTTCTATTCAGTTTCCATTTCAGGCTATCACATTGCCGAAGCTGGCGCAAATCCAATATCCCAGTTAGCCTTTACACTGAGCAATGGCTTCACGTACGTGGAATACTATCTGAGCCGCGGCATGGACATTAATGGGTTTGCGCCCAATCTTTCGTTCTTCTTTAGCAATGGCATTGATCCGGAGTACTCGGTGATTGGCCGGGTGGCGAGACGGATCTGGGCCAAAGCGATGAAGAATAAGTACGGAGCAGACCCGCGTAGTCAGATGCTGAAGTATCACATCCAGACTTCTGGCCGATCGTTGCATGCGCAGGAAATCGACTTTAATGATATTCGCACAACGCTGCAAGCGCTTTACGCCATTTATGATAACTGTAATTCGTTGCACACAAACGCTTACGATGAAGCTATCACAACGCCCACCGAAGAGTCAGTGCGTCGGGCGATGGCTATTCAGCTGATCATCAACAAGGAATTGGGCCTGGCGAAGAACGAAAACCCGCTACAAGGGTCCTTTATCATAGAAGAACTCACCGACCTGGTAGAAGAAGCTGTGCTGTTGGAGTTTGACCGCATCACCGAACGGGGCGGCGTACTGGGCGCCATGGAGACGATGTACCAGCGTGGAAAAATTCAGGAAGAGAGTCTTTACTATGAGACCCTGAAGCACACGGGTGAGTATCCAATCGTAGGCGTCAACACGTTCCTGAGTTCGAAGGGATCACCTACCCTGGTTCCGCAGGAAGTCATCCGGGCCACGACGGATGAAAAGGAATATCAGATCAAGATGCTGCGGTCGCTGCAAGAATTTCAAAAATCGCACAGCGAAGCCAAGCTGCTGAATATCCAGGATGCGTCCATCAAGAACCGTAACATCTTTGAAGCGCTGATGGATGCTTGTAAGGTTTGCTCCCTTGGGCAGATTACGAACGCCTTGTTTCAGGTAGGCGGGCAGTACCGGAGGAATATGTAAATAAAATTGCCGGAGAACTACTTGCAATCGTAGATATACGATGTCGTGACTCCGTTCGATGAGGTTTTCATCAATGGGTAGCCTTTATCATTGTAGGTATAGGTACTTGCAATGGTTTCTGATACCCCATCCGTGGTTCTAACTTCCTTGGTGATATTGTTATCTGTTCCAGTCGACGAATACAGAACTGGCTTGTAAGGATTTGGGTGACTATCAAATTCATAAACTGTTGTATAAGAATAAGTGGATCCAACTGCTATTGCCGTCGAGTAATTGTGAGTGGTTGTGTTGGGGTAACTGTACGTGATTGTATACCCACAAGTTGGGCAGTCCGGATAGGTAGAGACCAAGGAGATGTGTTGGCCAGCAGCGTTGTACGTATTAACATTCGTGGCTCCACCAGGTGCCAAAGTCCGCTTAATCATCCGGTTATCTCCATCAAATAAGAAGGTTGCGGTTGTACCGCCGCCAAAATCTGCAGTGGACAAGTTGCCGTCAGCGCCGTACACAAAAGTTGCCGTTTCCAGTGGTAATCCGTTAGAGGTAGAGATAGTAGAAATGACCCGGTTCTTATCGTCATATTGCAAAGTTTCTGTATAGGTATAAGATGAAGAGCTGTCGGTATAGGAAGTCAAATAACAAACAATGGGAGCGGGATCACTCTTAGAGCAGCCTATGAGACAAATAACAAAAAATGAGGCTTTACACCATGCGCGCATTCTTATTTTCATTTGACCAGAAGTTTGTGTTCAGAATAGGCTAGCGTTATTCCAGTAAGATAGCAGATTCCTGTGACTCTTGGCAATACTACTCCGTGCGTAGCAGAAAGTATGAAAATGGCAGTCAAGCCGACCTCTCGCCCGCCATAACGCATGGGCGAAATTACTTACAGCTGTACGCGATAACAGTACTTGAGGGTGATCCATCCACCTGGACAGCCGCACTTACCGGATAGCCCTTTTCATTATACTGATACGCATATGTTGTCACAGACAAATTCGTTTCGAAGGAGGCTGTACGCCTTGTCGGGTTATTTTCCGCTACGACAGGATTTCCGGGAACAAGTCTTTGTGGGTTCAGTTTCTTGTCGTATTCATAAGCATAAGACCCAGTAAAAGTATTTCCGTTTGTCGTATAGGAATAAGTGATACCAGAAAAACTCAATGATGTCTGATTTGGATAAGAAAAATTATCTGTTTCAATGAAATCATTGGCTGCGTACGTCGCTGTTATCAATTGATCTGTGGCATTGTAGACGAAGGCGGAAGTAGAAATTGAGCTCCCCAGCGTAAAGGCTGTCCCAATATGCCGGTTTGATCCGTCGTATGTATATGTCTCTGTTGCTGTCAATACTCCCTCACTATACGTAGCACCCACCGCTTTCCCCGTTCCGTCATATATGTATTCTATTTCGGTGGTTGAGCCTCCTCCTACTATGACAACACCAGAAACCCGGTTGGTTGCATCATACGTGTAAGTGGTTACGAAGGCGTAGCCTGAATTGAATTCTGTCAGCGAGGTGATGTAGCAAAGGATCGGTGCAGGGTCATCCTTCTTGCAACCCTGAATGAGGATAACCATCAGCATGACCATCACAAAAAAACGTAGCTGATGAAACATAATTAAGGGCGCAGAAAGGAGGCAAACGCGACAAAAGGTAGACATTAATACGAGCCATGCCTATCCCGGATGGTGAAATTAGAGAGAATACGGCATCATGGGTGAGCGCATTTCTATTGAACAATGGATTACTTCGCCGGATGGCCCTGAACAAGGCCTCCTGTCAGTTGTTGACCAGTAGATTTTCAGTTACATTCACAGTTCATTTTTGCTCCAACCCAAACATAATCTCATGATCAAGAAAATTGGAATTTGCAGTCTTTTCCTGGCATTGTCTTTCGTTTCCTACGCACAACAGAAGAAGAAAGCCTCAACCCCGGCGGCAAAGCCAGAATCATCCAAAATAGAAAACAAAGTCCTGTTAGCTCCTCCAAGCAAAGTGACAACCGTTGAAGGGATCACCGAGTATCGTCTTCAAAATGGACTTCGTGTACTCCTCTTCCCTGATCAATCAAAGCAAACCATTACCGTTAACATTACCTATCTGGTTGGCTCCAAGCATGAAAACTATGGTGAGACGGGGATGGCCCACTTACTTGAGCACCTGGTATTCAAAGGAACACCCAAGCATCCAAACATTCCCCAGGAACTCACAGAGCACGGCGCATCACCCAATGGATCAACATGGGTTGACTTCACCAATTATTTTGAAACGTTCTCTGCTACAGAAGAAAATCTGAAGTGGGCCCTCGACCTGGAGGCGGACCGGATGATCAATTCCTTCATCGCCAAGAAGGATCTCGAGAGCGAAATGACTGTTGTACGAAATGAATTTGAATCTCGGGAGAACAATCCCGGCAATGTGTTGCAAGAACGCGTTACATCAACGGCATTTTTGTGGCACAACTATGGTAAGTCAACAATCGGATCACGCGCCGACCTGGAAAATGTGCCGATTGACCGACTTCAAGATTTCTACAAAAGGCACTACCAGCCCGACAACGCCGTACTTACGGTAGCTGGCAAAATCGATGAAGCAAAAACGCTGGAGATGATCAACCAGTTTTTCGGTGCGACGCCCAAGCCCATTCGGGAAGTTCAAAAAACATATACCGTTGACCCCACTCAGGATGGCGAACGGAGCGTGACACTCAAGCGTGTCGGTGATGTTGGGGTCGCTATGGCAGCCTATCACATCCCTGCAGGTACACACCCGGATTTCGCCGCTATCCAGGTGTTGACGCGCCTCTTGGGAAGCCCCCCCTCCGGCCGGCTCTATAAAGCCCTGGTTGATTCAAAGAAGGCCAGCAGCACATACAGTTATGCCACTCAATACAAAGAACCCGGATTGCTGTATGCAGGCGTCGAGGTGCTTAAAGAGAATTCACTGTCGGATGCAAAAACCACGCTTATCAAAACTCTCGATGAGTTCAGTTCCGCCCCGGCAACAAAAGAAGAAGTGGAGCGGGCAAAAAACGAGATTATCAAACAAATCGAGCTTTCTTTCAACTCATCCCAGTCTGTTGCGTTGCAATTCACCAGCTATGCAAGTATGGGCGACTGGAGAATGCTTTTCCTAACCCGTGATCGGGTCAAAACGGTTACTCCCGAAGATGTCAACCGGGTCGCTGGGCTATATCTCAAGGCCGATAATCGTACGACAGGCGAATTCATTCCGACCGACAAACCAAGCCGTACAGAGATTCCTGCTACTCCAGATGTCGAAGCTTTGGTTAAGGACTACAAAGGCAACGCTGCCATTGCTACCGGGGAAGCTTTCGATCCATCACCTGCAAATATTGAGTCACGCACCACGCGTGGAAGTTTGCCCAACGGTATGACTTTCGCCTTCCTGCCTAAAAAGACGCGGGGAGAATCTGTAGAAGTTCGTCTTCAATTTAGACTTGGCGATGAGAAGTCTTTGGCCAACCGGGCACACGCCGGAAGGTTCGCCGCCAGTATGCTCAACAAAGGGACGACCAAACATACCCGTCAGCAAATCAAAGATGAATTCGATCGTCTCAAAGCCAACGTATTTATTGGCGGCGGATCAACTCTCGTCTTTGTGAACATTACAACCACCCGGCCCAACCTCCCCGAAGTACTGAAGCTTGTTTCAGAGGTGCTGAAAGATCCGATCTTCCCTGCAGATGAACTTGAAAAATTAAAAAGTGAACAATTAGCTCAAATAGAATCCAACCGAAGCGAGCCCCAGGCGATTGCATCGATAAAGCTCTCTCAACACTTAACCCCTTACCCAAAAGGCGACCCACGCTATGTATTCACATTTGACGAGGATATCGCAAGCATCAAATCACTTACCCTGGATGAGGTTAAAAAGTTCTATAAGGATATGTATGGCGTAACCAATGGCACCACCGCCTCTTGTGTTGGCGATTTTGACCCTGCCGAGATCAAGAACCTCATCACCGAATCATTCGGTAGCTGGAAGAGTGCCACGCCCTACACGCGACTGGCCGGAAAGTTGTTCCCGGTGACAACCACCAACCAATCAATTGAAACCCCGGACAAGGCTAACGCCATCTTTTTAGCTTCCTTCAATTTTGAAATGCGTGATGACAGTCCGGACTATCCTGCCATGGTGCTTGGCAACTATATGTTGGGGGGCGGGTTCTTAAACTCGCGACTCCCCGTGCGCATTCGTCAAAAGGACGGACTTAGCTATTCGGTCGGTTCTCAATTTAGTGCGGGAAGCATTGATGCTATCGGTTCGTTTACTGCATTCGCAATCTATGCCCCAGAAAATGTAGAAAAACTCGAGAAAGCCTTCAACGAAGAAATCGTTAAGGTGCGGACGGAGGGATTCACTGCGGAAGAAATCACGGCCGCTAAAGCAGGATGGCCCCAGTCGCGTACCGTGGGCCGGGCACAGGATGGCTCCCTGGCAAACACGCTAACCAACTACCTCTTCATCAAACGGACATTGAGCTGGGATGAGTCCTTAGAAAAGGCTGTTCTAGCCCTTACCCCGGAGCAAATCAATGCAGCCATGAAAAAGTATCTGGTACCGGAGCAAATAAACATCTTTAAGGTAGGAGACTTTGCGAAGGCCAGGAAGGAAGGAAAGTAAGTTTCCTGAAAAGTATTTCAAGACCGTTTCTTTTCAGAGACGGTCTTTTTTTGTTTTAACTGCTGGGTCGCTTAGTTCAGATGAAATACATCTTTGGATTTCTCCGCCTGCGTCAAAAGATGCATCTGGAACTTAAGCCGCGTGGACAGAAATCCTTCCTTCTTGTCAATGTCCAGCTGAACAAACTTCAAGCGGTCTTCAAAGTCGAGATTCAATTCGTTGGCAACATGATAAGCTGAGCACGATTCGGGTGCCTGCGTGATCTTCAGCAAGCGCATAAACTCCTCGAACTCCATTAAGACTTTCGGAGATACCCGGGTATTGAGGTCCACCTGCCAAAACTCCACATCACCCCCAGGGTAGAGCTTCTCCTTATAGGTGCGGAACAAGGTGTCCATGCTGAACAAGTCCTGACACTTGACAATAATGTCCGACTCCCCACCCGGATAGCGCTTGATGACGCTCTCCAGCTTCACCAGTGAGCCAAGTTTACCAGTATTGTGGGTGTGGTTAAAGTAGATGCCAAAAGAGATGTCGCGCTCTTCCGCATCTTTCAGCAGCTGCTGATACCGCGGTTCAAAAATATGCAGCGGAACCATCTCCCCCGGCATGGGAAAAATTGTCAAGGGAAACATAGGTATCCGAATATGGCTCTCCATGGTACTTTAACAGCAAAGTTAACGGAAAGTTACACGCCCGAAAAATGGGCGTATTAATGCTAAATTGAGGTCAAACGATCCACAATGAAGATTATCACGACCATGTTGGCTGACGAGGTGTTCGAATCAGTCAACGATAACAACAACAAGGTTCTTATTGATATGCGTAAAAGAGAGATCAAAGTGAACCAGTCGCCCGTGGAACTGCTGCTCTCGGCCCTCGGTGGATGCGGTGCGGTGGACATAGTGGTCATGCTGAAGAAACGGAGAAAGACCATTCTTCATTTCGACACCATCACGGAAGGAACCCGGCAGGCAAGCACCCCTTACTACTTTACCAGAATTCACTGCCATTATGTTATCGTCTCGCCCGACGTTGAACAAGAGGAGCTCCATAAAGTGGCCGGTCTATCACTGGAAAAATACTGCTCTGTAGCGGCATCCCTGAAGAGTGAAATAACGTACTCCGTAGAAGTCAAACGCGAAGCATGATCACAATCAGGAATTACTCAAAACACTATGACAATCGGCTTATCTTGGCAATTCCCTCTCTCGATCTGAATCCCGGAGTTACGTGGGTCAAAGGAGAGAATGGCGCCGGAAAAACAACCTTATTTAAGTCGATGGCCGGAATTATTCCATGCGAAGGAGACATCAGTGTAAATGACATCAGCCTGACAGAGGATCCCATCACCTACCGTCTTCGGGTTAATTACAGCGAGGCTGAACCTTTATACCCGACTTTTCTCACCGCAAAGGATCTGGTCAGGTTTGTCGGCAAGTCCAAAGGTGCCAAGACTGACCAGCAAGACCGATACTGTGAAGCATTGGGCGTCAGCGATTACTTCACCAAAGCATGCGCCACCTACTCCAGCGGCATGCTGAAGAAGCTTTCATTGGCCATGGCATTCCTTGGCAATCCCGAATTGATCATCCTCGATGAACCGCTTGTAACCCTGGATGAAAGATCACGCAACTACCTGCTCACCTTGGTTAAAGAAAAGACAGAAGGCAACGACCCCATAACCATTTTGCTTTCTTCTCACCAGATGCTGGATCCCGGAATTCTTTCCGTTAGCCGCATGCTGGAAATCAAAAATGGCACCATCGTATGACACCCAACGTCTATAGCCGGGTTCTGCGAAAATCGTTCACGAATAGATTCTTTGAAGAGAACGCGCTTTTTTTCTTCTTTGTTATTGGCGCGGCGGGTGGGGTCATGTCGGGAAACGAACATGTTGCGCTTGCCACTTTTTTTGTCAGCTACCCCATCTTAACCTTGATCCCGGCCCTCCTCTGGGCGCTTTATGGAATAAAAGTTATTGTATTCAATCGACGGGTCAGAGCAGAACCGGTGATGGCATTCATTAACACACTTACGTTGGCTCCTGTCCAGGTGAAAGTGTTACTTCTTTTCATGGTGGTCCTGACACAAAGCCTCCCAGTAGTTTTCTATGGAGCCTTCCTGCTTCTCATGGCGTTTCGTATGCATGTGGAGTCGTCACTGTTTATCGTAGTCGCCGAACTTCTTATTCTTCTTCTCTTGCTCACCCTGGATTTTTACGTCACGCTTCACAGGGCCGGAAAGGAGAAGAAAACGAATTGGATGAAGCGCCTGCTGGATCGCACGATGATAAGGTCCTTTCCACAAATGTTCCTTGAGTGGGTGCTTCGCCAGCAGCCCGGAATGGTGCTCGCCGCCAAAGTAATCAATTGTCTTATCCTGTATGGAATATGTAAACTGTACGAATACGACTCATATGACATTCGTTTTCTTGCCATGGGCAGCACTTTAACCTGGGCCACGTCGATGACAATCATTTACCAATTTGTAAACTTCGAGAGCCAGACCTTGAGTCTGACCAGGAACCTACCCATTCCAATTACCAGGCGCATGCTTATGTTCCTGGGGTCAGTCGTGCTTACTTATATACCAGAGTATTTGTTCCTGGCCCGCAACTTTCCTGCCGCGCTTACGCTCATGGATTTACTTCAGCTTTTGATCCTTGGACTATCGATACAATCCCTGTCTTACTGTTTGCTACTCAGAACGCACATGGCGTTTGATCGATTTTCACAGTTTGTCTTTGCGGCCACCCTGGGAACGGTCGTTATTATTCTATTCGGATTTCCACTATATCTTTTGACAGTGATTGCTTTTGCCTTCTCGGCGTATGGATACTCTAAATATTACTATCGGTATGAGCGATACGAACCGTCTTCACCCGGCGGGTTGAGGTCGTCAGCTAACCACTTTGCCACCCAAGATCGCCGTATCAACCAGAGATGAGCCGTAAGCATATGGGAAGTAGGCAACCGATGGGATCGGTTTGCTGATAAACACATTTGCACGTTTCCCTACCGTAATACTGCCGTGTGATGCCAGTAAGTCCAGTGCATAAGCTGTATTCAGTGTGGTTGCATTAATTGCTTCCTCCGGCGTCATCTTCATCCGGATACAGGCGAGCGACATCATCAACGGCATATTTCCACTCGGGGAACTCCCGGGGTTATAGTCGGAAGCCAATGCGATGGGAAGCCCTTCGGTGATCATGGTCCTTGCGGGTGGCATGGGGAGATTCAGAAAGAATGCCGCGCCGGGAAGGGCTGTTGGCATCGTGGCCGTACCCTTTAGCAATTGAATCTCTTCGTCTCCAATATTTTCCAGATGATCGACACTGATAGCGTTCGTCTTCACACCCGCCTGAACGCCACCAGACCGATTCAACTGGTTTGCGTGAATACGCGGACGCATCCCGTATTTCTTCCCAGCCTCCGCAAGCTGAATGGTCTCCTCCTCGGTAAAGAAGCCCTGCTCACAGAAGACGTCAATGTAATCAGCAAGTTTTTCTTCCGCGACTGCAGGGAGCATTTCCTCAAGGATAAGCCTGATGTAATCTGCTTTTGTCTGGTCCTTGGGCACGGCATGTGCGCCCAGGAACGTAGTACGTACCGTAAGCGGTGTTTCACGACCAATGCGGCGTGCAACCCGAAGCATTTTCAATTCATCCTTGACGGTGAGGCCATAACCGCTTTTAATTTCAACAGCCCCGGTACCCGACGCAATAATCTCGTGAGCGCGGGGCAGCGAACGTTGAAAGAGCTCCTCTTCGGGCATGGCTTGAAGCTTACGGGCAGAATTCAGAATTCCACCTCCGCTGGCAGCAATATCGGCATACGTCGCCCCTTTCAACTTCATCACAAATTCTTCTTCGCGAGAGGCGGCGAAAACCAGGTGTGTATGGCTGTCAACAAAACTCGGGAAAACAAATCGACCGGCAGCGAGGATCGTCTGCGCCGCCTTGATCGATGGCATCTCGCTCATGGGGCCATATGCCGTGATGACTCCATCTTCAAGCGCTAAGAAAGCATCCGCCAGAATTGGCAAAATAGCCATATCGGCACCTGCAACCGGATTTGGAGTAGACACACGTACCTGGACGAGTCCTTTGATATGCGTTATCAGCAGATCAGCCATGGATCTTTAATCAATGGGAATCAGGTCCCCCTGTCGAAAATACACAAAAGGAAAACCCTTGTTGTCACGAATGGTAGAGAAGTGAAAGTTCTTAGTCATCCAACCCGGAATAGGTCCTGCCTGTGCAAGTGCATCCTGAAAGTAAACACCATGCTTCTTGAGGGCACGGCCGGTGATCATCATAAACTCAAACCCAATCTTCGTGTAGTTCAAATACTCCGGGGGAAAGGATCCATGAGATCGAATGTACGCCCTGCGAAATCCGATAAATGCCGGGTCCGAATATGGGGTATAGTTTGGCGCCGCAAACATGACATGGAGCTTCTCATATTTTCCAAGATCCACCGAAGGATTATCAAGCCACGATTCTGAGCCTACGACCAGCACAGAATCCCCGCGGGCTTCTATGCTGCTGATTACTTTGGTGTACACCAATGGGTTATCGGAGGCTACAAACACACTTCCGACGCTGTCCAACTTCATGGTAAACTGGATTGGATTTTTGAACTCGTCGAATTCTGTGGGCCGTGCCAGGATGGAGATGATTCGTTCGACCGTCTCCTTTCTGAATTCTTCCGACCAAACTACCTGAAGCCCGAGTTCAGTCGCCCGGCGGTGAAAGTTTATGGCCATTACTGAATCCTTCGGTGTGTCGCCATAGAGGATCATGCAGTTTTTGTTCTTGGCGCGTACCGCAAGAACTTCGGCAGACCGGGCTGCGAGCGTTTCCAACGAAGGCTGAAACAACATCGCATAGGGGTTCAGGCCAACGTACTCGGAGTTGTTTGACACAGGGTTAATCATGTTGATCCATCGTTCCTCTGAAAACTCCTGCACAGGCCGAAGTTCTTCGCGGAAAATTGGACCCACGATCAAATCTGTATTCCTCAACTCCTCGGTCGCCAACAATTTTCGAATGGCTTCCCTGCTCCGCTCTGGATCAGATGGAGCTCGCTCTGTATCATAGGCCAATAGGCGGATACTTGTCCCCTGTCGAAAAAGCGTATCAACTGCCATGCGCATCCCCTCATACAAATCAAGAATAAGCTGATTCTGCTTTTTGTTTGGTGTGGGTTCAAGTGTTGAGGACAGGAAAGGAAACAGAACGGACACGGTATATGGATCCTTAAACAGCGGAGCGGGGCCGGTCAAGGCAACATACTTCTCACGGGGAAGGCTAAACCGGTTTACCACCGAATCGAGCAACGCCCGGTCCTGATTTAGAAAGGGTTGACTGCCAATGGCCATGGCCAGGCGCTTCCCTACATCAATATCATTGGGATACTCCTCCCACATCATGCGGAGCACCTCCGGATCAGTAAGCCGTGAGAGATAGTGTCGCTTAAACTTTCCGATTTCCTGCTGCTCGATGAAGTCCTCTTGTTTAACATCCGCTAGGATGCGCATTCCCTGGAAATATTCCCCCTTGTCAAAATAGGTTTTTGCCAGCCAGTAGTTTACTTCATTGATCTGATCCCAATCCGGGTAAAGCCGCCTGATCTGAATGAACATGTCTCTGGCAACGGCGCTGAAATTCTGGTGGAGCGCAGCTTGTGCATAATAGAAGGATGCATATTCTGTATACGGGTTATTCTTGTCATAGACCAACAGCATCTTAAAGGATTCCATGGCGAGGTTGTACTTGCCTTCTTTGTAGAACTCCCTCGCGTTCTTGTATTGCCGCTTAAAGTCCTGCGTCTGGCCTGTCAGGCTAACAACAGAGAATGCCACGATAACCAGCAGCAATCTGAGGTAATAAGAACAGGCAGTATGTTTCTTGGTATTGTGCACGTTCTATTCCCATTCAATAGTTGCCGGTGGCTTAGAGCTGATATCATACACCACCCGATTGACACCTTTGACTTTGTTAATAATTTCTGAAGAAATCTCGCTCAGAAACTCATAAGGTAAGTGTGACCAGTCGGCGGTCATACCATCGAGGCTTACTACAGCCCTGAGGGCCACAACTTTTTCATAGGTGCGCTCGTCGCCCATCACCCCTACTGATTGGACGGGCAGCAACATGGCGCCGGCCTGCCATACGGTATGATAAAGATTATGTGTTTTCAAGCCTTGGATAAACAGATGATCTACTTCCTGCAATATCCGTACCTTTTCTTCCGTCACATCCCCGATGATACGAATGCCCAGTCCAGGTCCTGGGAAGGGATGCCGACCCAGGATCGCCGGGTCAATCTGAAGCGCTTTGCCGACCAACCGTACCTCATCCTTAAACAAGGTATTCAGCGGCTCGACGACCTTCAATTTCATTTTCTCAGGCAGGCCTCCTACGTTGTGATGGGACTTGATGGTTACTGAAGGGCCATTTACCGAAACTGACTCGATCACATCGGGATATATCGTACCCTGGCCCAACCACTTCACATCGGAAATGAGGTGCGACTCTACATCAAATACTTCAATAAAGGTTCGCCCGATGGCTTTGCGCTTGGCTTCAGGATCCGAAAGGGTAGCGAGCGCGGAATAGAATTTCTCCTTTGCGTCCACACCTTTTATGTTGAGCCCCATGCCCTTGTAGGACAGGATCACTTGTTCGAATTCATTCTTCCGCAACAACCCATTATCCACAAAAATGCAATAGAGGTTTTTCCCAATGGCACGATGTACCAGCATAGCTGCCACCGTGGAGTCTACACCTCCGGACAAGGCCATGATTACTTTGTCATTGCCGAGCTTCGCACGCAACGAGGCTACGGTTGATTCCACGAAAAGGTCGGGTGTCCAATCTTGCGCGCACTGACAGATATGCACAACAAAATTCCGTAAGAGGTTCTTGCCCTCCACGGTATGGGTCACCTCAGGATGGAATTGAATTCCCCAAACGGGCGCGCCCTTCTTGTGAAAAGCGGCGATTTTTACAGACGGTGTACTGGCGATGACTTCAAATTCATCTCCAATGGCGGCGATGGTGTCTGCATGCGACATCCATACCTGGCTGTCCATGGAAACCTCTTTCAATAGTTCATTGTGATGATCAACGGTTGTCAATCGGGCCCGGCCGTATTCGCGGGTGTGAGATGGCGTTACACTCCCTCCGGTTTTTTGAGCGATCAGCTGAGCCCCATAACAAATGCCAAGCACCGGCACATTCTTGAATGCGGACAAATCAACATCCGGTGATCCAACATCCCGGACCGAGCAGGGGCTCCCTGACAGGATAATACCTTTGGTCGAGGCTGAAAGCGGTGGAATCTTGTTGAAGGGGTGAATTTCGCAGTAGACGTTCAATTCACGTACCCTTCTGGCAATCAATTGAGTATACTGCGAACCAAAATCGAGAATCAGAATTTGCTCTGCCATGCGCAAAAATAGGGCATGGAGGCCGGTTAAAAAAATAATCGGGAGACCGAACCTTTCCGCAGCGATTCGCTGACCGATCGCTAATTCTCCGCTTTGAAGCAATACTCGGAAAGGTAGTCGCCGGCATCGTCAAACCCAGCATAAAAAGAACGGTTTAAACAACGGCATCCCTCATCCAGGCGATCAGACTCCACCAGCGCCACTCCTTTATAAAACAGCGCCTCCTTGTTTTTGCCCTCCCACCGAAGGGCGAGGTTAGCGTATTCCAGGGATAGCGTGTAGTTCTCAAGCTGCAAGGCCATCGAACTAGCATAGAGGTATGGGGCTAAAAAAGTTGGATCCAACTCAATGGCCTTGTCAAAACTCATAAACGCACTATCTGGCTCATCGCGATTAAAATAGCAAAGCCCCAGATAGGTCTCAACTTCCGTGTCATCCTCAAACTGTTTTGCACTCAGCAAATCAGTAAGTGCATCCTTGTAATTTTTCTTTTGAATATAGAGAAGGCCACGCCATTTCAGAAAATCAGGGTTCGGCGATTGCAGATCCATCGCTTCCTTCAAATTGGCGAGCTGGTTGTCAACATCATCCAACTCCCGATAGATGAACGCTTTGAGTAATTTTGGCTGAGGCGCATTCGGGAATTCAGGAGCAAAAAGGGCAAGATCCGCCAACGCCTTTTGATATTCCTGCGTGCTGTAGTAACACACGGCACGTTTGTACAACATACTAAACAGGCTCCTGTCCTTGAACTTACCTTCCTTAGTTGTATTCGCCTTAAGAATCCTTGTATAGCGTTTGGCGGCATCCCCGTACTCACGGTGCTCGTACAAAGTATCAGCCTCAGCTTCTGCAGCCTTCCATTTTGCCGACTGAGAAAAACCCGGAAAGGCGGAATGAACGGCCAGGAAAACGAATACCAAACGGATCGATTTCCCAACCATGAGTCCTTAGCTCACGAGCACTTTGTTGCGGTCGCGTTTCCTGTCAACTTCGTTGAGGAATATCTTCCTAAGCCGGATAGACTTCGGAGTTACTTCGACGTACTCATCCCCCTGAATATACTCAAGCGCCTCTTCCAAAGTGAGCTTTACCGCTGGGGCAATGCGCATTTTCTCTTCAGAACCAGAAGCTCGCATGTTGGTCAATTTCTTGGTCTTCGTGACGTTGATCACGAGATCCCCACTGCGGTTGTTTTCTCCAATTACCTGGCCGGCATACACAGGAACGCCCGGTTCAATGAAGAACTTACCACGATCCTGCAAATTATGTAAGCTGAAAGGAATGGCTTCGCCTTCCTCCATGCTGATCAGTGATCCATTTATCCTACCCGGAATCTCACCTTTGAACGGTTGATACTCCTTGTAACGGTGCGTTACCACAGCTTCACCGGCAGTCACGTTCATCAAGTAGTTACGCAAGCCGATGATTCCGCGGGCGGGCATCATGAACTTCAAAATCATCCGGTCCCCTTTAGGCTCCATGTTTGTCATCTCCCCTTTTCGCATAGAAACGGTTTCGATAGCCTTTCCCGCCACATTCTCAGGCAGGTCAATGGTCAGTTCTTCTATAGGCTCACAGCGCATACCATCGATCTCTTTGTAAATCACCTGGGGCTGCCCGATCTGAAGTTCGTACCCTTCACGACGCATGGTCTCGATAAGTACAGAAAGGTGCAATACACCACGGCCATATACGAGAAAACTATCTGCTGACCCGGTTTCACCAAGCCGCATGGCCAAATTTTTCTCAAGCTCCTTGTCAAGTCGCTCACGAATATGCCGTGAGGTGACAAACTTTCCTTCCTTGCCATAGAAAGGTGAGGTATTGATCGTGAAGAGCATACTCATGGTAGGCTCATCAATTGCAATGGACTTCAGTGCCTCAGGTTTTTCAATATCTGAAACGGTATCGCCGATTTCAAAGCCTTCAATTCCTACAATGGCACAAATCTCTCCTGCCCGAACTTCATCCATTTTCTTCTTCTCAAATCCTTCAAAGACATAAACTTCTTTGATTCTGGATTTGACCACACCGCCACCGTCGCGCTTTACAAGGGCAACCGGTTGTCCGGTCTTAACATTTCCGCGTTGGATACGGCCGATGGCCACCCGCCCGATATAGGACGAATATTCAAGTGAGGTAATGAGTAACTGGGTTGGGCCTTCAGCGATTTTCGGCGCGGGAATATGATCGATTACACCTTCAAGCAACGCTGTAATATCCGTCGTAGGATTTTTCCAATCTGCGCTCATCCAACCCTGCTTGGCGGAACCGTAGAAAGTGGGAAAATTCAACTGATCTTCGGTGGCGTCCAGGGCAAACATCAAGTCAAACACCTGCTCGTGCACTTCGTCTGGAGTACAGTTCTTTTTATCAACCTTATTGATCACCACAATTGGTTTCAAGCCCAATTGGAGCGCTTTTTGAAGCACAAAGCGAGTCTGAGGCATAGGGCCCTCAAATGCGTCAACCAGAAGCAAACAGCCATCGGCCATATTAAGGACACGTTCCACTTCTCCCCCAAAGTCGCTGTGACCCGGAGTATCAATTACGTTGATCTTATAGTCCTTATAACGGACAGACACGTTTTTGGCCAGAATGGTGATTCCGCGTTCACGCTCCAGGTCATTGCTGTCCATGATGAGCTCGCCTGGGTTCTCGTGGTCCTTGAATAGGTGTCCTGCGTGCAATAATTTATCTACCAGGGTTGTTTTTCCGTGGTCTACGTGCGCAATAATGGCAATGTTCCTGATCTTACTAGCCTCCATAAATCCTTAAAATCTCAGTTTTTTGATAAAATAAGGTGCAAAGATAACTGAAAATGGGGAGATCCGGCTGCCTAAAATCAAAGAGCGTAGTAATTCGCTACTCTTCCGTAAAGTCTGGGAATTCTTCAAGGAATTCAGGGGTGAAGCCATGGCCGGGAGCCAGGCAGCAATAATGGACCATTCCATTGGACACAGCCACATACTTCGCTCCTATGGTCATGTTATAGATGGCCACTTGATTGAAAGCACGCTGACTTAGCTTAATGTCGGAGGACTTGCATTCGATGAGCATCCATGGCTTTCCATCCCGGTCATAAATGAGGATGTCTGATCGTTTTTGAAGCTTGTTGTAAGTAAGGCTACCTTCAATTCGAAACAAGGATTTTGGGTAAAAACGGTGGTGGATCAGGAAATTGACCACATGCTGCCTAACCCACTCCTCCGGGGTCAATACCACATACTTTTTGCGTACCCCGTCAAAAATCAAGACCTTTCCATCACTCTTCTTAACTTTAGCTTGATAGCTCGGAAGATTGAGGGGTGTCATGCAACGAAAGTACACGAAATGAAAACGAAAGAACAAATAGTAGAAAATTGGTTACCCCGCTACACTGGTCTGCCACTGGACGCATTTGGCGAATACATTCTGCTTACCAACTTCGACAACTACGTCATCAAGTTTGCCGAATGGAACAATACTGAAGTTCATGGCAAAGACAGACCCATGCGCAGTGCAACAGCCAACGGAATTACCATTATCAATTTTGGAATGGGCAGCCCGAATGCAGCAACTGTAATGGACTGTCTCTCCGCCGTAAAACCCAAAGGCTGTCTGTTCCTGGGAAAATGTGGAGGGTTAAAGAAGAAGAATGAACTCGGCGATTTCATCCTTCCCATTGCCGCAATCCGCGGAGAGGGAACTTCAAATGACTATTTTCCCCCTGAAGTACCCGCTTTGCCTGCTTTTGCTTTGCAGAAAGCCATCTCAACGACCATCCGCGATTATAACCAGGACTATTGGACAGGAACCGTTTACACCACTAACCGTCGCGTTTGGGAGTGGGATGAACATTTTAAGGAATACCTGGTGAAGATAAGGGCCATGGCCATCGACATGGAAACAGCCACTATCTTTTCCACTGCCTTCTATAATGAAATACCTGCGGGGGCGCTCCTGATGGTGTCAGACCAGCCAATGGTTCCTGACGGGATAAAGACAGAAGCCAGCGACAAAGTGATCACGGCAAGTTTTGTGGATTTACACCTCAAGATCGGCATTGATTCGCTGCGTCAGCTCATCAACAAAGGTGCAACGGTAAAGCATTTGCTCTATTAATCCTGGAGCAATGACCAAAGGCAACGTCTTAAATTTCCGGACCAGTCTGTACTTCTCCGGCTCAATCATCTTCCTTGGCGTATTGCTGCTGCTTCCATCGTTCATCACAAGAATCAGTCTGATCGCCACGGTTCCATTCTTATTCGTCAGCCTCATCATTTTTACAACCCACTATAGACTCGAAATAGACCTGCAGAGGAGAGTCTACCGGCACTATGTGTGGCTTCTTGGCATGAAGCGCGGCAACCCGGAGTCCTTTGAAAAGATTGACTATGTATTTATTAAGCGAAACAAAGTAAGCCAATCCATGCATTCCCGAGTAGCCTCCTCCACCGTACATTCAGAAGTATTCGAAGGTTTCCTTCGATTTTCAGAAAAGGATAAGATTCACTTGATTACTTCCAGCAAAAAGGAATCTCTTGTGAAAAAATTGAAAATCATTGCAAGTCAATTGAATACGCAAATCCTGGACTATTCAGAAGAAGCTCCTGTGGCCATCTGAAGAGAGGCTGTTAGGTGTGCTCAGGCGCTGCCAGAATCCGGGACTTGATTTTTCTCAGAAGCACTAATCCAATTACGAAGAACACCGCCAGCACCAGCGTACTGTTGCGCATGCTTCCCGTAAGTTGCTCAATCAATCCATAAGAAAAGGTCCCGAACACAATGGACAAAGTAAACGTCACATCAAAAAAACTAAAATAAGATGCGTGGTCTATTGAGTTAGCCGGAATTAACTTGGCATAGGTTGCGCGCGACAAGGATTGAATGCCACCCATCACCAACCCGACCAGGCAGGCAAGACCATAGAACTCAAATTCGTTTGTTGTCAGGTATGCCAGGAAGCATATGCCGATCCATATCCCTACCATGATTGTGAGCGACTGTTTGTTCCCATACCGTGAAGATACCTTGGCGAAAAGGTGGGCCCCAAATGATGCCACCAACTGGATAAGCAGCACCGTTAGAATGAGTTTGCTGTCTTCAAGTTTAAGTTCTTTGGCGCCAAACGATGCTGCCATATACATGACTGTTTGCACACCCATGTTAAAGAAGAAGTATGCACCCAGGTATTTCCGGAGGTCGGGGTGATGCTCCAGGCTTTTCCACACTTTAGTCAATTCACTGTATCCATGGAAAAGAAGGCGCTTGCCCGATTGCTGACGACGATGCTCTGGCAGGTGACTAAACGTGTATTGAGAGAAACCGATCCACCACAAGCCGACCATGAGAAACGAGAAACGAGTAGCCGATCCTTCGCTCGGGAATCCGAAGGAAGACCAGTTCATAATCATGACCAGATTGACAACGAGCAATACGACGCCTCCATAGTATCCCATGGAGTACCCCCTGGCGCTGATGCTGTCCATCCGATCCGGGGTGGCTATTTCCGGAAGAAAGGCATCATAAAAGACAACACTTCCTGCATAGCCTATGCTCGCCAGGATGCTGCAGATGATTCCCCACTCCACATTGCCTCGTTCGAAGAAATATAGCCCCATGCATCCTGCGCCGCCGATGTAGACGAAGATCTTCATGAACATCTTCTTATTGCCCGCATAATCGGCAATTCCGGAAAGTAAAGGCAGCAACGGCGCGATCAGGAGAAAAGAAAAGGACAGGGCATATGAATAAAGAACCGAATTGGCAATGTCAAAGCCAAAGAAGCTCACGCGGTCGTTGCCGCCTGGGCCGGTGGTGACGGCCTGGTAATAAACAGGAAAGATAGCGGACGTGATCACGAGAGAGTACACCGAGTTTGCCCAGTCATACATACACCAGGCGCGAATGACCTTCGCATCATTTTTCAAGTAGGTGGTGGTAATGACCATTCTCTAAGATAAAGAAAAAGCCCCTTCATCAGGGGCTTTTTCACTTCAAGATAAACTATTCTATTTGACGTCTTCCTTGCGGGCAAGGGTCGTGTACAGAAGCTTGCGGGCATTAGCCTTGCGAAGTTCTGATTCCACATCCGCGATTATGCCGCGCTTGGAGTCCTTATCCACCTTCAGGGAAACCGTCATCTGATCGCGCTCATTCTCCGGAAGAAGATCGCGCTGCTGACTCACCCAAAGAATAATGTCCTTCGGCTCGATGAACTGGTCATCAACTTGAATTTTGGGCTCTTTTCCGTATTGCTCAAGTTTCCGGGGCTCACCAATATACAAGTTGGTCACGAGTGACTTACGGAGCAATTTCCGCATCTGAGTCGCCTCGGGGATCCTTTGCTGCACGTCAATGGTTGTTTCACGAAGTTGTGTTGTTACCATGAAAAAGAACAACAACATGAACACCACATCCGGCATTGAGGACGTCGGGATTTCCTGCTTCGGCTTTATCTTCCCTTTAAATTTTCCCATAGGTTTAGATTCTCATTTGTTAGTTACCCACCTTGGTAGGCTCGGCGATAGAAAGATTCATTGGGATCCCTACAGTTCCATCCGGGCGCTTGTCCCTACCCTTATCATACAATTTCTGGTTATCTGCAGTAGAAAGATCAGATGAGATTTCTCGCCATTTGGCGTTTGTTACCCCTGCCCGCTCTGCATAGATGTCGTAATAGGCACCCTGAATAATATCCAGTATTTCAATAAAACGCCTATGCGTTGTACCGCGATCAGTCTTGAATGACACAATGGCCTTTTCAGGCGAGTCAGAAGAAGCAGGGTCTACTCCAGTATTGAGAATAAACTTTTCAATCTGCTCTCGTAGCCCGGTAACATCTGACATCGGCTCGCCTTCTACCAACAAGGCATCAGATGAGTTGATCTGAATTTTGAACATGTTACGTTCCTGAACCTTGACGTCTTCCGGCGGGTTTGCTTCCGGGGGAGGAGGCAACTGGATACTCAACCCACGGTCATTGGCAATCGTAGTGGTCACCAGAAAGAACGTCAGCAGCAGAAACGCGATGTCCGCCATTGAAGCATTAGGTATTTCAGGCGTTGATCGTGCCATTATCGTGTCGCTTTATGAAAGAAAGAATAAATCAGTCCTATCGTTGCGATGAGTAAAAAGACATAGAACATCATCAACCCAGCGCCAATCAGTTTGGAGGCACCCGGTGTTGTACCCAGGGAAGCCGTCTTTAAGGTTACTTCATCGCCGGAAATGCTATAGGCAATCAAGAAAACTACGACAAGGCCGCCAATGGCAGCGCCAGACTTTAACAATTCCTTTGGCGCCTTTAGCGCGTTAAGGAATGGCAGCACGACGACCGCAAGAACTGCAATAAAAAAGATGACGTATCCAACGTACAATCCAATACTAATCAAATTGCAGCCGAATTCGCTGATGCCAAAATCTACACAAGCCTGATCCATTATTTCGAAATTTTATGTTTCACCAACAAGTCAATCAGGGAAATGGATGCGTCTTCCATTGCATTAACCAGGCCATCGATTTTTGAAACCAGGTAGTTGTACAAAACCTGAAGCGTCATACCTACGATCAAACCACCGACAGTCGTAATCAAGGCGATTTTCATACCACCAGCAACAACCTGAGGAGAGATATCACCGGCAGCCTCGATAGCATCGAAGGCAAACACCATCCCTACAACCGTTCCGAAGAAACCAAGCATGGGCCCGAGTGAAATGAACAAGGAGATCCAGATCAATCCGCTTTCAAGTTTACCCATTTCAACACCGCCGTAGGACACAACTGATTTTTCAACCATGTCAACTCCTTCAGAGGCGCGCATCAATCCTTGGGTAAAGATTGAGGCAACAGGTCCTTTTGTATTTTTTGTAACATTCTTAGCTGCCTCAACACCGCCTTTTTGCAATGCGGCCTCTACGTCAAGAAGTAGCTTCTTGGTATTCGTAGTAGCCAGGTTCAGCATAATGATTCGCTCGATTGAAATAGCCAATCCCAGGATCATACAAATAAGGATAGGCCACATGAAAGGGGCACCTCCTTCAATGAATTTCTCCTTCAGAAGCTGATGGAAGCTTTGCTCTTCGGCTGCGTCTACCACCGGAACATCAGCTGCAGCTGTCTCGGCTACGGCAGGTTGTTCGGTTGGCGTGGCTGTGGCCGTTGAATCCTGAGCAAATGAAGCATATGCCCCAAAAAGTAAAGTGAGTACTAAAGCGAGAATCGAGAATTGTTTTTTCATGGTTTAAGGTTTAGTCTGATCTTGAAGTGGCCAAAATTAGAGTTTTTGTTCATTTCTAAACAAGAAAACATAATTTTTTCAAGGAAAAAACCAGCTTTTGTCGAACGCTCGTTTGGTTTAACCCTCCCAACGGCCAAAAGTCACTTTAAACGGAGGATTTTAAGACAGAAAGTAAGCGCACAGATAACGGCTGATCGGAAGTTATAAGGAATCCGCCTCAAAGTCCTCCCGCCCAAAGCTTGTCGACCTACAGAATCTCCAAGTTGGGCCGGACAGTCAGAAGTTGGTTAAGGGTAATTTTATCTATTTCTTTGTGCCCCTTTTAAGGAGAGGTGTCCGAGTGGCTGAAGGAGCACGCCTGGAAAGTGTGTATGCTCGAAAGGGTATCGCGGGTTCGAATCCCGCCCTCTCCGCCAAACTACGCCTGCCTCGCAAAAGCCTCCGCTATGGCTTCGCTTGGCAAGCCTAACTTCGCCATCAACCCACTTGCCCTCGCTATGGCTTCGTTTGGCAAGCCAAAGTACGCCTGCCTCACACAAGCCCCCCGAAGGCTTCGTTGGGCAGGCCAAGTCGAATACTAACTTGTTCAGGCTATCCTGCCAATTGGCATTCCAACCTTTTTGTTAATTGGTCATTTCGCCGGCCAGCGGTAATACAATACGCTTCCTGGTCTCTTCGACGCCATATTCACCCAGCAGGAGCATCAGTTTAGTGACAGCAGCTTCAATGGTCATGTCTCTCCCACTAATGACCCCAATTTCCTTAAGTCCCCGACTGGTTTCGTATTTGCCCTGAACGACCATGCCACCCGGGCACTGGGATATGTTGAGAACCAACAATCCGCCGGAAATAGCTTCTCTCAGTAATTTGATAAACCACGGTGCTGATGGCGCGTTGCCTGCGCCAAAGGTTTCTATCACCAGGGCTTTAATGGTTGGATTGCGAACAGCCGGAGCTATTGTTTCTTCTGCTATTCCTGGAAACAGCTTAATAATTGCCACGCTTCGGTCAAATGCACGAAGCACACGCAGCCCTGCGGTGCCAGGTTGATGAATCGCTTGATCATTATAGTCGATTGTCACCCCGGCTTTGGCCAGGTGTGGATAGTTCTCTGAATGGAACGCATCAAAATGCATACTCTCAACCTTCTTGGATCGGGAACCACGGATGAGTTCATAGTCAAAGTAGATACACACTTCGGGTACCCTTGCCTTCCCATCCCTGAAGCTACTTGCGATTTCGAGTGCGGTGATCAGGTTCTCGCGGGCATCCGATCGTGATTCACTGATCGGCAACTGCGCGCCCGTGAAGACAACCGGCTTGGCCAGGTTCTGTAGCATAAATCCCATAGCTGAAGCAGTATAGGCCATCGTGTCGGTACCGTGCAACACCACAAATCCATCCTGAGCGTTGTAATGCTTCTCAATAATGTCTCCAATGGCTTGCCAGTGGCTGGGCTCGATGTCTGAAGAGTCGATGGGGTGCTCAAAGGAGACCACCGTAATTTGGAGAAGGAGATTCCGAAGGGTAGGAAGATGTTCCAGAATCAACGCGAAATCGAAAGGCAAGAGAACCCCCTGCGCATCTCTTACCATACCGAACGTTCCGCCCGTATAAATAATCATCACCCGCGCCTTAGGCTTGGCCGGGAGGGCTGTGTCAATGGTCAGGGTCGTGTAATTCATCAGCCTAAATCTACGTGTTTGTCAATTGTCCTTGAATGCATGGTTGCCAAAAACTGCTCCCGCATTCCGGGAAGTCACTGCCTGAAGCTCATCCAATGAGACGCCCATTAATGAAGCTACCTTGTCGGCAACCAACAAAAGGTAAGGAGGCTCGTTGCGCTTTCCACGATACGGCACTGGCGCCAGGTATGGGCTATCGGTCTCGAGAACCAATCGATCAACGGAAATTTCAGGCAAGACCTTGTCCAGGCCACCGTTCTTGAAAGTAGCCACACCCCCAATGCCCAGGTAAAATCCCATGTCAATAATACGTTTGGCTTGTGCCGCGCTTCCTGAGAAGCAGTGGAAGATCCCGGTTAGCTCCTTGTCACACAGTGGCGCAAGTAATTCAATAGTCTCGTCGATGGATTCCCGACAGTGGATGACCAGCGGAAGACCATACTGCTTGGCCCAGTTAGTCTGGATAACAAATGCCTCCTTTTGTTGCTCCCAAAATGTTTTGTCCCAGTAAAGATCAGTGCCCATCTCCCCTACGGCTGCAAATTCACGTTTACGAAGCCAGTCCTCGACTACGTACAACTCTTTCTCAAAATTGCTTTTAACAGAACAGGGGTGCAGTCCCATCATGGCAAAACAGAAGTCCGGATTCTGAATTTCTGTTTCCATCATCGCGTCGATGGATTCAGCATCCACGTTGGGCATATAGATTTTGCCGAGGCCCGCGGCCTGCGACCTGAGAATCATCTCGCGGCGGTCCCCATCAAATTCCTTTGAATAAATATGGGCGTGCGTGTCCGTCCAGGTTTTCATGCTGTAAAGTATTTCATGAATACCAGGATTCCGATACCTGCGGCAGATGCTGACGCCACCAGTACACCGCCCGCGGCAATGTCTTTGATTTTGCCTGCCAGCGGATGATGCTTGGGTTCAACCAGGTCGACAAGGCCCTCAATCGATGTATTCATTAATTCGGCAGTTATCACAAGCCCAATGGCCAGTATGACGAGGCCCCATTCTGTACTTGATATAGTATAGTGTACACCCGCGGTGGAAACCGCCATTGCAACTGCAATATGGATCTTCAAATTGCGCTGTCCCTTGACGGCCTGGCGAATACCCTTTGCCGCAAATACAAAACTTTGAACGAACTGTTTCATGACACCAGAATTTTGATTTGCGTTTCCAGAAGCCCCTCCTGCTTTTTAAATGTTCCCAGGCCTTTAGACGCCAACGCTCCCTTCACGGCCGCTGCAAGTACAAAGTTGTGCTGATCCTGGCAATAAGCAATTCCTCCCTGCATAAGAACTTCTGACAGCCACGCTTGTTCCGGCTGCTGCGGCGTAGGTACAAAGGCGGCCTTCTTTCCCATCGCTATTAGGTCCATTATGGTACTGTAGCCACTTCTGGCGATGATTACTGCTGAACTATCAATTGCGTCAGCCATAGCAGCCGCTTCCAGATGGCTGTATATCTCTACAGACCCTTCGGTCATCCGCGAAACTTCGCCTGGCTTACCAGTCACCAGTAGGGCCTTGCCAGGGAAAAATTGAAGTTGATTCCGCAACAAAGACTCAAACACGCTGCGTTGCGGTTCGGGTCCGGAAACGATTGCCATGACATCATATCTCTTTTCCTGAAGTCGCCCGTCATTGAACCGAGAAAGCCAGCCTATATGATTAAAGGGAATTCGTGCTGACATGAACCGTTCTGTCAACCCGCTGCCTGGCTGATCGGGCACCCAGACAGCCTGGAATCGGCGGATGTATGTCTGGAGCAAACTATTGGTTGTTGAAGTGAGCATTGCCCATCCTTCAGGTAAACTCACCTTCACCTGATGGGTAATGAAAATAGATTTTACTTTTTTTGAATAGCATCCATAGCGGTTATCGGAAATCACAGCATCAATATGATGTTCGGCTACAATGGCTTCGACAGCTTGATGCTCTTTCCGAATTGTTCGCATGAACTTCGGAAGCTGCTTCATCAAGGCGAGCATCATCGAGCCCTGGTGTGAATATGTCGGGTGGTACCCGGGTAGTTCAATGTAGGGGATGCTGGAAAATTCTTTACGGAGCAGAATACCCGCTGAACCGGAAGACGCAATTCGCACATCCGCGCCCTGCCTGTGCAACTCCTTAATGACAGGAATGCACCGGGTCGCGTGGCCAAGGCCCCAATCCATTGCGCAAACCAGGATCCGTTTCAAGTCAATGCGTTAAACCTGTAGCCCTGAGAACCAAAGTGATCAAGAAAACGTGGCAGAACATAGGTCAAATTCTTCTCTGCTTTGAGGCTATCGTGAAATACAACGATTGATCCTGGTCGCGCAGCGTCTAATGACCCCCGGAGGCAACGCTCAGGTGAAAGATTTCTTGCGTAATCGTTGGTAAGCACATCCCACATTACAATATGATAATCCGTCAAGCAGGCAATCTGACTTCGTGTGATTCGTCCGTAGGGAGGACGAAATAAGTTGGTTTGTCCAGTCATGCCACCCTTAAGCATCTCTTCACGGCACAATTGGACATCCGATCGGTAGTTATCCGTTGCATACTTCCATCCATTCAGGTGATGAAAGGTGTGATTACCAACTGCATGCCCTTTATCAATTATCCGGCGGAACACCGAGCCATTCTTTCGAATGTTGTCTCCCAAGCAAAAAAATGTTGCCTTGGCTTTCGTCCGACTGAGTTGATCTAGCACAAATTCTGTGGGGCCCGGAACAGGGCCATCATCGAATGTGAGGTAGATCACTTTTTCCGCAGATGCAATTCTCCAGGTCAGCCCGGGATAAAGCCAGGGAAGGAAAAAAGGAGAGCGAAAAAAATATCCGGCAGTCACTGGGGTATCCGTTGATCGATAGACAAAAATAAGAAAGTAAGGACGGAATCTTAGTTCACCCGGCAGCTCAGCATGGTGATATCATCACGGTAGCTGTTTCGGCCCTTGAATCCATCGAGGCTGACAATGATATCCTGGTGGATGGTCTTCAATTCCTTGTGGTGATTCTTCTCGAAGTATTCTATCAGGGCTTGCTGACCATATTCTTCACCCTTTTCATTTACTGTCTCCGTGAGGCCGTCGGTATAACAGAAAAGAAGAAAATCGTCTAGGTCCGTAATGAATCCCTCTCTCAAAAAGGGAAGCGGATGCATAGCGCCAAGAACGGTGCTGCCGTCCTCCAACAAACGTATCCCATGTTTCTTGTCCCAGAGCATTGGAGGATTATGGCCGGAATTCACATACACAAGCGTCTTTAGGTTGATGTCGTAAATGGCGCCAAAGAACGTGATAAACTTTTCGCCTTTGGCATTTTCCAACACCTGGTAATTGAGGGCCTCAACAATTTCAGTCAGGTTGGGCATATGGCGCAGCAAGGTTCTGAGCGAAGCTTGAAAGTTAGACATCATCAAGGCAGCCGGGATTCCTTTACCGCTTACATCGGCGACACACAGAAGAAACTGGTTCTTGTTGATGGGAATGAAATCATAGTAGTCACCGCCAACAAGATCGTGGGGCAAGTAGCTTGCCTCTAGCTTTAGCCGCTCGGTATTCGGCAGCTTCTCCGGGAACAGAAATTGTTGAACGTCACTGGCAATCTCAAGCTCTTTGCGGAAGGCCTCCTGCTCCAATTGCTTGCGGGCAAATTTCTTATTCTCAATCGCGACAATAATAATGTTACTCAGCGCCTGAATGAACTTCACCCCATCCTGTAAGTCGGTTCCCTGGCTGTTCGCATCCAGTCCGCCAACAAAGACAACCGCAAGTGTATCGTTCTCGTGGGCCACAGGGATTGCCAGATCAAATTCGTGGAATTCACACTCCTCCTCAAAATCCGTCATCTTATGCACCTGGCGGATAAGGTGGAACCGGCTATCCAACTGAAGTTTATTAAAATTCTGCTTCGTGCCGAAGTTTACCTGACAATTCCAGCGCTCATCAAACACATAGAGCGCAAGCTTCTTGATGTTAAGGTTTGACCGAAGTGTAAAATGGAAGATTTTGTACAGCGATTCTTCGGGAACGTTACTGTTTATGGCCTGCGTGATTTCAAGCAGGGCGTTGAGTTCCAACTCCTTGCGATCCAACCGCTTCTTTATCTCTTGTTCCGTCATAAGCCTTGAACGGTAAATTTAGCCGAAAATTACGCGCAGTCGTAACTCCTTCATTTATAATTTCTGTTCCTCCACGTGTAGGCTGAAAAAATTGAAAACAACCCAACCACCGATACATATATAGGGTAGATTATCTGCAAGGCGACAAAAGCAAGCGGGTCAAATCTCTTGTGCAAAAATCGACCAATCCAAAAAATGAAAACTCCTTCCATGGAGACTTTTGCGATAACCAAACCAATTGTTTCTCCCGGCGCCATGATGTTTTTAAGGAGGAGCGCCAGAAAGACAAGCTGAGCGGCAAGAATCAACACGGCAATAAACCGGGTGGCAAGGTCAGTATTATGTTTCCACTTCCCTGCCCAGCGAAGTCGCTGATGAAAGAAGTCACGCACTGTCTCTTGTACTCCGGTGCTGACTACTGCTTCGTAATAATTCAAGAAGCAGATTCCTTTCGGATACCGGCTGAGTATTTTGCGCATCAGGAATTCGTCATCACCCGAAGGAATATTGAGGTTCCCGTCATATCCCCCAACTTCGACAAATACATCCTTTCGGAATGCAAGGTTCGCACCATTGCACATGATTGGATGGCCCAGTCCGACGGAGGCCGCCGTTGATCCCACCAGGCTCAGAAATTCCATGACCTGAAGTCGCGAGAAGAATGAATTATCCCCGACAAACTTTACAGCACCAACGAGCATTTTCGTTTCTGGCAATTCAAAGTACGAGGAGGCACACGTCAGCCAATTCTTTGAGACAGCACAGTCGGCATCGGTCGTGGCGATGATGTCGAACCGTGCATGTTCGATGCCCAACTGGAGTGCCGCCTTCTTTCCTTCCTGACCCATAGGCAATTCAAGAAGTCGGCCGTTGGGAATTTTGGCTACTAACTGCCTTGCGATTTCCGTCGTTGTGTCCGTAGAGTGATCATTGACGACAATCACTTCAAATCTCTCCTGAGGAAATGCCATTCCAGAAAGGTCGCGAATCATTGCTTCTATGGTATGAGCCTCGTTTCTAACAGCCACGACTACGGACATTGCCGGAGGAGAAGGACCCCTTACCGGAAGAATCTGCCGACGGACCCGTACCCATCCTATCAGGAAGATCGCCAGCAGCAGCAGGTAAGAACTTAATATCAGGATAAACGCAGCGGTCATTGAACGGTTTGTCTGTATTTTTAGGTCGTGGGTAAAGTTGTAAAAAAAGTTGCAGAACCCGGTACCCGCTCCGTACCGGGGCCGGCGAGGCCAAAAGAAAAGATTATTCTTGGACTCGATCCCGGAACGAGCGTGATGGGCTATGGGGTTATCCTTATTCAGGGTCGTTCACTGAAACTCCTTCAGTTCGGTGTAATCCATCTCTCAAAGCTGGAGTCACACGAATTGCGGCTCAAGAAAATATTTGACCGCGTACTCGGCATCATCGATGAGTTTTCCCCCGATGAAGTTGCCCTCGAAGCTCCGTTCTATGGAAAAAATGTGCAGTCGATGCTAAAACTCGGCCGGGCACAGGGTGTGGCGATGTCTGCGGCCCTACACCGAGGAATTCCCATCGTAGAATATGCGCCAAAGAAAGTGAAGCAGTCCGTAACCGGAAATGGAAATGCTTCCAAAGAACAAGTTGCGAGGATGCTGATGCAGATTTTTGCGTTCAAAGAATTACCAAAGCTGCTCGATGCGAGCGATGCGCTCGCTGTGGCGGTGTGTCATCATTATCAAAAAGATGGAGGCCAATCGAAGTCGAAATCATGGGATAGTTTTCTCAAAGAGAATCCAAAGCGGGTGAAGGAGTTTTAGAAAGATGTTGGGTGTTGGGTGATTGGCTACAATTCTATTCACTATTCACTATCCACTATTCACTTCTTCGTCATCTCCAGGATTGCAAAACCAAATGTACAGTCGCAACTTGTTGCAATTGTTTCCGGCGTGAGCGTAACATTTTCATGAAGGTCGCCGGCGTCATCAACGAATCCAAACCGATCCAATGTGTAATGCGGCTCGAGGAGGGACAATAGATAACCTAATGAAAACACGCGATGGGCGTTGAATTCGATCCGCTGAGGACCTATGGGTGTTGATAAGTAGAATTTGCCTCCAGGCTTCAACACCTTGCGCATGTTCTCTAATCCCTTCTTGTGACCGTCAACGTCGATAGGATCATCATATCGCCCTAACCCGAAATGCTCAATCACATTCAGTGAGGACAGCGAGTCAGCATAATTGTGCAGTGACGCTGGAATCTTCATGAAATCTGCCGTCACAAAGCGGATGTTGCGCACCGTTGCTTGCTGAGGCCGGATGTCGAATACTTCGATTTCGCGAAAGGCGGCTACGTGCGCGACAAACCCATCCACCCGCGAGCCGACATCGACGTGTTTGACAGGCTTGTTTTCAAAAACGCGCTGCGCAACAAGGAGGTCTTCATGGAAATAGTGACTCTTCAAATCACCGTTGGTCTCGAACCGCTCGCGCAGAACCGGGTAAAGGCCGCTGATGGTAAATTCGGTATTGCCTATTAGCTGCTTTTTGAGGATCCGCAGATCGCGGCGGAAGTGCGGCCAGCCTTTGAGGCTTGAGGCAATTAGCTTCGGATAGATGCCCAGGCTGGAAAGAATCCGGTAAATGGTCCTAAACATCCGAAAGCTGTTTATATAGGGTTATCAATCGTTCCGACTCGGCATCCCAATTGTACTTCTCAAAGATCAGTTTTCTACCGCGGTTTCCCATGGCTTCGGCAGCAGCAGGATTTGACGCGAGTGTGACGATGGCATCCGCTATCTGGTCTGGTTTCAACGGATTGACAAGGATGCCCGCATCACCTTCACGGACAAATGTGGCTGACTCCCCCTCTGCCGAGGCTATCACAGGAATGCCGGCGGCCATATATTCAAAAAGCTTCACAGGATAGTTCGTCTTGTAGCGCTCAATGGGGTGTGGAACGATAATTCCGATGGCTGCTTTATACAATGCGCTAACCATTTCGTGGTAGGGAAGCCACGAGCGGTAGTCGACTTTGTATTTCGGCAACAACTCTTGTTCGAGCGATGCAGGTGCAAATTTCCCTCCGAGGGTAAATTTGATATCTACTTTTTCTGTAGCAATACGGTGGCCCTCCAGCATTTCGAAAACCCCCCTGGGCTTGCTGAGTAAACCAACGTACACAAGGGTCTTCTCCCGCTGAGTGTACGGCACCTCGCCATTGAAAGAGTCTTTCCGCGGGAAGTTTCGAATGAGGGTCACTTTAGATGGAGGAAAGTACTTGGCGATCACAGGCTCGGCAACGATGATAGCGGGAAAGCACAAGCCAGCTAGTCTCTCCAATAAACGATAGAGCCAGGTGTATGGCAGTTTCACCACGGTAGGAATCCAATGCTGGTAAGAAATCTGCAACGGAGTGTCTTCGTGGGCGTCGTAGATCACCTTCCTCCCGGAACAACGCAGCATGAGCCCAATAAACAATAGCTCTGAATCATGAAGATGAAATATAGAATGGCGAGGCTGTTTGAGCGCCTTGCGGAAGATTCTCCACGGGCAAAGGATCAACTGCTCCCATCCTTTTCGCGGAAGCGGCACAGACTGAATCAGGATGCCATCTACTTCAACACTTTCAGAATGCGGGATGATGAGCGTAACAGAAAAACCTGCGTGCTTCAGCGACAGGGCCTCTTTATGAAAGATCCGCGTATCGAAGGGCTTGTGCCCGGCATTGGCGAGCATCACAACCTGTCCTTCGCTCTTCATAGCCGGGTCCAGGTTTCGGGTATCAGATCTTTCGTGTTATAGACCCTGCTGGTGTAAACGGGTTCCTTTTTATCCAGGAAGTTCGACTTGAACCATTGCTTCGGCGCGATGACTACTTTGCCCGGATTGCTGTTCAGCCACGCTCCCCACCAGCTGAAGGTGCTGTTAGCGATGATATTGTGTTTGCATGAAGCCATCAGCAACATGTCTTTGTATGCCTCAGTACCAGAATTGTGTTCGATGAATTCAATGCCACTTGCCCCGAAGTTGGACTTGCACCAAGCGATATCATCGGAGAAGAAGTAGAAGACCGGGTTACCGACGCGCTGCATTACCGCAGCGATGGCTTCTGTGTAGTAGGCCTCAGGCAGCACGCCAAAGAATGATGAGTAAGTGGATGACGCGTAATCTCCGCGTCGCACATGAACGGCCACACTGTGTTGTGACTCCATTCTCTTCTGAATATCCGCATTGCGAGCATCAAGCGGCGTTTTGGGCGTAAACTGCCCACGTATCAATCCCGCAATCCCATCGAAGTACTTCTCGCTCTGCCAGTAGCCTGAAAGATAAATACTGGGCGGGAGCACGAGGAAGTCATCGTAGAAATGATAGTGTGGCTGAGCAAAGACCCCAGGGCAGCGGAAATAGTTGTTGCGCTTATTCAGGTAGCGTACGATTGGGTTGCTCCCTGTGAACCGGTGCACTTCTTCGCGCGAGGCCTCGACGGCATCAATGTTGAACTTATCCAGCTCAAATTTGCGGTATGGGTGCTTTGTAAACGTGTATAAATCCAGCTTCAGTTCAACCCCATGATGAGCAGCCAGGGCGCGTCCGGCCGCGTATTGAAACAATTGATTGCCGAGTCCTCCCCGAAGCCGAGCGATGATCATCCGATATTCCTTATACTTGTGATCAAAAATAGGGGGATGGGTCTGAAACAAAAAATCAAACAACTACCGGGGATCTACAACCTCCTGCTCGCCGGGCTCAACCGCACCAACTATTTTAACTGGAGTTTCCACCGTCGATTCAGCCGGTACCGGATTACTGATTATTGGAAGCAACGCATTGACACAGTTCTTCAAAGTGCCGACAATACGCACATTCAGCGTGTGCCGGATGCAGGAAAGGTCTTCCCGGAATACCAGCTGTTGGCCAACGGGCTAAAAATTACCTTGGGCAGCTACTACGACTACGGCAATACTCACCTCCTGATCGCCAACCGCGGCGTTCACGAACCCCAGGAAGAGTATGCATTTGGTGAAGTGCTGCGGGCTATGCCCCCCGGCGCAAGCATGATCGAGCTGGGTAGCTATTGGGCATTCTACTCCATGTGGTTCGCCAGCACCGTCAAGGCAGGGCGCTGTATCATGGTTGAGCCCGATCCCCACAAAATGAATTTTGGCGAGCTGAATTTCAAACTCAACAAGCTAGCCGGGTCCTTCGACCTCGGGTTCATAACGGATAAACCTGATACAAAAAAAATCATCCCATCTTATTCAGTTGATTACTTGATGGAGAAGCATCACGTAGGCCACCTTCACATCTTACACAGTGACATCCAGGGTTACGAACTCGACATGTTGAAAGGGTGCCGTGATGCACTGAAAAGGCAAGCCATTGATTACTTCTTTATATCAACGCACACCAACAAGCTGCACGCTGATTGCATTGAGACGCTCACAACAGCGGGATATCTGATTGTGTGCGAGGCAAACCTGGATGAAAGTTATTCTATCGATGGGCTTATCGTCGCGAAAAGGAAAGGGGCGAAAGGCGCGGATCAGATTACCATTTCAAAAAGGACTGCGGCCACGCAATGAAGTGATTGGACTAAAGTCCATTTCTTTTGGTTGCTTCCGACCACGGCCTAAAGGCCGTGGCAATAAGTTGGGCTCCGAATTCATTAACCACGGCCTTTAGCCCATAAATATCTATTGCCACGGCCTTCAGGCCGTGGATAAGAAATGTTCTTCTAAAGGATGGGCTTTAGCCCAAGAAAGTGAAT
>JAYVBH010000015.1:0-4876 GCA_043750575.1 Cyclobacteriaceae bacterium
ATCAATGAAAGGCCGGTCAGAAAATTCAACTATCAAACTCCAAATGATGTATTTTTACAAAAGCTACGTGTTGCACTTATTACTTGAACACAGCATTCAATATTCCGGGGGATCCAGTCTACACAAAAAAAAGAGGCTCACCTGGAGCCTCTTTGAATAGTTTCAGTAAGTCTCCCGTCAGAGTGTTCTCTTTCCAGTCCATGTCCCATTGAAGTCCGGTGTTGATCCGGACCAAGTACCGGCGACGGTATCGGGATTTCCTGGTGTCACCGTCCCAGTTGCTGTTACAGAACTAAAGGTGATCACATTTCCATCAATTGAGCCGTACAGGGTATTGTTACTCGCTGTCCCACTACTAATACCAACAACATATTGTCCCTGGATGACGAAGTTCCATGTTCCGGATTCCGATCCAGCGTACGTTCCTTCAAACGCTTTTACCAGAACCGTAGATGTTTCCTTTACAATAACTCCGGTAATATTAGGATGCCCTGCGATGTTCATGGTCAGCGAAAGGTTCTGTCCATCTGCATCAACCGAGAGCGTTATTTGCCAATCACCTGAGGAGAACAAGGCATCTACAATGGCCTGACCAGATGTCCAGCTTGCGAGGGCGGTTGTGGTGAGTGTCTTTTTGACGCCATCCAGGGTAACTTCAATCTGAGTGACTCCATCCTGGAGAATGATTTTGATAATTCCGCTGGAGCCGATCAGGGCTCCTTTGTAGATGCCTCCACTCTTGTCATCATTTGCAGCTTTGGCGTCTGGGGTGGTTACCAATGAGCTTGAAGGTGCAGGGTCATCTTTCTTACAGGAAAGGGGGCTAATCAGCAGCAAGGCTGCTAAGGAGTAGTAGAGTATTCGTTTCATAATGTGCCTTTTTGGTTTATTTTGATTGATCAATTTAGGATTTAGTCCCGGAAAGACCAAGAAAGTCACCAGCCTCACCAAAAATTACCCTGATGGACTCTAACTACCCCAAATAGTTACAACAAAACTCCATATTTACACCAATGAAGGTCCGGCTCATCTTTTGCTTTCTGTGCCTGCCCCTGGCCATGGCTGCACAGACAATCAAATCACCGGGCCCGGTTAAAGGACTGATTGACTTGAGGGGGTATGACTTTCAACAAGAAGTCGTGCACGTTGAGGATCCCTGGGAGTTCTACTGGAACAAACTGCTCGTACCCGGCGATTTTAATGCTACGATACCATATTCTTGGATGGACATGCGGGAAGGATGGACACAAAGCCAGGAGCATGAAGCTTTGGGATTTGCTACCTACCGTGTCCACATTTTGCTTCCCGAAAAGCAGCATGGGCTTTCTCTTTTCTTTCCGGCCATCAACTGCGCAGGCCGCATCTGGATGAACGGCGACCTGGTAGGTGAATCCGGAACGGTAAGTGATAATCCTGAAAAGTATGTTGCGAAACTGAAGAGTACACTTGTTCCCCTTCCGGACAGGGAAGACACAGTAGAAGTGGTTGTACAGGTTGCAAATTTTTCACAAGGCAACGGCGGGCTGTGGAACTACCCACAAATTTCGCGAACCAACAATCTGGTGGAGACCATGAACCGATCCAACGGCATAGAGAACTTCTTTGCCGGAAGCCTCATCGCCATGTGTTTCTACCAGCTCATTCTGTATTTCCTATATCGCCGAGGCAAACCCTTTCTATGGCTTTCACTTATTTGTATGGCTGTCGCCATCCGGGCCATGGTCATCCACGGCGGGTCGTTTCTGCTGCCCAATCTTTTTCCCGAAGTCTCATGGGTTGTTTGGAAAAAATTGGAATACGGCGCTGCCTACTCCATCGTCGCCTTCTTTCCCTTGTATGTATATGACCTGTTCACCGTGCATGCCCCACGCAGACCCCTCCAGATATTCGTCGTAGCCGGATCACTTTTGAGTGCCTTTGTGCTGTTTACACCTCAGAATGTCTTCAGGCACGCATTGGAAATTGTACACGTCGCTTACATTTTCGGATTCGCGTACGCCTTTTACACGATCGCACGTGCGTGGAGAGGTGGCAACAAAGACGCGAAGATTATTCTGTTCGGCATTCTTGCCTGCTTCCCCTTCATTCTCCTGGAGATCATGAAGAACTCCGTCTTTATCGGACTAAATATACCTTCGATGTATTATGTTGAAGTGGGTGTGCTGATATTTCTTCTCTTTCAGGTATATCTGCTTGCCAATCATCAGGCTCAATCCCACAAGGCCCTTGAAGCATTGAATGTAGGCCTCGAGGGGATGGTAGACGAACGAACACGGGAGCTGGTGGCAGCAAACGACGTGCGCGATAAGCTGCTCTCCGTAATCTCTCACGACGTACGCAGCCCGCTGAACTCCCTGCAGGGCATGCTCGACTTATATAACAACGGACAAGTCACCCAGGGAGAATTCAGTCACTTTTCCCGGCAGATTCAGAATGATCTGGGAAACACGGGGCTGCTTGTAGAGAATATTCTGGTGTGGACATCCCGCCAGCTCAAAGGAGCCAAGCCGCACCGTGAGAAGTTTATACTTAATAATATTGTAGATCAGAATATCAAACTGTTCCAATCCGCCGCTGCGGCTAAGCAACTCACGCTTTCCAAGAACCTGAAAGAAGGAATAAACATTACCTGGGACAAGGATATCGTTCACCTCGCCCTCCGCAACCTTCTGGCCAACGCGATCAAGTTTTCAAATGAAGGAGGCACCATTGATATTGCGGCTGAAGCGGTGGGAAGAGATATTCACCTCCAGGTACGAGACCATGGCGTAGGTATCGACGAGACGACTATGAAAACGCTGCTGTCCAGCAAACGCCTATCAAGTATGGAGGGCACGGGCCGTGAGAAAGGGATAGGCATCGGGCTCTCTTTATGCCGCGAATACGTGATTCATGCAGGCGGTTCCCTTATTGCCGAAAGTGTTCACGGCAAGGGCAGCACCTTTACCATTGTGATTCCGCAATAAGAGACTTCTATTACTTGCCAAATAGCCTGCCAAAGAAACCCTTCTGATTCTTTTTCTTCTGCAGGTTATCCAAGGCAGTCCGCAACCGGACCAAAGAAGCAGAATCTTTAACAATATATTCTACCGCTCCCAACTCCAAAGCTTTTTCACGCACCTGTTGATCGTCAAGGGTTGTGTGATAAATGACCGGTACTTGCCTGTGGGATTTTCGCAACACCTTAAGGTAGTCAAGGCCCGTCTTCTCCTTGTCTTCAAAAAAATGATCCAGGACGACAGCAAAAGGTTTTTCATCCAAGTGCGGCAGCATCGCTTTGGGGTCCGCAAAAGTCCGGACCTCGTAGTTGCCCATTTGCTCAAAATGCACTTGAAGCATCTTCTGTTGCGTCAGGTTATCTTCTACGACGAAGACGAGGTTTTTCTGTAGCGTCATAAGGTGTTGAATTAAAAGTGAATAGAAAAAACTGTGGATGCTACATTACCCGCTTCCCGAGCCAGGTTCCGCTCGCACCCGAAGATCCTGACCAGGTGCCGGATGCATTATCACCATCAATCGTTCCGCCACCCTGAATTGCATCCAATGTAATTACATTACCATTGACAAGCCCGGCAAACGAGGTTGTTGTCAACCCGTCCGCCGACTTGCTGATTCCACTGAGCGTTGCTCCCTGGATTGCAAAATTCCAGGTGCCGGATTCAGTGCCCGCATAAGTTCCCTCAAAAACCCGTACGATAGCTTTGGATGTTTCTTTTGTCAGTATCGCTTCCGCACTTGCGTGCCCCGGGATCGTCAGGATCGTCGTTGGCCCAATTCCTGTTGCGCCAACGCTGAGAAGAACCTCCCAGTCATCTGCGGTAAATGAAGCGTTCCGAATGATCTCGCCTGATGTCCAACTATCCAAGCTCGTTGTCGTCAATGTCTTCGACACATCGTCAATGGTGAGTTGAATTTCCTTTACCCCTTTTTGAAGTACAATCTTAATGACCCCGGAGGATCCGACGACAGCACCTTTATAAACGCCTCCGCTTTTGCTGTCATCAGCGGCCTGGGCCTCCGGAGATGTAGGGAATATACTTGCCGGTGTGGTTGAATCCTTGCTGCAGGAAACTGCTGCGACAGCCAGGGTTATGACTAAGAAAGCTCGAAAAAGGTACTTCATTGGTGTATTTTGATTGGAAGTAAATCGTAATCTTCTGCAAATGTCGCAAAAGAAACAAAATTCAGCTACGAATGGTAAATTTGCCTGGTCATTCAACGACTGTATTATGAATACGCGCACCTCTATTTTTCTCATTATTCTATCAGCCATTGCCTTTGGTTGCACGCAAGCTCAGAATAAGGCAAATCTTGCACCTAAGGAGTTCGCCGCCAAACTCGGGCAGTCCGCCGATGCAACCCTCCTCGATGTCCGCACCTCGGAGGAATTTGCCAGTGGTCATATCGACAAGGCCCGTAATATTGATTGGAACGGAGACAACTTTGAACAGCAGATAGCACAGCTGGATAAAGCCAAACCCATATTTGTGTACTGCCTTCGCGGGAGCCGGAGCGCTTCTGCTGCTGACAAAATGCGGTCTATCGGATTTAAAGAAGTCTATGAACTTGACGGCGGCATCGCCAAGTGGCAGTCTGCAAAATTACCCGTCACTAATAACTAGCCCAACCTGGCTGTGTGTCAGGAAGCCACTTAGGCGGCTCCAGCTATAAGCTGAGCAAGCGGACAAAGTGAGGCGATTCCTTACCAATCGGTTTTGGCATTCGGCCAAATTCCTCACGCTGAGATTTCACTAAGCATTCACAAATCCTCAAATTCCCAAATCATTGTTGTCCGGGAAAATTAAGGAGAGAAACTAAGTAAATAGCTTCTCTCCACTAACTTTGTTATTACCACACAACAAAGATTAGATGAACA
>JAYVBH010000016.1:0-121062 GCA_043750575.1 Cyclobacteriaceae bacterium
GGGCATGCTTTTGAAAATCATTAAAAAAGCAGACTGGCAATTTAAATTTGAAGGGTTAAATTCCTTTTATAACTTTCCCCGGACAACAATGATTTGGGAGTTTGAGAATGAGCCCCGAGGATTTCCACCCGCACCCCTAAGCCCTGAAGGGGAACGCCCGCGCGCAACCCTGCATTCATTCTTCGCTATTCAATCTGAAGGAACTGTATTCACTTCTAACTTTTTACCTCTTACCCCTTACTGCTCACTTTTTTCGCCCCCTAATTAGCACGTCAATTTCATCAGGACCTCCATTCACGTAAGTCACACTGATCAACCCATCATTCGTGAGGTCTACCGTCGCTGGGACAGCATTGGCAGTGAGGAACCAACCCTCCGGCAGGATGACGGTATTGAATGGTCGCCCAAAGGAACGATCAAATACCAAATCTCCATTGCTAACGACGTACCGGTTGGGATCTGTGTATGTCTCTTCAATTCGTAGCCGCACCGTTTGCCCTTTGACCACCGCATCAAACCAGATCGCAACGACTTCAGACTCCGGGGTGATGGGCTCGCCGATGTCCAGTCCGCGTTTGGTGATGGCGTCACCTTTGAGCGTTTCAACCTTCAGGTCTTTTCCGGTATCGAGAACTTTTGCTGACGGATTCGATGCTTTGCTGCCAGCGCGCACCACGTTGAGGTAGCGGTCTGTGCCCGGCCGTGTTTCGGTGTAGTCGTGGTAGAGACGAAATGCGTGGGTCTCCGGTTGCTGTAAAAAGTAAACGATCTCCCGCGTTTGGTAAGCCCGTTCCTGTACAACATAATCCACGCGCGCCTTTGACTTGTCGCGACCTTGTCCAATTGAATTGGGTGAGGGAGGTGTAGGGGGAGTGGGGGTGAGATTGGCTGAAGCAGGAAGTTTTCTTCCTTCGATATGGAGTGGTACTTCAGCTGGGCCGGTATTCAGGAAGCTGATCTTGATTCTGCCGTCGCTTTCCATCATCACTTGGGCCGGGTAATTGCAGCGGATAAGTTCATAGCCCCTGGGCAGCACAACGGAATTTCGTTTGATGCCGAGGGGTCGGTCAAAGACTATCTGATTGTCTGCGGCGTAATAGCTCTTGCCATCTTTGTAGGTCTTGTCGATCGTGATCCGGTATTCGCTACCGGGTACTACGGGTCTTGCCAGTTTTACTTTCAGGTAATCTACGTCAGGAGCAGCTGAACTATACCCCGACTTCTTTGCGTCAACGCCACTCACGATGGTCCAGGTGAGCGGCTGTCCCGTCATGCGGTCAACGACGCCGTCGACTTTATGTTCACTGCCCTTGCGGAGGGTGTTGTAATAATATTCGGATCCCGGCTCAGTGGCGCTCACGTCGTAGAGGATGCGAAAACTCTGCGAGGCAGGGTCAAGCAGTTCGTAGCGGGTGTAGCTATCGTCTTGCTGTGCGAAGGCACGGAAGGAGAGGAGGAGGAAGAAAAGAAGGGTGCGGGTCATAATGAAGAGTGAATAGTGGATAGTGAAGTTAGGTACTTCGACAATCATAATGAGTGTTCAGTTCCCGGAATATTATCTGCGACATCTACGCCAATATAAATCAACTTGATCTGCAGGAACCACAATAATCCGTGGGGTCGTTCTATCTCCGCTCCAGCTTCACCACATTCTCAACATGTATCGTCTGGGGGAACATATCCACGGGCTGGACGGCTTTGATCTCATATTTCTCGGAGAGAATTTTCAGATCGCGCGCCTGCGTAGCGGGGTTGCAACTGACGTAGACGATCCGCTGAGGCCCGGCCTCGAGCAGAACCTTGCTCACATCATCATGCATGCCCGCACGCGGCGGATCGGTGATCACCACATCAGGGCGACCGTGGGTGTTCAGAAACGATGCGTTCAACAAATCTTTCATGTCACCGGCAAAAAAGGAAGTATTGGTGATGCCGTTCAGTTTGGAATTGACCTTGGCGTCCTCGATGGCTGCGGCTACATACTCCAGGCCAATCACCTCACGCGCCTGCGCAGCAACGTAATTTGCAATGGTGCCTGTGCCCGTGTACAAGTCATACACCTTCTCATCGCCGCGGAGGTCGGCCATCTCCCAGGCTGTTTTGTAAAGTCGTTCCGCCTGCTGGGAATTTGTTTGATAAAATGATTTAGGTCCTACGCGAAATTCCAACACTCCAGAGCCATCGGGTTTCGCCATCCGCTCAGTGATGTACGGGTTGCCTTTCCAGCAGACCATTTCCAGGTCATGGAAGGTGTCGTTGCGCTTTCCATTGATGACATAGAAGAAAGAAGAAATCGCTGGGAACCGTTCAACTAGCCCGGCGAGAATCTTTTCTGTCCATTCCATCTTGTCGTACGTCACCTGGAGGATGACCATAACCTCGCATGTGTTGGCGGTGCGCAGGGTGATGGTTCTGAGGAAGCCCACTTGTTTACGCAAGTCGAAGAAGGGGATGGCCTCACGGATGGCAATGTCTCGAACCGTGAGGCGTATGTCGTTGGAGGGAGCAGGTTGTAGGAAGCACTCCGCCACATCGAAGACCTTGTCGTACATCCGGGGGATATGGTAGCCCAGGCCGGGGTCGCCGAATGTTTTTCCTTCCGCGAATTCATCCCTGGTCAGCCAGCGGTTGGCGGTGAACGTGAAATCCAGTTTGTTTCGGTAATACATTTCAGCACTTGATCCGATGATAGGACTTACCGGAGGGAGTTCCAGTCCGCCGATGCGCTCAAGGTTGTCGATGACTTGCTGATGCTTGTAATGAAGTTGCGTCGCGTAGTTGATGTGCTGCCAGGAACATCCGCCGCAGGTGCCGAAGTGATTGCAAAAGGGTGTAGACCGGTTGGGTGATAGTTTTTCGATTCGCACCACTCGCCCTTCCAGGAATGCACTTTTTATTTTTGTCAACTCGATGTCCACGATATCCCCCGGGGCGCCGCCCGTGATGAACACGACCAGGCCGTCTACCCGCGACAGGCACTTCCCCTCGGCAGCCATCGTTTCTACCGTTATGTTGGTGAGGAGGTCACCTTTCTTACGGGGTGTTGATTTAGGAATAGATTGATCCATGCAGCGTTTGGGTGGTGGCGGGGCGCAATTTACCTGAAAGACATTTCATCGCTTGGGTTCGTTTAATTAACTTTCGAATTGCCCCGGATGAATTTTATCCTGTACACATCCCCCGGCACGGATGATTGTGACAACGGGGTTTTTCTAATGAACTTTGGCAACCTGTATTGACCTTGAAAACGCGAATTCTCTTCCTTGTCCTGATGCTTGCTCCGTTCCTTGGGAGGGCATCTCACATCGTCGGTGGCGAATTTGAGCTTATCCATTTGCAAGACTTTGAGTACCGCCTGAACCTGGTGCTGTACTTCGATGTGCTAAACGGATCCACCGGCGCCAAGGATATCAGTGCTGTCGCAAGGATCTACCGTATGTCTGACAATGCGGTGATGGGATCCGTCTTTCTACCGCTCACCGAGGAGTCTGATGTAAACTATACCCAGCCTTCATGTTCGAATGGCGAGCTCGTTACCCGAAGACTGTTCTATTCCTCAATTGTTGTGCTGTCGCCGGAGCGATACAATCATCCAGGTGGATATTATATCTCCTGGGAGCGGTGCTGCCGCAACTACAACATCAGCAACATCTTCAGCCTCGATCCGCAAACATCGAGTTCCGGTTTTGCGGGACAGACATTTTACCTGGAGTTCCCTCCCGTAGTGAAAGACGGACAACCTTTTGTTGACTCCACACCGCGGCTGTTTCCTCCGCTCAATGATTACGCCTGCCCCAATCGGCCGTACTACACTGATTTTGGTGGCGTCGATGATGACGGCGACTCCCTCGTCTATTCATTGACAACGCCACTCAGCACCCGCGCTGCTCTTCCTTTCCCAGGACCGGGCCCACGACCGTATCCCCTTATCAACTGGAGAGAACCCTATAGCCTGACCAACATTTTGAATGGATCCCCTGACCTTCGCATCAGCACAGACGGTTTTCTCACGGTAACGCCGACGAACCAGGGACTGTTTGTCTTCGCCGTCAAGGTGGAAGAGTATCGTGATCAAGTAAAAATAGGAGAGACGCGCCGCGATTTTCAAATGCTCGTGGTCGATGCATGCCCCATTGCCGTGCCGCCCCAAATCATGGGAAAAAAACTTGCTGACGCATCCTACACCTACGATGAAACCATGGATGTTTTCTTTGATGGCTCAGTAGCTGACGGCGACCGCTGTATTAAAGTCAGGGTCTCTGATCCGGATTCAGAGAGCATCCAGGATAATTTTCAGGAGCGTGTGAAAATCAAGGCCATCCCGCTGAATTTCAAGAAAGATCTTTCGGGGATCCTGCCGCAAGTCTCTGATGCCACATTGATCAGCGGAAGTACGATTGAGTTTACCATCTGTTTTCCCCAGTGCCCCTATCTCTTTGGCGGAACACCCGTCATTGGGATTGTTGCGATGGACGATGCTTGCAGTCTTCCGTTGTCGGATACGCTGAAGATTTCAGTATTGGTCGAAGCCCCACCGAATACCAAGCCGAGGTTTACGTCGACGAACCCAGTGACGGCGACGCTTAATGAAGGTGACCAGCAGGCTTGGCCATTTTCGGTCGTTGATGACGACGGTGATCCGTTAATTGTCTCTGTGCTGACCAGCGGCTTTACGCTTGCCGCCGCCGGTATGCAGTTCACCACGTTCAATCAAACCGCAGGAGCAGCTGACGGTCAACTGAAGTGGGACGCCTACTGCGACATCTACGATTTTACCAATCGCACGGCATTTCAGGTCACCATCCAGGTCGAGGATCAGGACTTGTGTCAAATTCCAAATCCGGCAAAGGCCTTGCACAACCTCAACGTTATTCTGCCCGGCAACGCCGATCCGATTATTGATTCCGATCTTACGTCAAACCTTACTGAGCGCACCGTGAATATCACTCGCCGCATCAACGAATCACTCGCGTTTACCCTTACAGGAAAGGATCTCACCGACAACGATCGTCTGGTACTCTCTTCGCAGGGACAAGGGTTCGCACCAGCCACCGTTGGCGTCGCGCTGACACCCACACCGGCCACGGGCAATGGGACGGTGAGCACCGCCTTTCAATGGGACATTGCGTGCAATTCGATCGATCTGTCTGTCGAGGAGCAGCGGGAACTCCCGTTTCAGTTCATTGTGGTGGACAACGACAACAAGTGCCGGGTCTACAAGGCGGATACGCTGGATGTGGTTGTCACTGTACTTCGTGCGGTGAATAATGCACCTGTGCTTTCGCTGACCAACAACAACCCTGGGGCAACACAACTTTCCAATGGCGTGCTTTCCGTTACGATGGGCGCTTCCATCGATCTGCTCTTGAGTGGTACCGATGCTGACGCGGTACCGGTAAAAGATAACCTCACGCTTGCGCTGACAAAATCCGAAGGCAATGTGCCGCCGTCTGGCTTTGTGTTTGAGACGGTGGAGGGCACCAGCCCCGTTTCTTCCGTGTTCACATGGACGCCGAATTGTTCCATCTTCAAAAGGGGTGTGTTTGAGAATGAGTACACGATGACGTTCCATCTGGGCGACGATCATTGCTTGACGGAGAAACAAGACTCAGTGGTGGTGATCATACGCGTAAAGGATGTAGATGGCTCGGATGCAGGCTTCCAGCCGCCGAACTTTGTCTCACCCAACGGCGATAACAAGAACGACTATTATGCCATGGAGATGCTCGTGCCGGAGACGGGAGAAATCGAGAGCATCCTACCCAACGACAACTGCGATTCCCGGTTTGAGTATGTAAAGATTTATAACCGGTGGGGCAAGGAAGTGTTCCGAAGCACGGCCCGTGATTTCCGCTGGTTCCCAGACGATACTGCGACAGGCGTGTACTACTACACGATCAAGTTTACGAAGAAGGATTATCGGGGGTCATTGACGGTGAGATATTAGGCTACCCCTTCGTGATCTTGGTGCCTTCTTAGTGCCCTTTGTGTCCTATCATTTATTGTGATTCTTCAATACAGGTCACAAAGACCACAAAGGAACCAAAAAGTACACAACATAATTTATTGTATCTCTTCGTGATCTTCGTGCCTTCTTAGTGCCCTTCGTGTCCTGCATTATTGTGATTCTTCAATACAGGTCATAAAGAACACAACGGAACCACAAAGACCACAACGTAATTCTATTCTACTCCTTCGTGATCTTGGTGCCTTCTTAGTGCCCTTCGTGTCCCATATTCCCTTGAACGTGCGACCCAGTGTACACTACAACGCCACACCCCTCACCAGGAAATCCCGGACAAAGACTTCTTTCTCTTTCCACTCCACTTTCAACCAGATATCCTGTTGGCCCTGGATATGTAGTTGGTGGCCTTCGCCGATGATGGCGACGACTGATGAGCCGGCTGACGGTCCGCTCATGAGGTAAGTGGGCGCGTGTGTGACAATGCCGCGGCGAGTCTTGTGGGTGAAGTTCACCTGTAGAAACAGGAGTGTCAAGGTCAGGGTGAGTACGAAGAGGATCCCGCCGGGGCCGGCCAGCCTTTTTCTTCTGTTCTGAATAAGCAGCGCGAGCAGTAGAATATTTAGGGAGGCGAGGATGGCGGTGAGCGGGAGGTAGTGCTGCTGGAGCCAGCCAAAGATTTTCGTAGAGGCGTCGCTTTCATAGCCTTCCAGCTGGTTCTTTTCGGCCAGTTCTTCCATTTTCTTCAGGGCCTGCAGGTCATTGGAAGCGAGGTGGTAGAGGTTGAGGTAATACAGCGATTCACCTAGATGGCCGAGGCCTTCGTGGATGTAGGCCATTTTAAGGAGCATGGCGGGTGAATAGTGATGATCCCGGAATACGGTTTGGTAGAGTTCTGCGGCCTGGGTGTATTGGCGGGCGGCAAATAGCGAGTCCGCCTGCGCTAAAACTTCGGCGGACAGGTCTGCCAGCGCCAGATTAGTACCAGAATCGCCTGGCGACACCATAGACTTGGTCTGGGCTGAGGCCGGGGAGCAGGCCACCATGAAAATCAGGAGAATCACGGCTTTCGCTGGACTCGAAAAGTACTTCATCATGAATATCACAATCCCTTTTTGCATATTTTTCCTATCCTGTTACCTTTGCGGGCTCAATTACGCTAAACGGGCAGAATTGGCCAACAATTCGTCGGTCAAGCGTTAAAATTGAGGCCTTGACAGATTCAATATTTATCGTTCAATATTCAATCTTCTCACGGAATCGATCTCGTAGCTCATCCCGGCAGAAACGCCGGGACTAAGAGCAAAAAGAAAGTAGGCAGTAGTAAATGATCTCGTAGCTCAGCTGGTAGAGCAATACACTTTTAATGTATGGGTCCTGGGTTCGAATCCCAGCGGGGTCACAATAGAGCGCAAAGCCAGACTGAGAAGTCTGGCTTTTTTGGTTCTTACACGGTGGCCTGATCCAAGGCACTTTTTACTTCGGGTGGCGCCTTCGGTTGCAATAATTGCAAATGACGCGCCAGGTTGCCGGCATCGTCGATTTTCATCAGCGGAAATCGCAATAATTTTCCTCAGGAAACCCGGAGATCAATTCGTGGCGCATGAATCTTGGTGATACGTTTGGCATACGTATTCCAAACGCGTTATGAACAACACACAAATCGTATTGATAGGTGGCGGGTACACCACCCTTTGGGCCTACCGTTCATTGATCAAAGAACTGCGTCGTGAAATTTCACGAGGCGAGGTTCGGATTCTGGTTGTCTGCCCGGAAGATCATCATTTCTTTCATGGTTGGACAGCGGAGAGTCTGACCGCCATAGTTCGAAACGAAAACCGGATGACTCCGTTGGCATCGGTGTTGCCAGAAGCACAGCTAGTCAAAGGATATGCCTGTGAAATTGACAGCGCTAGCCAAGATGTCTATGTCAAAACGGAAGATGGAATCCATCCAGTTCACTATGATCATTTGGTGATCGGTATAGGGTTGCAAGACAGTCAACAAATCGCCGGGTTAAATAGGCACGGGTATCAGATAAAATCAGACGCCTCATTTTTGCGCACCCAAAAGCATATTCAGTCTCTGGTACTCAGGGCTGCTCAATTGAACAGGGCTGACGCGGAGAGGCTTCTCCATTTTACCGTTTGTGGAGCCGGGTTTACAGGCGTCGAACTGGTGACAAACTTGGCGGAATTCCTTGCGGTGTTGATACGGCAGTACCCTTCCTTGTTGCATGTCAGACCGACGATCCGGCTGCTTCACAGCAAGGAAACAATTCTTGACGCACTCCACCCCAACATGAAGCGGATGAAACGGTACGCAGAAAAAGTTTTAGGCCAATACGGCATTGAGGTGATTTGCGGCAAGCGTGTCAGAGAAATTTCCGCGGATGGGGCGTTTCTGGATGACAATTCTTTCCTGCCGAGTGCCATGGTGATTTCCACAATAGGCCAGAAGCGTGTGCCCCTGAAAGGAACAGAGGACATGAAATGCGACAACCTGGGTCGGCTTTACACGAACCGCTTTCTGCAGTTAGAGGGTTATGCCAACGTCTGGGGAGGTGGAGATGCCTGTGCGGTACCCTATCGCAGCAGCAAGAATTCATGTGTTCCTAATGCACTATGGGCAATAAAGCATGGAACGTGCGCAGGAGGAAATATTGGGAAAGCAATCCGGCAAAAGTCTTTGAAGCCCTTTAACTTCAAGGGCCTGGGTCAGTGCGCAAGTTTGGGCATTGGCAAAGGAATCGGGGAGTTATACGGAATTGAATTCACTGGCTGGATCGCCTGGATCATGAGGTGGTTTTTCTTCAACTATTTCATGCCTTCGCGAAGCGTGATGGTCAATGAAATCGGCGATTGGATGCACCTGTTATGGGTTGGGAAGCGGAGGGGGTTGAAAGTTCAAGAACCCCTTAAGCCTTCAGTAAATTGTGCTGGGTTAGGCGAAGGTAGATACTGGCCAATCCCAGTTGGATCACAACAAACCTTGAATCAGAAATGATTTAAGGCTTTATTGTTTCATAGAGGGACATTTTCTCTACGATCAATTGCTGGCCCGGATGAGCCATAAGAACGGCCCCAATTCTTAGTTTCCTGGCCTTTAGTTCCAGTATTTAGATTTTCTGTGTTTTTCATAATCACGATTGGCATTCGCCAAGCCCATGGCATGGTATTTACAGGGTTATAGATATGAAAGATCTAGTATTTATAGTTGAAGACAATCTTGTTCAGCAAAAGGCACTTAGAGCTCATTTTGAGGAAGTGTTGAACAACTATTCCGTGAAGACATTTCCAACCCCGGTAGATTTGATCAAAAACCTAAAGGCCAAGCCATTTGCGGTGGTGCTTGATCACTTCTTTGGGCCAGGGGAAGAAACCGGCTTACACTACTTGAAAGAGATAAGGGCAAAATATCCTAAAGTACCGATTATCTATCACACAACGTGTGATGAAAACGCAATTCGCGAGCAGGTGATGGCACTTGGTGCGCAACAATATATTCTCAAGGACTCAGCTTCCTACGTGCGGTTGCGAACTGTGCTGGATGTCATTCATGATAAATCAAAGAAGGAAAAGAAGTTCTGGAGTACTTGGTTTTCCGATTCCTTTGCTAACTAAATATCCATAGAACCCTGATTTTTGATAGGATCCGGACCCGTAAGTCTCCAGGCAGTCAGTTGCGAATAGACGAGAGGGCCAATATCCAGACCATTTCATATGAAGGCAACTGATGATTTAGAATGTTTAAGTACAGCAAATTATTTGTTTTCCTTTGGTAAATATCTAGTGCAAATCTAAAATAGAATTAGCATGACAACTTCTGACATCCCGGCTAGGCCAGAATCTTTACTTCAATCTTCATTTGAGAATCATAGAAAGGTATTTGCTCACCTAAAAGCTATAGAAAAATATTTAGTGCCTACACAACCTGTCAAGCCGATAGAAATAGTGCCCCTTAATTTATTGAGCAAATAGGTTTTTCTATATGTTTTGCTATCATGTAACAAGCAAATCAATCATATGCATAAAACGCCATCTGCACAGAAGGCGCCTTTGAACACACTGATCAACAAGTTTATGAAACCCACAGGAGACGTAACGCAAAGTATGATCACATTATCAGCGTACGTTGCGAGCGCAATTGAAAGTGGGTATGCCGAAAATTTTAAAGTGGGAAGCCGAGGACTGATTACTGCCGATGGCAAGGCAATCTACGGGCCGCAAGAGGTTGCCATTGCTAACTTTTATCGATACGAGGGGTATTCCAACCCAGATGACAACTGTATATTGTATTTAATCGAGACAAATGACGGTCGGAAAGGCATGTTAATCGATGCTTATGGTGTCTATTCAGACGCGGAGTTCTCAACTTTTATTAGGCAAGTGGATAACATAAGTAAGAGCAAGAAGAATTGGTGCCAAATCCAGCACTCGGGGTTTGAAAGCTTCCCTGGTGCCAACCCCCGGACACTGCGGTGACGACTTGGTTTTGTTTCGTTGGAAAGGAGATCAGCTCGTACGCAAATCAGCGTCAATCAATCTGCGGGATCCACATTTTGACAAATGGGATTTTCATAAGGATGATAACAGCTATTTATAGCTCTCTTCCAATGTTTCTATTGCCTTCTTGATAAATTGGTGTGACATGCTCACTTTTTTGGTTCTGAGCGCCTGACGAATATATACCAGCGCTGCTTTAAGCGCCCCATCCTTAGGATATTTTGCAACCAACTTGAGGGCTTCCGCTTCCGTGAGCCTGCAAGCCGCATGAAAAGAATTTACGCCGGTAGTCGCCTGCGCCTTGGCCAGCAGCTTGTGGATGGGGCCGTGCGCTATTGGTTTCGTATTCATGATAGCTCTTTAGGAGGAAGGAAGACGTAAGTTAAGAATTCTTGCAATAGGTAACAGGATGCAGGTGACAGGTGGCAGGATGCGCGTAATGGGTGGGCAGGATGCAGGTGACAAGTAGCAAGTAACAGGTAACAGGGAGCAGGTAACGGGTTAACAAAACTTTGGCAATTTCTACTATCTTCACCAACCACTATCCACTAACAACTAGCCACTATTCAGTATGGACCGAAGGAAATTCCTATTAAATACCGCCGTCGTCAGTGCCGGAACGCTGCTCGCGGCTTGTGAAAAGAGTCAGCCGAAAGTAGCGGCAGTTGAAGGAGCGCCTTCCTTTGACACGTGGGAAGGAATTCGCAAGCAGTTCCGTTTGGCCCCAGGGCGTATTCATATGACGCAGATGCTGCTGGCCTCGCACCCGAAGCCCGTGCGCGATGCTATCGAAAAACACCGTGATGCCCTCGACGCCAACCCCGTAGACTATTGGGAGAATAACGTGGAGGCACTGGACAACACCGTCCGGCAGCAGGCAGCCGCGTACATGGGCGTGACTCCGGAGGAGATTGCACTCACCGACAGCACGTCGATGGGCCTGGCGATGATGTACAGCGGAATGAAACTCAAACCCGGCCAAGAGGTCCTCACCACCACACACGATCACTACGCAACGGAAAAAGCGCTGGCGTTCTCCTCCGCCCGCAATGGCGCGGTGATCAAACGCGTGTCGCTCTATGATGATCCTGCAAGCGCTTCGATCGACACCATGGTCGGGGTACTGAAGAAAGCGATCACACCGAAGACAAAACTTGTCGCCGTTACGTTTGTTCACTCGGTCACGGGGGTGAAGACTCCTATCCGGGAAATCGCCGCGATGGTAAAAGAAGCCAACGCATCGCGCGCGGTGGCCGACCGGATCTACTTCTGCGTCGACGGGGTTCACGGATTCGGCATCGAGAACATTAACGTGGCCGATATCGGTTGCGACTTCTTCGCGGCAGGTACGCACAAGTGGATCTTCGGTCCGCGGGGTACCGGCGTCCTCTATGCCCGTAAAGATGCGTGGGACATGATCGCGCCGATCATACCGTCTTTTGAGTTCGATCCCTACTTAGCATGGATGGGCACGAGGCAGGCGAGTGAGTTCAGCTTCAAGGACCTCTGCACGCCGGGAGGCTTTCATTCGTTCGAGCACCGCTGGGCCCTTGCCGATGCGTTCGGGTGGCAGCTCACGATCGGCAAGGCGCGCATCGAAGAGCGCTCGCATGCTTTGAGCAAGCAATTGAAAGAAGGCATGAAGAGCATCACGCACATCAAACTGCTTACGCCCAGGGATGAGTCTGTTTCTGCGGGCATCAACTGCTTCATGGTCGACGGCATGGAACCGGAAGGGGTGGTCAAACGATTGCTCGACAGGAACATCACCGCCAGCGTCACACCGTATAAAACCCGGTACGCTCGCCTTACCCCGTCAATCGTGAACACAGAGGAGGAAGTGAGTATCGTGCTGAAAGAACTGGAACAGGTGAGGGGGTAGTGAGGGCTGCCGGTGGCCAGTGTCCTGTCTTGGTGGCTTCGCAGACAGTGCACATAGAAAGTTTGATATACAATAACTGCAGAGACCGTAAGCTAGTGCACAGAGTTTCACAGCGAGATGCAGCGGGTTTTCTCAGTGTGACCTCCGCGCAACTTTGCGTAGCAGCCTTCTCCACTCAAGGAGCCGCGCTACGAAGAATGAATTACTTAATCTTAATCGTATAATTACTATGCCTACGAATCCTTGTCACCTTACCAGTGGCATCTGTTTCAAATACAACTTCCTCTCCCAGCGTTTTGTCTTTACGGACACGCTTGAACGTGTTTCCTTCTACATGCCGTAGCAAACCCATCTCTTCATCGGGGTTGGTGGAGGTGGCATTGAGCATGGCCAGATCACCATACCAGGGTGTTACGATCGATTCGGTGCCCCAGGGTTGACCGGAATAATTGCCTGCATACTTGGTTAAGTCCACACCAGCTTTTAATGCTTGCTTCTCTTTCGGAATTTTATCTAGTAGCTCACGGATCTCCTTCGCATAGAAATCTGGATTCTCACCTCCGGCATTGATCATCACACTATACGCCATCTTTTCTTTCGGATCTATGTCCAGAATCGTTTGATAACCGGGGCAGGAGCCGCCATGACCTACGATGGTGGTGGTGCCCTGTTTGCTAACCTCAAATCCAAGGCCCCACGAGGTACTCCAATCCGGATCCATCCACTGCACACGTTGCATCTCTTTTAGCGTGGAGGCCTTGAGAAGTTCAACACCGCCTTTTTCCATCAGACGAAATTGCCAGGAAGCAAAACGGCCAAGGTCTTCCACGTTGCTGGAATACCCGGCCGCTGATGTGATGCCGCGCGCATCGAATAGGGCCACGGGCTCGCGGTAGCCATCGCGGTTAAGGGCGCTATAACCAATGGCCATTTTCTTTCCATGCTCTGTGGCCGGCAAGTAAGGATGCGTGGCATTCATTTGCAGGGGTTTTAGAATCTTCTCTTCTACGTATTCATTGTATTTTTTGCCCGACACCTTTTCTATAATCTCACCGAGCAACGTGAGCCCCAGGTTGCTGTATTGAAAATAGGTGGAGGCCGGATACAACGTTTGCTGATCTTTCAATTTGCTGTTTACCTGATCCTGTGTGGGAAATGGAAAATCAGGGCCGGTCCAATACGGGTAATCCGATTCCCTGGGCAAGCCCGAAGAGTGGGTCAGTAACGAACGGATGGTGATCGGCCCGCTGTCTTTGAACTGCTGCTTCAATTTATAATCGGTGAGAATCGATTCGATGTTGTCGTCCAGCCGAAGCTTGCCTTCATCATAGAGTTGCATAATGGCCACAGCCGTGAATAATTTGGAAATCGAACAGATGGAATACACCGTGCCGGGTGTGGCAGCCACCTTGGTGGCCACGTTGCTGAGCCCATAGGCTTTGCTCCAGAGGAGTTCCTGGTCTTTGGTTATCGAGGCCGATATGGAGGGCAGGTGTTTATAGTCGCGCTCAGCTTCCAACCACCGATCCAACAGCAGCAGTGCATCCGCATAATCCGTTGACGTTTTTTGTGCCCATATGCTGGAGAAGGTGCAGAGGAATAGGAGGAGGGGTAGTTTTTTCATGTTCTAATATAGAGATTATAATAATTAGAATGACTCCCTGTCAAGAGGGTCGTGACAGGTGGCAGGTAACAGCCCACTGATTACCGACTACTGATTACCGACTACTAATCCCCTGCACCTATTTAACAGACCGCTCAATCTCCCTCAAATTCTCCATCTTCTTATTCCGTAAGAAGCCGGCGATACTTTCAAAATGTTCTTTCACACGTTTGTTGCCAAACTCAAACACCTTCGTGGCAAGGCCATCCAGAAAATCACGATCGTGCGAAACAAGAATCAGCGTACCATCAAACGCTTGCAACGCGTCTTTTAGAATGTCTTTTGATTTAATGTCCAGGTGATTGGTAGGCTCATCCAGAATCAACAGATTGACGGGCTGAAGTAATAGCCTAATCATGGCTAGGCGTGTTTTTTCACCGCCACTGAGCATCTTCACCTTCTTGTCGATGTCATCACCGCTGAACATGAAGGCGCCGAGTATGTCCTTTATCTTCGTACGGATGTCTCCTTGGGCAATTTCATCGATGGTTTCAAAGACGGTGTGATCTCCCTCCAGCAACGACGCCTGATTCTGCGCAAAGTATCCGATCAGCGAACCATGACCCAGTGTACACTTCCCGTCAAAATCAATCTCGCGCATTATGGCCTTCACCAGCGTACTCTTCCCCTCGCCGTTCTTGCCCACAAACGCAATCTTCTCACCCCGGGCAATGGTTAAGTTAACATCCTGAAAGACCACATGGTCGCCATATTTTTTTGTGAGGCCATCCACAATCACCGGGTAGTTGCCCGACCGTGGCGCGGGAGGGAACTTCAAATGCAATGCGCTGCTGTCAATCTCGTCTACTTCTACAATCTCAATCTTCTCCAGCATCTTCACCCGCGATTGCACTTGCAGTGTCTTCGAGTAAGTGCCCTTAAAGCGGTCAATGAATTGCTGAATATCGGCAATCTGTTTCGCCTGGTCGTCGAATTGCTTTTGTTGTTGCTCGCGTCTTTCCCTGCGTAATTGTAAATAGTGCGAGTAGTTCGTTTTATAGTCGTAGATGCGTCCCATCGTAACCTCAATGGTGCGGTTGGTGAGGTTATCGACAAACGTTTTGTCGTGGCTGATCACAATCACGGCCTTTGCATTGTTCTTTAGAAAATCCTCCAGCCATTGCACCGACTCGATGTCCAGGTGGTTTGTGGGCTCATCCAGCAGAATCAGATCTGGCTTTTGCAGAAGGATCTTGGCCAGCTCGATGCGCATACGCCAGCCTCCGCTAAACTCACTGGTCGGGCGTGCGAAATCCGAACGCAAGAACCCCAAACCCATCAGCGTCTTCTCAATCTCTGCATCAAAGTTGGTCTCCTCGATGGAATAGTATTTTTCGCTCAGTTCACTGACCTGTTCAATGATTTTTGCGTACTCGTCTGATTCATAGTCGGTCCGCGTTTCCAGTTGGTGATTCAGCGCATCCATCTGCACCTTCATGGCATTGATTTTCGAAAACGCCTTTGATGCCTCTTCGAACAGTGTGGCGTCGTCCTTCGTCAGCAAGTGCTGGGGCAGGTAGGCGATTATGGCATCCTTAGGGGCGGTCACTTTGCCACGCGTGGGCTTATTGACCCCGGCTATTAACTTGAGCAGCGTGCTTTTTCCCGCACCGTTTTTGCCCATCAGGGCAATGCGGTCATTCTCGTTAATATTGAATGTGATATTGCTAAAGAGTGGCGAACCGTTAAACTCCACAGTTACTGCATCTACTGAGATCATAATCTTTGAAATAGGGGCGCAAAGATATTATTTCCTAACAGAATAACCCACCTACGACGTAAGGCGACAGAGTAAGTTCAAGGGTTTAACAGTTCAGCAGTTCAAGGTCAATGTTTGCCCTGTAGACAGGACGGTTCACCTGTCACTATTCACCGATTACCCCGATTCTGCGAGATGCTACTGCCCTTTCTCCGGGGAATTCCCATTGTCGAACATCGCTCGAAGTTCCCTCGAAGGCACCTCGAAGCGCTCTCGAAGAACCACTCCGTTTTCCGGACAGCCGGGGATATTGACAGCAATAGAAGTCAAGGGTGTGGGAATGTGGAGCCACCACTATCGGATGAGGTCTTTACTTCAGGGCATCCCATTCTTCCTGAGTTGCCCTGGATTTCTGGTATTCCATCAACGCCAGCCATGCGCCGTTTCGCTTCACCAGGAGAATTTCGAAATGGACCATGCCGCCTGAAAGAACTTTTCCATCTTTATCGACCGAGGTAAAATAAGATATTCCTGTTTCATGGGCGCTCGTTGAGTTCCCTACGCGTTGTGAAAAGCGAAATTCAACGTTGTTCCGGGTTTTTCCTGACTTCGTTTCAACAAAGCCTGGCTTCCAAAGTTCAAGTTGTACATCAATGGGATTGGTGATCTTCTTTTTCCCGGTGGTAAAAACACAGACGGCATCTTTGTGATAGGTGGCCTTATAGCCCTCGAAGTCACCCTGCCGTACCGTTCTGGATAGCTCAGTCCAATATTGATTGAGTTCGGTGATGCGAACGGAGTCGGCAGAAGTTGTGGGTGGATTCGGTTGGCAGGTTGCCCGGGTTGTGACCATGCAAGCGAATAGCAGGAGGGCGGCAGGGATGATTTGTTTCATGTGTTAAAGATAGCTACAGATTGCAGGGAAAAGGTAGCCACAGATTCCACGGATTCACACAGATGGGAGGAAAAACTAGCCAGGGATTACAGATTCTCACAGTTAGCGGAAAGAATCACTTGTCACTGACCACCGCCACTGATCACCGACCACTACCCTCCCATCACCATCTTCATCTTCGCCGTCAGTGCAGCACCAAAATTGGAGAATTGTTTCACCTCTTCGGCATTGCTCATGTTGGCCTGACAGGTGAGGATAATACCGTCGGGTGAGAAGAGCAGTCCAAACTGATCTACTTCGCGCTCGCGGGCAAAGCCTTGGTTGCTCTGCTTCCAGTTGGAGATTGTGGCCGTGGTGCCTGCATCAAAATAGCGCCGGGCCACTGCCTCATGGTTGGTAAGGATCATGAAGTCGCCCAACCCTTCGAGGTCCAGTTTCACGCCATCTTCGCCGATACTCACCAGCGCCTGATACTCGCTACCGAAGTAGCCGCTTACATACAAATCTAACACGGCATCTGCCGCCTTGTTTATCAAGGTGTTCATAAGACCGCCGCGTTGAATCTGGCCAGTCTTCATTTCACCCGGGGTAGACATGAGCATAATGAATTTTCCCGCCGGCATTGGAGCGGCCGAAGTGCGCCATGTGGACTTCCGTTTCCAAACACGACTCCCGCCACGCGAAGAACTGCCGCCTGCCATCACGGTTGACCGTAGGGTCCAGTCGATGCCGCCGGTTGTGCCGTTATAGTCGGTGTCGCCAGTCACTTCACCGCTCGTGACACGGCCGTTGGCCTGTGCCGTAACCCCGATGCCTATGGCTTGCGCGTCTGCTTCTGTTTGCTGATGCAGGTTCGACTTTAGCACCGTGTCTTTTTTCTTTTTGAATCGACCATACATGATGAAGGCCACGATCGCGATAAAGATGATCGGAAATAAATTTGAGAAGAGGATATCCATGGAATTGAGATTAGGCTGAGGTGAAGGGCAAGTTGAAGCGCCGGGGGTAATACAATTTACATAAATTTTGGTTGACGGAGGAAAGTCGAATTTAAGGTTCATCTATGTTGCTTGAGGCCTACAATTAGCCATCTGTGTTTTGTCCTTGATTTCTATGGCATTAATATTGTCCAATGACTTTTGTCTCCTATATGAAATCTGTATTGAACCTGATCCTCATGCTACTTTTGTGCATAGCGTGCGGCCAGAAGGCGGATCCAATACCGGTACCTACACCCGATCCGGTCATGTACTTTCCTCCCGCCGGTGCTTCTTGGTCGAGCGTGACGCCCGCCAGCCTGGGCTGGAATGAATCAAAGATCCCCGACCTGAAGACACTCTTGCAGACGTCCAATACCCGCGCCCTAATTGTACTGAAAGACGGAAAGATTGTAATCGAGGAATATCTGGGGAAGCAATTTGATGGTACCATTGACTTTTCAGTAACGAGTAACTGGTACTGGGCTTCCGCGGGAAAAACGTTAACGTCGGCGCTGGTGGGCATTGCCAACAGCCAGGGTAAAATTGATCTCGATGCCAAAACTTCCGATTACCTGGGCATGGGCTGGACCGGCCTCACGCCCACACAGGAAAATAATATCACCGTGCGTCACCAGCTGACCATGACCACTGGATTGGACGATGGCGTTGCTGATAAGGATTGCACCGATCCCGACTGCCTGGTATGCAAAGCAGACCCGGGTGCAAGGTGGGCCTATCACAATGCTCCTTACACACTTTTGGATGGCGTTATGACAAGTGCAACCGGCCAAAACTTGAATACTTATCTAAGCGAGCAACTGTTGTTAAAAATTGGAATGGATGGATTCTATTACACACAACCAGGGGCTTATAACAATGTATACTACAGCACGCCGCGCTCCATGGCCCGCTTTGGTTTACTACTCCTGAACAAGGGCAAGTGGGACCAAACCCAGATCATCCCCGAGTCCTATGTCGACCTGATGAGCAGCACTTCGCAAAACATTAACCTGTCATACGGATACCTCACGTGGCTCAATGGCAAAGCGTCCTCGATGGCGCCGGGCTCTCAGGTTGTTTTTCCAGCACAAATTTCTGCGAATGCGCCAGCTGATATGTTTGCGGGCATGGGAAAAAACGGACAGCTGGTCAATATTGTCCCCAGCAAAAATATCATCGTCGTCCGGATGGGCGATGTGCCAGACGCCTCCCTGGTGCCGTTCACATTTCAAAATGATCTCTGGGCCAAGCTGAATGCGATTATTGTCGATTGATTAAGTCCCCCCAGCTTTCAACTTCTTTTATACCTCCAGAAACTTGTACGGATACACCTTCCCCGAACTCCACTGACATACATATAAGTTGTTTTCGTCATCCACCATGACATCGTGAGGATGCTTGAACAAGCTTTCACCAACCGCAGGCCGGGACTGACTCAGGGGCATGAGTTTATTGCTGGCGTCATAAACCGCTTCCTTTCCACCAATCACCGAGATGACTTTGTTTTCTTTATTCAGGATAATGACAAAGCCGCTGTTCTCGATACTGAGGCTTGGCGACCGCAGCACGGCCGTATACAGGTAATCCCCTTTGATCACCGGTCGGCAAACACAGGCGCCGGGGAGCGCAATGGTTTCAAGATATTGGCCGGCCATCGTAAATCGCTTGAAGCAGCAGCGGGTGCGGTCTGTAATCATGAGCGTTTCCGGCGTAGTACGGTAGTCGATGCAAATGCCATGGGCGTTGTCGAGGTTTGATTCCTGGTCACCACGGCCTCCAAAAATATTCTTGATCTTTCCCTGTGTGTCATAGTGAATGATATATTGGGAGCCATAGCCGTCCGCGACATACACTTCACCGCTTTGCGTGATGGCAGTCTCTGTCGGCACAAATTCTTTTGCTTCCGTATACTTCCCGGACACCTGGGGGAAATCCCAGGTAGTCAAAATTTTTCCATCGAGGGTTGACTTGTAAAACTGGTGACGCGCAGTATCTGTGATGAACAACAACTGGTCCTTGCCCGAGCCGATAAGACTCAGGCCATGCGCGCCGGGGAAATCATGTCCCCAGCTCGTCAGGAGTTTTCCTTTTCTGTCAAAGAATATAACGTTGTTCTTGGTTTCGTTGGTGAGCAAAATGATCCGGCCGCTGGCATCTTGTACCATTTCATGGCAATCGTTTACCGGGAGACCGCTTGCGTCCGCCTTTACCCAGTTGGTGTCGATTCGGTATCGCTTGTTATTCTGACCAACAATTTCAGGATCACCTTCAGCCACACCAGGCAAGGTTATCAGTGAGGCGCCAGCGGCGAGGGTGGCATGCTGAATAAACTCTCTTCTTTTCATACAAATAATTATTTATGTCTCGAACGATGGATGTCAGTAAAAGAAAACCTCATCGACAAATACCCATCCCTTCTTGCCTTTTCCACTATGCCAGACGGGGAGTTTCTTGACGGGCTTCACAATCAATTTGTAATATGAATAATGCGTGGCTTTTAGTGGTATCAAAAGGGCTTCCAGCTGCGGCGGATCATACGCAACCGGCTGGGCAATCTTCATGGACTGGATCAAAGTAACCTCCCGGCTGTTTCTCCCTGCCCATATTTCAACCGCTGCCGGCGGAAAGATATGCGAGCCTACATTTTTGCCGTAACTAATGACGATAGAATGCAGTACGGGAGGGTTGGCGCCAAAGTCAAACGCCGCCGCGAGCTGTTCATTCTGATAGCCAAGCCATGCGGGGTCCTTGAAACTTTCAATGAAGCCTTTCCTTCCGTCCGCGAGACTTTTGTCTCCTTCACCGGGGTATTGCTTGTCGGGTTTGGTAAGTAATTCAGCACGGGTTGGCTTAAGTCCCTCGACAAAACAAGTTGTCTCATATACTTCACTGCAATACCAACCCGGCCTGCAGGCGATCGCCTTGACTGTTGAAGTTGCGGTAAGGGTTATGGGTTTGTCATAGGGGTTGGAGAGACTGTCAGGTTTTGCGCCATCGAGCGTATACCGGATGGTGACGCCGGGCATAGAGTGCCGAAGGATGACAGGCTCATTCTTTTCTATGATCACCCCTTCATTCACCAGGAGCGGCTTGCCCAGTCGCAATATCTTGTCGTCCTTAAATTGACTGGTGGCGATTGTAATATAAGGGTGCTGCGTGACCAGTTTTGCCTTCTCTGCTTCAGTAATTTTCGTATTCCAGACAAATAATTCCCGCAAGGACGAAATCGCCAAGACCGGCGTAAGGCTTTCCGCGGTGACGGAAGTACCCGCCATCGACAAGGAAGACAAATTCTTTAGAGACTGAAGTGATGAAAGCCCGCTTCCGCTAATTTTTGAAAAGTTAAGATTCAGTTTTTCCAGGTTGCCAAAGTTCCCAATAGTCTTTAGGTCATTGTCCGTCACGGGCATCTTTGAAAGGTTGAGTACAACCAGTTGGTCTTTTACTTCCAACAGTTCTTCGAGTGAAGTTGATTTAAATGATTCCTTGATGAAGAAATCGGCCTGGAGCGCGGGGCTTTTTTGATACAGCGGCATTACCGAGCGGAAGGGTGTATTCATTTTATTGATGGTCTCTGCTGAAGCGGCTGAAAACAAATAGGGCTTCTCTTCGCTGATGATGGATTTCGCGATGGCCAAGGCTGCCAAGCCCATGATCTTAAAGGAATCCAGTTCTGGCAAGTCGGCCAGTTTTTTCTCAACATCCGCGCCAGCGGCAATCCAAAATTCCAACAGCTTTATTTCCTGCCGCGACAATTGGGGTTTGCCATCCGGAGGCATATGGTCGTCATCGGCAAGCGGAAGGTGAATGTATTGGATCATGCGACTTTCTTGTGGGTTGCCAGCTACCCATTCCTTGCCTTTCTTTCCTCCGTTCATGAATTCACTCATGGATGTCATCACAAATTTTCCTTTGGCTTTTGTTCGATTGTGGCAGGAAGTACATTTCTGCTCCAGGATAGGATAGATGACTGTCTGAAAAGCAGAACCCTCCGTGCCCCCCATGTTCGTGGAAGACTTCCGTAACGGGGCCAGTACAAAATTCTCTCCATGCGTAAGAATACTGCCGGTATGGCCCGCAAAAACCATTATGCCAACCGTCAGCAAGCCTAATCCATAATAAAGGACTTGGCTCTTCTTCGTGTAGACAAAGGCCAACAGGAGAAAATAGCAAATAACGCTTAACACAATCCCGCTGTTCTTGTGTTGCGTGAGCGCTTCAAGACCGTAATCCTCCTGCTGAGAGAGAAAGAAACCAAACAAGGCGGTAACTGAGGTAGTAAAAGAAGTGAGTAATAATACGATCAGGATAATTTTGTTAAGCACCTTCTTCTTGAACTGGCTTTGCATAAACACCAGTGCCACGCTGAAGGCCATGAGTCCTATGGGAAAATGAAGCATAGCCGGATGCAACCTGCCCGCTACTTCCAGCCAGACGGGAAGGGACAACCGGTCTTCAAAAAGGAAAAGAAATAAAAGCAGGACCTGGAGGAAAAAAATGATGTTAAGAAAAATGCGTTGTGTTCGCTGCATGGTGCTTAGGCCAGTATTCCCGTCACCACTTTACCCGCTACATCGGTGAGCCGGTATCGCCGCCCCAGATGTTTGAAGTTGAGTTGTTCATGATTAAGACCCATAAGGTGCAAGACCGTGGCATGAAAATCATTGACGTGGACAGGGTCGCGGATAATGTTGTATCCAAATTCATCTGACTCACCGTAGACCATACCCGGCTTCACGCCGCCGCCCGCCATCCAGATGGTGTAGCACCGGGGGTGGTGGTCGCGCCCGTAATTATCTTTTGAAATATCCCCCTGGCAGTAGTTGGTCCGGCCAAATTCACCACCCCAAATGACCAAGGTCTCATCCAGTAGTCCGCGTTGTTTTAAGTCCATGACCAGCGCTGCTGTCGCCCGGTCTACATCCTGTGCCTGCAGCGGCATCTCACCGACGATGTTACCATGCTGGTCCCAACCCTGATGATACAATTGCACAAAACGAACGCCAGCTTCTGAAAGTTTGCGTGCGAGAAGACAATTAGCTGCATATGTGCCGGGTGCTAGACAATCAGCGCCATACATCTTAATAATATTATCGGGTTCATTCGTGAGGTCCGTAAGTTCGGGTACCGCCGTATGCATGCGATAGGCCATTTCGTATTGCTGAACGCGCGTTTGAATTTCGGGATCACCGAATTCTTTATAGTTCAAATCATTAAGCTGCGCCAGGTTATCCAGCATCTTCCTGCTGTCTGCCCGGTCACGACCGTCAGGATCTTTCAGATACAACACTCTTTCTTCGCTGCTGCTGAATTGTACACCCTGGTGGATGCTGTCCAGAAATCCATTCGTCCAGAGTTTTGAATATACACCCTGACCATTGCCCCTTCCGCGGGAAAGCAAAACACAGTAGGCTGGCAGGTTCTTGTTCTCGCTGCCCAGTCCATAGCTCAGCCAGGCTCCCATGCTGGGTCGGTTTCCTTGCTGCGCGCCGGTCTGCATAAACGTGAGCGCAGGATCGTGGTTGATGGCCTCGGTATGCATGGACTTAATGAAGCATAGTTCATCCGCGATCTTGGCGATGTTTGGAAACATTTCACTCACCCACGCGCCGGACTGGCCGTGTTGCTGAAACTTGAAATGAGAACCAACCAGAGGAAATTTCTTCTGTCCCGAAGTCATACCCGTGAGACGCTGCCCCATCCTAATAGAGGCAGGTAGTTCTTCACCCCTCATTTTGGTGAGCATCGGCTTGTAGTCAAAACTTTCAAGTTGGGAGGGAGCGCCATTCTGGAAGAGGTAAATAACGCGCTTGGCTTTGGGGGCAAAGTGAGGCAGGCCGATGGGGAAGGCCGCATCATCCCTTCCACTAAATAAATCAGGAATGAGAAGCGAGCCCAGGGCTACCGACCCTAATCCCAGGCCCATCTTGCCGAGAAAATGGCGGCGGGTAACGTGAAGTCGGCTTTTTAGAAATTCGTTTTCCATACGCTCTCGTTCAATTAGGGCTAAAGCCCATTCTTTCTTCTAATTCTTTTCCATGGCCTAAAGGCCGTGGGAATGGTCAGGTCTTCGTGATGGCTTCCTCCATATTATATATCGTTTGCACCACCTGCATTAACGCAGCCAGAGAAGCAACATCGCTCACCGCGGCATGCGGAAACTCTCCAGCCTTGATCAACTGCCTGGCCTTCTCTTTAGATCGTCCAAACTTTATCTTTTCTTCCTCAAAATAATTGACCAACAGTTTTAGCTCCGCGGATTTGCCATCGCGGCAAACAATCGACCGGAATGCTTTTGCGATCCTCTGTTCAGTCGTTGAGTTCTCCACCAATAGGCGTTCAGCTAAAACGCGTGAGGCCTCCAAAATCAATGGATCATTTAATAACATAAGTGCCTGAAGCGGGGTATTGGTTCGCATTCTTCTCACTTCACATTGATCGCGGTTGCTGGCATCAAACATCAACATTCCCGGTGGAGGTACCGTGCGTTTGATAAAACTGTACAACCCTCGCCTGTAAAGTTTGTCGCCATGGTCCTGGACATACCGGGCCAGCACCCCTCTGCCGGAAGTGGCTGATTCCCAAATACCATTGGGCTGATACACTTTCACACTTGGCCCGCCTATCTCTTTCACGAGCAATCCACTGCTGGCCAGGGCAAGGTCACGAACGGCCTCTGCAGACATGCGGATACGCGGGCCGCGCGCCAGGAGAATATTTTCAGGATCCACGGCCATTTTATCTTCGTCCAGCACCGAGGATTGCCGATACGTTGAAGAGGTTACGATCTGCTTTACTAGTCTCTTGATGTTCCATCCATGGTTTATAAAATCCAGGGCCAGCCAATCCAGCAGCTCCGGATGGGAGGGCATCTCTCCCTGCATGCCAAAATCCCCTGAAGTCTTTACCAGGCCCCGGCCAAAAAACTCCTGCCACATTCGGTTAACGAATACACGGGCGGTGAGCGGATTCTTTTTGTCGAACAACCACTTTGCCAGACCAAGGCGGTTGCTGCCGTACATGACTGAATCGTAAGGAAGGATGGAGGAAGGTACATCCATCGTCACCAGATCGCCAGGAGCGTCATAGGCACCGCGTTTTAGAATAAAAGTGGGCCGCCGCGCCGAATCTTTCATCACCATCACTTCCACGGCAGCCGTATCCTTCTTGTTGATGTAAGAATATATACCGCGTATTTCCTCGGACGTGAATTTAATTTTTGGCGGATCAGCAAGCGAAGCCAGTTGAATGTCGCCCACAAGGCCTTTCTCCGGCACCTGGTTGAAAAACGCAAACGTACTGTAATAGGCTTTCTGCGAGATAGGATCATACTTATGATCATGACAATGGGCGCATTCGAACGTGAGCGCGAGGAATGCTTTTCCAAAGGTATTGGTCCTGTCTGTGACATACTCAATGCGGTACTCTTCCTGAATTACGCCGCCCTCTTGTGTGATCTTGTGATTGCGGTTAAAGCCGGTGGCCAATATTTGTTCTTTGGTGGCGTTTGGCATGAGGTCGCCGGCCAGTTGCCAGGTGACAAACTGATCGTACGAATAATTTTCATTGAACGCATGGATCACCCAATCCCGCCAGGGCCACATGGTGCGGAGGCCGTCGTCTTGATAGCCATGAGAATCCGCATACCTGGAAACATCCATCCAGTAGGCAGCCATCTTCTCTCCGTACTGCGGTTGTGCCAGCAAGACATCAATAACATTATCGTAAGATTTGTCGGAGGTCTCCTTGAGAAACTTCTCTTGAAAATCCAACGAAGGAGGTAGTCCGGTGATATCGAGGGTCAACCGTTTCAGCAAGCGTGCTTTGTCGGCTTCCTCATTTGGTGTCAGGCCAGCCTCTTCCATTCTTGCTAGCGTAAATTTGTCAATTTCATTTCGGGGCCAATCTATTGCCCCCACTTCAGGGGGGCTAGGGGAGGTCGGTGGAATAAAGGCCCAGTGTTTTTTATAGTGCGCCCCCTGGTCAATCCATTTTCCAATCAGCGCTACTTCTTGCTCGTTCAGTTTCAAATTTGATTTGACGGGCGGCATGCGCTGTGCGGTGTCATGCGCGGAGATTCTGCGAAACAGTTCGGACTGAGAAGCGTTGCCCGGCACGATCACGTGCTCGTTTGGATTATCTTTCAAAGCAGCCAACGCATTTTCACGGATGTCCAGTCTTAAATTTGCCTTGCGCTGGCCGCCATCAGGCCCGTGACATTTGAAACAACGGTCCGACAGAATCGGTCGAATGTGGAGATTGAAATCCACGGAGTCATTGTGCAGAGCAATTCTGCTCTCTTTCTTGCAGGAAGACAAGAACACCAGCGACAGGCTGATAAAGATCAATGAAAAGGTCAGCAATCTCATGGGGGTATTCCAAAGTTGACGATTTTAAAGAACTTTTGCCACCCTAATTATCCATGGTTATCAATCATCCAAATGGCAAAAAATATAGCCACAGATTCCACGGATTTCCACAGATAGTTAGAACTATTTCCACGACCCTGAAAGCAAGCGCAAGCTCATGTATTCTCCGCGTATCTCCGTGAGGCCTCCGTGGTTCTCCGTGTAACAGCCTTCTTCCGCCCACACGGCAAAAATTCTAGCCACAGACTCCACTGATTTCCACAGATAGTTAGAACTATTTCCAAGACCTTGAAAGCAAGCGCAAGCTCATATATTCTCTGTGTATCTCCGTGAGGCCTCCGTGGTTCTCTGTGTAACAGCCTTCTTCCGCCCACACGGCAAAAAATCTAGCCACAGATTCCACGGATTTCCACAGATTGTTAGAGCTATTTTCAAGAACCCGAAAGCAAGCGCAAGCCCTTGTATTCTCCGTGTATCTCCGTGAAGCCTCCGTGGTTCTCTGCGTAACAGCCTTCTGATTCCACGGATTTCCACAGATAGTTAGAACTATTTCCACGACCCTGAAAGCAAGCGTAAGCTCATGTATTCTCCGCGTATCTCTGTGAGGCCTCCGTGGTTTTCTGTGTAACAGCCTTCTTCCGTAGGAGTGAATACGATGCTCAAGATCCGCAGGAAATAGGCCAATTAGCGACATTCGCAAAGGAAAGGCAGCGAGCGATGCAGATGCCTTATGATTCTTTGCCCCGTCTTCGCGAATTGTTAACTTAGCCTGAAGTCTCAACCAAAACCCTACAAATCATGAATGTAAAAAGAATTTATGCGGCCCTTGTGTGTTTGGCTGCTGCATCAATGATGCTTTCGTGCAACACCAAGCCGGCAGAAGCTGTCGAAACAGTAGCTCCATCCAAGGATCACATTAACATGATGATTAAAGATTGGGAGCGCGCCAAGAAATTCACGATGGCCTACCTCGATTCTTCTAATGATATTTCAGTTACGTATAAATTGTCAAAGCAAACGCCTCGCACATTTGGAGAGCAGCTGTTACACTTAGCGGAAGGGAATTATGGCCTGGGGAAGGCCGCCACAGGAAAAGCTACGGACATGGGCTTTGGCAAACTTGAAAAAAATGATCAGATCAAGACCAAGGCGGATCTTACGGGTGCGGTGATGGCTAGCTATGACTATGTAATTGCCGGCCTTCAGGATATGGATGACAAACAGCTCATGGACACTTGCTCCATAGAACTCGGCCCTGGTTTTAAGCCAACGATGACCAAAGGAGAGATGATGAGCAAGCTTTTTGAACATCAGACGCACCACCGCGGACAAGCCACACAATATCTGCGTGCACAAGGTTTGACGCCTCCGCAAGAAATGCTTTTCTAGGGATTTAGTCTATCTGTGTCATCCCCTTGTATGCAAGACGCTTGGGGAGGTTCCGTGGCAACTAAAATAGGGTGTCACGGATACCACAGATAAAAAAGCGAGGGTAATGTGATCCATCCAAATAACAAGCTTATCCGATGAAAGCTATTTTTCTCCTTTGTACGATGGCCCTGGCAACTTGCCCGATGGCATCATCTTTTGCTCAATCCATAAATCTTTTCAACGGAAAGGACTTAACTGGTTGGCATATGGATGTGCCGGAGATGGATTCCGTAAAGGGCCTGCGGTCGCCTTTCATTGTTCGTAATGGGTTGTTGGTGAGCCTGGATAGTCCGCAAGGGCACCTGATCTCGGATTTGTCGTATCACGATTATACACTTGTGGTAGAGTACCGCTTTTCTGCTGCTCCGGGCAATTGCGGGGTGCTGGTACATGCCTCTACGCCGCGAGCGCTCTATAAAATGTTTCCGAAATCAATTGAGGTGCAATTGTTTCACGAGAATGCCGGCGATTTCTGGTGCATTGTGGAAGACATTACGGTGCCTGATATGGAGAATAGACGAGGACCAAAAGCTGAATGGGGGATCACGGAGGGCAAGCTCAGAAGGGTAAAGAATCTTACCGATGGTTCGGAGAAGCCGGTAGGGGAATGGAACCTAATGACAATCGAGTGTTTCAAGAACACGATCAAAGTTTGGGTCAATGGACAAGAGGTCAATAGCGGAACAAACTGTACGGCTTCCGGGGGACAAATTGCTTTGCAAGCGGAAGGTGCTGAGGTTGAATTTAGAAAGGTTGTGTTGACGCCGGGTAAGAAAGATTGAAAGAGTAAGGAGAAATGCAAGTTGCACGGAGGACACGGAGGTAGCACAGAGATACACGGAGGAATGCTGAGGAAGGCTCCTGTCTCCTTCCTCCTATTCCCCACGACTTTCGATTTGGCATTTATTTGGGTTACTTGCGCACCCAAACTGAAATAGCACACGCATGAACATATCCGTTCGCTTCATCCTGCTTATCATTGGTTTTGTTCTGCTGGAATCTTGTTCGGCGACCACGGCAACCAAAATCACAGGCTCCTGGGAAGATCCGGAAGCTAAAAACTACAAAGATTATTTTGTTGCCGTGCTCAACAAGAAACTTCCGGTACGATCAACGCTGGAGAAAGATATCTCCCGCAGACTGAAAAAGGAGGGGGTTAAGACCACGGAGAGCATTAGTATTTTCCCGCATTCGGAAGAAGTAGAGACACCGTAACAGAAACAGGCGGCAGTAGAAAAAATCCAGAGCCTTGGCCACGACGCCATCATTGTCGTTAGGGTGCTGAAGCATACGGAGGAGAACCGGTACGTGCAGGGAACCTCTGCCTACGCTCCTACGAATCTGGGTTACGGCACCGGGTACCGTCCTGCAACTGGCGGGGCTCCGGTTCCCGGGAGTTACGGGGCGTTCGGAGGTTATTACATCAGCGGATCCTCTTTGGTTCAGTCGCCCGGGTATTATGAGACCGACAAGACATATTTTGTAGAGAGTAATGTCTACGATGCCAGGACTTCCAAGCTGGTATGGTCGGCACAGTCACAAACATTCAACCCCGTTGATCTGGCTATGGCTTCGGGGGATTTTTCGCTGGTAATGGTGGACGCGATGAAGAAGGCAGGGCTTATTGGTAGAGCCGGGAAGGAGTAATCAAATACATTTCGTGCTAATTCCGCAGATTGAGAGAGCGGATTTCCGCTGACTGGTCGGTGCCCGGTGCATATAAAATTTGCGCAATCTGCTTGTAGTATGATCAGCGCGATCTGCGGGAAGTCCATTCATTCATTCATTGATCTTACGCTCAGGAATAGATTGAATGGCTATAAAAAAGGAAAGGACTCCCCAATTCGGAGAGTCCATTTCCAAACCTTGATAAACCAAAAACTATTTAGGAAGAACTACCCCATCAATAACGTGCACAACACCATTGCTTCCTTTGAGATCCGCAACAATTACGTAAGCTGAGTTGCCAGATTCGTCTGTCAACTTAACTTTCTCTTTGTCCAAGGTCACGGTAAGTTTTCCACCGCTTACGGTTGTAACAACGGCTTTGCCATTTCCACCTTTCACAGCCGCAACAACTGCAGCCGCATCGAGGTTACCACTCACTACGTGGTAAGTAAGGATTTTGGCCAATTGCGCCTTGCTCTCAGGTTTTAACAAATTGGTGACCGTGCCAGCGGGCAGTTTGTCGAATGCTGCATTGGTCGGTGCAAATACTGTAAAAGGTCCTTTGCTTTTCAAAGTCGCGACTAAATCAGCGGCTTTGACAGCAGCGACGAGTGTGGTGTGATCAGGAGAGCCGATCGCGATATCCACGACGTCTTTTGTTTGAGCAAATGCACCTGATGACAGGGTGAGAACCATTAGAATAGCAAATAACTTTTTCATGAGATTTTGTTTTGTTTAATCATAGAACAGATCCATGACTGATATGTTTTTGAGAAAGCAGTCGCTAGGCCAAGAATGGAATTTTGTTTAAGGATTTTATTTTGAATGGTCCCTCAATGAGCTTTTTTCACCGACCCTTTCAACAAATCATAGTTCGCAGGGCATGACAGAAGGCCAAATACTTTCCCACTTCCGGATGCATATTGGGATCTCGCTAATGATCTGATCTGGGCAATTTGGTGTATTCAAACCACCGTAATCTGCAGGAACTGCCTTATTCTGGGTATTTGTTAGGACTGGGTTTGCTGCAAGGAAATTTGTCCTAAGTGCGAAGCCTTATGTGTCACACGGCTAAGCATGACATTCAATTTGTTCCGGTGTGGCTGTTTCTTGAAATCTTCCTCAGACACTGCCGTATGGCGTCCATGCCAGTCAGATTCACTCATGGATTTGAAAGTAGCATCGAGCACGGAGAGGATTGCCTTCCATTTTGTTGTGAGTTCTTGTTTGGATAAGTGCCCACTCTGATTGGTTCCGCGTTCATGGTTGTAAATTTTGGCCAACTCGGGAAACATTCTGTCGCGAATGCCAAAGAGCTCGAGCAGGGCGTCATCAGTGTCGGCCAGGTGACCCAGCAGCCATGAAGGCGAATTTCCTCCCGGTACTATGGGTTGATGAAAATTTTCGTCACTTACTGTGTCAAGCACCTTCTGCATGGAGCGATTGCTGGCCTCCCATTGGATCAAGCAGATATCGAGTGTGGTCATATATTTTAAGTAAATGTAGTGCAATACGGAATAGCGGGATTAAACCTTCGACTTTCGACCTTAAACTTTAACCTTCGTTCCCTCATGCAATCCCCAACGCAACCCTCATCATCTCATCCATCATCACCTCCCGGTCTTTCGGAGGAGTAATTTCGCCTGTCAGGATATGATCACTCACGCTTAAGAGAGAAAGTGCTTGGATCTTGAATTTCGCCGCCATCGCGTAGATCAGGCTCGTCTCCATTTCCACCGCCAGCACGCCTTGCCTGATGGGCTCATCCCAGCGGCGGTCATCGCTGCTATAGAAAATGTCAGTGCTGAAGATCGTCCCCTTCAGCAGCGAAACTTTCGACCTGGTCGCGAATTCTTCGGCGGCTTGGAGCAAGGCTTGATCCGGAATGGAAACGTTGGAATAATGCTGTGAAATGTTGGAGTCAGAACGTGAATCAGTGGCGACGATGGTCTGACCCAATTGTATGTTCGGCTGGATGGCGCCGCAGGTTCCGACGCGAATGATGCGTTTCACGCCATAGCTATGGATCAGTTCGTGCATGTACAACGCCGTACTTGGCATACCGATACCCGTGGCCTGAATTGACACCTTCTTGCCCTGATATGTTCCCGTAAAACCCAGCATGGCCCGAATCGTGTTGTAACAGATTTTGTCCTGAAGAAATTTCTCTGCATAGTGACTAGCGCGGTGTGGGTCACCTGCAATCAGTACCGTGGAGGCTATTTCACCGGGGCGGGCTTCGAGGTGGAGACTCATGGATGAATTCTATTGGTAATCCGAAATGTTCCTTTTGAGGAAGCAAGATACGATGTTGGTGCGGGGTTGTGATTCTCCGAGACCTTACTGTTTCACGCAGCGATGCGAAAAAGAAGGCCCGAGTAGGGCCTTCTTAATCCTGTATGTTAGGCACCTTGCCAGACGCTACATATAAGTCAATACAATAGCTGCGATCAGCAAACAGCCAAAGTGATAACCGGTGTTAATGGCGAACAACTTCATTGATTTCTTTTCCCAGACGGTTGATCCTAAGTCTCCCGGCAGATAGAAACCCAGCCAGGTAAAACCCGCTGCGCTCATGATGTTCTGGGCAGCGCTCATCTCATTCATGCCTGGCACATGGCTCCATGCCATCATGTTGCTGGCAAAAATGTAGGCCATTAAAAAGTTGCCGATGACCATGAAGATCATTCCTTTGGCCATCTCGCTGCTGGGGGGCTTCACGCTGGTGTCAAACTTCATTTCCTGCGCCCACGCTTTTCCAAAGAGGGGCGTGTACCATATGAATCCGAAAATGAAGTTTGCGACAACAGCCACCAGGACTGCCATCATGTTAATGTGCATTTCCATAGTATTTAAGGGTTTGATTTAAATGAAAATATGGATTTCGTGGTTCGTTTCCAACGGATCCGGGCTTCTTATCCAGCAGCCGTGTAGTGGTGATAACAATTCACGTTTATTGGGGGGTGTCAATTGAATGACTTACCGGGAATCTGATCTGCTGGACTTAAATACATTTCCCGCTGATCCCGCAGATTGAGGACGCTGATTTCCGCTGATCAGCTGGCGTCAGGGGCGCATACTGTCTGCGCCATCTGAGTGTATTGTAATCAGCGTGATCTGCATTAATCCGCGTAAATCCTGCATTTGACCTCCGCGGACAGTGATATATGTCCGGAAAACATGCGTTCAACGAGGCCGAAACAGGACTCTTATTGAATAATATTTGCATCATGACAGAAAATGAAATTTCATTCACTGTGAGAGGATGCGTATTTAAGGTCTACAATGCCCTTGGGCCCGGATTGCTGGAGTCTGCTTACGAAGCAGCATTGGAGTACGAAATTGAAAAACTAGGAATGGTTGTTGCGAAACAGGTGCCCATGCCCATGATTTATGAAACCGTAAGTGTCGATGCGGGATATCGAATGGATTTGGTAGTGGAAGGAAAGGTAGTCCTTGAAGTTAAATCAGTTGAATTTCTCTCAAATGTTCATCACAAACAGATTATCACCTATCTGAAACTTTCTGGATTGAAGTTGGGTTTGCTAATCAATTTCAATACGGATAAGATTTCAGAGTGTATTATTCGGAAAGTCAATGGCCTTTGATTGATTTTTGATGTGTCTTTGGAACCTTCAGTGATCCGAGCAAATCCTGGATTTGATCTACTAGACTAAAAGTGCATTTCCCGCTGATCCCGCAGATTGAGGACGTAGATTTTCGCTTATCGATTGGAGTCAGGTGCACACACGATCTGCGTGATCTGCGTGTATTCAAAATCAGCGTGATCTGCGGGAACGGCATTAATCTGCGGAATCGTGTATTGAATCAGCGCCTCACGGGGAACTGCCATGAACTTGTTTCTGTTAACAACCCGAGGTATATGCTAACTTTAGCACCCGGATTCAGGGATAGGAAATACAATGAAGTCATCAACAGTAAACGGTAAATACATCAAAGACTCATTTCCCGTGCTGGAAATGACCTGCGCCGCATGTGCCATCAGTGTAGAATCCATGCTGAAGTCAACCGCAGGCGTGAAAGCAGCCTCTGTCAATTTTGCCAACCAGACAGCTTTGGTGGAATATGATGCTGCCGTGGCAAAGCCCATCGACCTCAAACATGCAGTTCAATCCATCGGCTATGACCTCGTAGTCGATGTTGCCAACCCGCAGGCTGTGCAAGATGAAGCCAAGCGCAAGTACCTGGAGGAGGTTAAGCGTTCCACGTTTTGGTCTGCAAGCCTCTCACTGCCCGTCGTTATCATTGGGATGTTCTTCATGGACCTCCCGTATGGAAATTATATTTCTATGATTCTTGCGGCACCCGTAGTTTTCTATTTTGGCAGAAACTTCTTTGTCCATGCCGCCAAGCAGGCCCGCTTTGGAAAAGCAAACATGGACACATTGGTTGCCCTGTCTACCGGCATTGCCTTTGCCTTTAGTGTCTTCAATACTTTCTTTTCGGAATTTTGGCACGATCGCGGCGTGCATCCGCATGTGTACTACGAGGCGGCCGCTGTGGTCATTACATTTATTTTACTGGGAAAGTGGCTGGAGGAGGGCGCGAAGTCCAGCACGTCATCGGCCATTCGCAAACTGATGGGACTGCAACCAAAGACCGTCCGCGTTCTGCTTGGCGGGGTCGAGCGTGATGTACCCATCTCAACAGTCGTGGTGGGTCAAGTGCTGATCGTGCGCCCGGGGGAGAAAATTCCGGTCGACGGGGCTGTCACCTCCGGCTCCTCGTATGTCGACGAGAGCATGATTTCCGGTGAACCGGTTGCTGTCGAAAAGAAGTCAGGGGATTCCGTTTTTGCGGGAACGATCAACCAGAAAGGCAGCTTTCAGTTTGAGGCGCGTAAAGTTGGCGGCGATACCATTCTCGCGCAAATAATAAAATTGGTACAGGAGGCGCAGGGCAGTAAAGCGCCGGTACAAAAACTGGTGGACAAAATTGCCGGAGTCTTTGTTCCCGTGGTGATGGGTATTTCCATTCTGACCTTTTTTACTTGGATGCTCGTTGGCGGAGACGATGCCTTCGCCCATGCGCTGCTGACATCAGTCACTGTCCTTATCATCGCTTGCCCGTGTGCCCTTGGCCTTGCGACCCCAACCGCGATCATGGTTGGCGTGGGAAAGGGTGCCGAAAATAATATTCTTATCAAGGATGCAGAGAGCCTTGAGTTGGCGCATCGGGTCAATGCGGTTGTCCTCGACAAGACAGGTACGGTTACGGAGGGAAAGCCGGTAGTTAGTGAGCTCGCTTGGGCTGATGGGGAAACTGAGTCAACTTGCAGGGATATCCTATTTAGCCTTGAAGGCCAATCGGAACATCCCCTTGCACAGGCAATCGTTGACAGGCTGAAAGGGGAGAATGCAAAGTCAATCGTTGTAAAGGACTTTTTGAGCGCTACAGGCAAAGGTGTTGTGGGTCAGGTGGAAGGTGTCACCTACGTGGTGGGAAATAAGTTCCTGTTGGAAGAAAACGGAATTCAACTTTCGGATGCCGACAGCAACAGGACGCAACAATGGCAAGCAGAAGCAAAGACGGTTATTTTTTTCGGTGGAAAGGGTAAGGTGTTGGCGATTGTTTCCATCGCGGACCGGGTGAAGGCTACTTCGAAAGCGGCTATCGATACATTGGATAGAATGGGAATTTCCGTGTACATGCTTACGGGCGACAATGAACAAACAGCCGTCGCGGTCGCACAACAGGTGGGTGTCAAACATTTTAGGTCTGGTGTCATGCCGTCAGAGAAGGCGGAATTTGTTAAGCAGCTTCAGGCGGAAGGGAAAATTGTCGCTATGGTTGGCGATGGAATCAATGATTCACAGGCGTTGGCCCAGGCGGATGTCAGCATTGCCATGGGCAAAGGCTCTGACATCGCCATGGACGTGGCCAAGATGACACTGATTACATCCGACCTGAATGCCATTCCGAAGGCGTTGAACCTGTCTTCAAAGACAGTTCGGGGCATCCGTCAGAATCTATTCTGGGCCTTTATATATAATGTGATCGGGATTCCCATTGCGGCTGGCGTGTTATTTCCGATCAATGGCTTTCTCCTCGACCCGATGATTGCTGGCGGTGCGATGGCGCTGAGCTCGTTGAGTGTGGTGAGCAATAGCCTTAGGCTGAAATTTGCGTCAATTTGAAAATTTGTAACCTGCTGCCTGCATCCTGCTACCCATTTCCATCCTAAAGATTAGCCCAGTCCCTGACTTCGGTCATGGTTCTTTTCCCTAAAAGTAGCCAAGTTCGATGCCCGGACGGAGCACCCTTCGCCCGCTAAATTCTACTGTTATGGTTACGACTACTTTCCCCGATGTCTACACTCACGAGACCGTCGCGGAACAACTGGTGGACATTGGAAAAGAAATGGTTGGAGCAGAGGAGAGATATGCTGACCTCCTGTCAACCCTGCATTCCAACTTTAGGCGAAGCGGAGCAAACCTTATTCACTACCTGATTCTTCGGAGTAAGGAAATACGTGAGACGCAGGAATACTTGCACCAAGTCGGCCTTTCCTCCCTGACGAACTCTGAAAGTCATACCCTTTCTCAGGTACAGAATGTATTGAGCTGGCTGAATCATGGTCATCCTGTGGCCGCCGATTCCCAGTGTGATTTTACCACCGCCTTGCGCCTTCGTCAGTCGAATGCCGAGCGCCTGCTCGGAATATTCCCAATCCAGGACCGGCCCCATATCATGGTTACCTTCTCATCCCAGAATATGCAGGATGCCATGTTGGTAGAACAAATGCTGAACGAGGGGATGTCGGTGGCCCGCATCAACTGTGCGCATGACAACGAGGAGGTGTGGCTTAACATGATTAAGGTTTTGCGGAAGGCGGAGTTCAAAACGGGTAAGAACTGCAAACTCTACATGGATCTGGCCGGACCCAAGATCCGGATCCATTCGATTGCGGCGTTGAAGAAAAACAACAACGAGCACTTGCCAGTGGAAGAGGGCATGGAGTTGGACCTGAAATTCAAAACGACGGGCCCTAATGGCCGAAAGGATAAACGTGATGTGCTGTATGTTGAGCCCATGGAAATCTTGTCCTTTGTCAAGTTAGGGGAGCCCATTGTGTTTGACGATGGGAAATTTGAGGCCACAGTAATTCGTGTGGAGCCAGACTTCGTTAGGGTGCGAATCGTTCGGATCTCTACGAAGAACAGGGTACTGAAACCGGAAAAAGGAATTAACCTCCCGAATTCTGATCTCGAGATTGCCCCGCTGACACCTGACGACATGAAGAACATTCCATTTATCTGCCAGCATGCCGACATGGTGGGCTATTCATTTGTGATCAGTCCGGAGGATATTGAACTGCTGCGCACGGAATTGAGAAAGCACGCAAAAGGATCGGTGCCCTCCATTATTCTGAAGATCGAACGACTTTCCGCTATCCAAAATCTGCCTGCGTTGCTTTTGAACGGTATGAAGGATCAATCGCTGGGTGTGATGATCGCCCGCGGAGACCTGGCCGTCGAAATCGGTTTTGAACGGCTCAGTGAAATTCAAGAGGAAATCCTCTGGATTTGCGAAGCGGCCCACGTTCCTGTGATTTGGGCGACGCAGGTGTTGGAGACATTAAACAAGACCGGTTACGCTACACGTTCAGAGATCACCGATGCGGCCATGGGCGGAAGAGCAGAGTGCGTCATGCTGAACAAAGGGCAATATATCGTTAAGACCATCAAGATGCTGGAAGACATCCTTACCCGTCAAATGGGACATATTCAGAAGAAGCGCTACATCATGCGGCCACTAAATATTGCGAAGAAGTTTCTGGAGGGGTGAGTTGATTCGAAAATCTGTATTTGATCTGCTCGACTAAAATGCATTTCCCGCTGATCCCGCAGATTGAGGACGCGGGATTCTCGCTGATTCTCCGGTGCCAGGTGCACACATGATCAGCGCGATCTGCGTGCATTCAAATCAGCGCGATCTGCGGGAACTGTATTAATCCGCGCAAATCCTGTATTTGATCTGCGAGGACAAAACAAAAATCAGTTTTTTTGGTTAATCAAGAAGCCGTATTTTCGGGGTCTCCTATGCACAAAAAGATAACCAAATCGATAAAGCCCATTGAAAAGCATTCGGATGTTGTCCTCATGGGGGCCGGCATCATGAGCGCCACGCTGGGTATAATTCTTAAAGAACTGAACCCGGACATTACCATCCAGGTTTTCGAACGGATGGATGACGCCGGTACCGAGAGCTCGGATGCCTGGCATAATGCAGGAACCGGCCATGCCGCATTCTGCGAACTCAACTACACCCCGGAGAAGGCCGACGGCCATGTTGATATTGCCAAAGCAATAAAAATCGGCGAAGCGTACGAAGCGTCACGCGAATTTTGGTCCTACCTGGTCAAGAAGGAATATATTTCTGACCCGGCATCCTTTATCAGCCAGGTTCCGCACATGAGCTTGGTGTGGGGCGATACCAACGTCAACTTTCTGAAATCACGTTACAAGGCATTGCAAGGAAATCCACTTTTCACCGGGATGGTCTGGTCAGAGGACCGGGATCAAATCTCGCAGTGGGCCCCCATCACCATGCAGGGACGATCCGAAAAGGAACCGTTGGCAGCAACACGAATGGAGATCGGAACTGATGTCAACTTCGGTACTTTGACCCGTGCTATGTTTCGCGCCCTCAGCAAGATGCCGGGTGTGAAGATTCATTATAATGTGGAGGCCCTTGACCTGGACCCGGATGGGAAGGGCGGATGGAATGTTAAAGTGAAAAACCTGCTTAACGACCAGAAAGATTCGGCGAACACCAAGTTTGTGTTCATCGGCGCTGGCGGTGCTACACTTCACTTGCTGAAGCGCGCAGAGATTGAAGAACGAAATGGTTTTGGCGGATTTCCAGTGAGTGGCTTGTGGTTGAAGTGCCACAATCAAGAGTTGATCAAGAATCACCACGCCAAAGTATATGGAAAAGCGTCGGTGGGTGCCCCGCCCATGTCGGTGCCGCATATTGATACACGGATAATTGCGGGTAAGAAGGAATTGCTATTTGGGCCGTTTGCTGGCTTCTCAACTAAGTTTCTAAAGAACGGATCAATGATGGACTTGCCCAATTCCATCAAGTTCGACAACATGATTCCTATGGTTTTCGCCGGACTAAAAAATATGACGCTGACGAAATACCTGATTGAACAGCTCCGGCTTTCTCCTCAGGATCGACTTAATTCACTGCGCGAATATGTCCCAACGGCCGCATTGGAAGACTGGGAACTGTTGGAAGCTGGGCAGCGGGTTCAAGTCATTAAGAAAGACAAAAAGGAAGGCGGCGTGTTGGAGTTTGGTACAGAGATGGTAGTATCCAAAGATGGTACGGTCGCTGCGCTGCTGGGCGCTTCGCCGGGAGCATCCACGGCAGCAACCGTAATGATGGACCTCATTATCCGTTGCTTCAAGAAAGAAGCGCAATCGGAATCCTGGAAAAGCAAGTTGAAAGAGATAGCGCCATCTTTTGGTCATTCACTTTCGAAAGACCCTCATGGTGTTGAAACGACGAGGGCACATACGGCAAAGATCCTTGGTCTTGAGGCCAAGAAGGCCTTGATTTAGTGGTTCTCATCCCAATTCCACCCGTACAGATTTAGCTCAAGTACCATTCCACCTTGCAATGATCGGTTGGGGAACGGAAATAATGCTGCCGCGCAAATCTGAACTCGGTGGCCTATGTTATAGACACCACCTAAAGTTGTATGTGATTTTTTATTGTTACCGGAAACGATATCCCCCATTAGCCAGAAGTGCCTCGAAATCGGAAAGTCGAAGCCAGCAATCCATCCAATCACGTTGCCCGGACTTCCCGTGTACACCTCATTAGATACGTATGTCCCTACTGTCCAATGACCCTTGTCAGGGACATGATATTCAATGAGTGCATAAGTGAAATGCGCAAAGCGAACATTCGCCGCTTCCCCAGTTAAATTTGCCCCAGCCTGTGTGCCGAGATTGAAGCCAATAGTCTCATTCAATCTAAATTGTTTTTGCAGTGTAAACATGGCGAGAGGATACAGGGGCATTGCTGATGGGTCATCGTTTGATCCCAGGATCTTAGAGGCTCCATCGAAATTCAGCGGTAGGTCTACGATGTTGAAGCCTATCTCCCAGTTGCGACCAATCCCTACAACAAGTTGTGACTTTGACTCCATCTTGTTCAGGCTATAAACATTTATCTGGTGTTGATAGAACACCTTTCCTGGCTGTGTGATATCACCCGAGGGAATATTGAAGTAATTCTGCTGTGCCCAAGACAAGTTGGTTGACAAGAGCAGAAACAGAATCCAGTACCCAACTTTAGGTTTACCAATCATGAATTTTCGCTTGTGGGATGACATCGGGCTACGTAGTTGTTTTTTGGTGCATTTTGCCACATTTTCGACGCAAAGATAGTAATACACTCGTATTACGATAGTATTAGTATCATGTTGACGAATCGGTCAAATAATGCGGCCCGTAATACGGCTGTTATTGCTGAATGAGACTGATCGAGGAAGTGCCTCTAGGAGGCGGGCTGAGATATCAGCTGGCTTGATGGCAAACAACCGCTGAACGCTCCCACGTGCTGAAAGCTTCAAGTTCTTGTTTCGCATTGCGGATAACCCAGGCGAGTACCGCCAGATCATCCGTTAATCCTATTCCAAGTACTGCATCTGGGATTAAGTCTATGGGATTGAGAAAGTAAATCATGGCGGCGACAACAGCGATGAGTGTCTTCAGGGGAATTGCCCGATACTCCCTTCTTGCGTAAGCGGAGATCAGTCGTCCAAGCAAGCAAAATTTCTCACGAACGGCGTGCGCTGTGAGATCTTTGCGTTTGGTCTCGTAGAGCCGCTGTCCAATACGCACAACAAGATGAACCAGACGCCCCGGTTTTCCCAGGAGTCGCGCAGCCTGCCCAAGGGCTATTCGGAAGAACGGATTTTCCATTCCTACACAACAAATCGCCCTCGCAAATGGTTCAACAGGGGCAGGGAAGCCCGTTTTTGGCGGCTTTAAGGGACCTCACACTATGCGGTACGCACCCATTTTGTCCAGAATCCGTATATTTGATCCTGTAGATGAGATCATTGCGTTCCATACTGTCCATTGCCTTCGCCTTCCTGGTGCTGGTTTCCAGCACAAGTTTTATGGTGGGCATCCACCGTTGCGGCGGTCAGGTACAGAATGTAGCACTCTTTACAAAAGCTGCGGGTTGTCAACAGGAACAACAAGTTCCTCCTTGCCACCGGCATGATACGCCCCCCTGTTGCCAGGACGTGACCGTCATTCACGAGCATCAGGATTTCAAGGGCGAGATCGCCCAACTGGATTTTTCTGGTTTTCCGATTGGGGATGTTCTTCAGCCAGTCGTGGTATTGGCCGAAGTTATTCCTGCTGTTACAGCTCGGACGTATTCCACGAATTACGATCCCCCGCTCCGGGTTTCTGACCGGACCGTTGCCCTCCAGGTTTTCATTATTTAATCTCGCTTTCCGTTTGATGGACTAGCTCACGGCTTCTCCGCGCGACCGCATTCATTTTTACGGGCGCTTCTTTTCCTATTTCTTACGGATTACATGCTTGGTTATGATTGAAAAAGTTATTTCTCTTTCGCTGCGCAACAGGTTTCTCGTATTGCTGATCGCCTCTGGTCTGCTTGCCTGGGGTGCCTATGCGGTGCGCGTAAGCAAGATTGATGCGATTCCGGACTTGTCCGAGAACCAGGTGATTGTTTTCACCGAGTGGATGGGGCGAAGTCCGCAGATCATGGAAGATCAGGTAACGTATCCTCTCGTTACCAACCTCCAAGGATTGCCGCGCGTGAAGTATGTGCGGGGGGCTTCCATGTTCGGGATGAGTTTCGTCTACGTCATCTTCAACGACGATGTGGAAGTGTATTGGGCACGCGAGCGTGTCCTGGAGCGACTGAATTATGCAACCCGGCTTTTACCACAAGGCGTGACGCCCACATTAGGTCCTGATGGAACGGGCGTAGGCCACATCTTATGGTACACGCTGGACGCTCCCGGGATGGACCTCGGCGAGCAACGTGCCATTCAGGATTGGTATATCAAGTTTGCCTTGCAGAATGCTCCCGGGGTGAGCGAAATCGCCTCCTTCGGAGGATTTCAAAAGCAATACCAGGTGACTTTGAATCCCAACAAGCTTAACTATTATGGTCTCTCTACACCGGAAGTTATTCAGGCCGTGCGCACTAACAATAATGAAGCCGGGGGCCGCAAGTTTGAAATGAATGAAGTCGGCTACATCATCAAGACGACAGGCTACCTGAAGTCCATTGAAGAAATTGAAAACATAGCACTTAAAACCATCAACGCCACACCCGTTGTTATTCGCGACGTGGCCACCGTGCAGATGACCGGCGAGACGCGTCTGGGTATCTTTGATTTTGACGGCGAGGGTGAAGTGGTCGGGGGAATTGTCGTGATGCGGTATGGCGAGAATGCCAATGAGGTAATCGCCGGCGTAAAGCAGAAGATGGAGGAAGTCGCCAAGGGGTTCCCTGACGGCATGAAGTTTAACATTGTCTATGACCGGAGTGAGCTTATCCAGGAATCGGTATCCTCCATTAAGACTACGCTCATCGAAGAAATGGCTGTGGTATCACTTGTGGTGATCCTCTTCCTGTTTCACTGGCGCAGTGCGGTAAGCATCATCATACAGATACCCATAACCCTTGCCACCAGCTTTATCCTGCTGAACGCTTTCGGTATCACATCCAACATCATGTCCCTTACGGGCATAGCGCTTGCCATCGGGGTGATCGTTGATAATGGAATCATTATGGCGGAAAATTCCTACAAGAATCTTGCGCAGCGCTTTGAGGAACTTAATCCTAATCAGTCTCACTAGATCACCTATGAAGAAGACATACAATAAAATTGATGAGAAGGAGCGGTTGGAGATCATCGAGCGATCTTCCAAGCAGGTATCACGGGGTGTGTTTTATTCCACGATCATCATCATTGCCTCCTTTTTGCCGGTGTTCATGCTGACGGGGCAGGAGGGAAAGCTCTTCCATCCTCTGGCGTATACAAAGACCTTCATCATGCTCGTGGATGCTGTGCTCGTGATAACTCTTGCACCCGTTATCATTTCCTTCTTTATGAAGGGAAAGTTCACCCGTGAACAGAAGAACCCGATCAACCGGTTTCTCGAAAGGATCTATGAACCCATGATCCGGGCCTGCATGAAATGGCGGAAGACCACGATTGGCGTTAACCTCCTTGCACTCGCGGTCAGCGTACCCTTGTTGATGAGCCTTGGAAGTGAATTCATGCCTCCCCTCGACGAGCAGTCTATCTTGTTTATGCCGGTGACGCTGCCGGATGTATCCAATGAGGAGGTTAAACGTATTCTGCAAGTACAGGACAAGATCATCAAATCAGTTCCGGAGGTGGACAAGGTGTTGGGTAAAGCGGGTCGCGCAAGCACGGCGACCGACAATTCACCCATCAGTATGATTGAAACCATCATCATGCTGAAACCCAAGTCAGCGTGGCGTCCCGGGTTGACCAAAAAAGATATTGTCAATGAACTCGACGCCAAGCTGCAAATCCCCGGTGTTGTCAACGGCTGGACCCAACCGATTATTAACCGGATCAATATGCTGGCCACGGGTATCCGTACCGATGTAGGGGTTAAGGTTTACGGGCAGCAGCTGGACAGCATCTATACTTTGTCGGAGCGTGTAAAGACGGCCCTCGCCGGCATCGAGGGCGTAAAAGATCTCTATGTCGATCCGATCACGGGAGGAAAATACCTGGTCATTGATATTCAACGGGAAGAACTGGGCCGCTATGGACTTACTGTCGACGACGTCAATATGATGGTGGAGTCTGCCATCGGTGGCTCGCCAGTGGGTCAGACCATCGAAGGCCGACAGCGGTTTACCATCAGCGTGCGAATGGCGCAAGACTATCGCAACAGCATCGATCAGCTGATGCGAATCCCGATGAAGACACCGTCGATGGGAACAATTCCGCTGTCATCCGTGACGAAAATCCGCTTTGAAGACGGGCCGCCCATGATTTCGTCGGAAAACGCAATGCTTCGCGGGGCGGTATTGTTTAATGTGCGCGACAGGGACCTGGGCAGCACCGTCAAAGAGGCCATTGAAAAGCTTAACGCGCAGATGGGTGTGTTGCCAAACGGGTACTACCTGGAGTGGAGCGGGCAGTACGAGAACCTGATCCGTGGCGAACGAACGCTGATGCTCATCCTTCCCATCGTGTTGCTCATCATTTTCATATCGCTGTATCTGGCCTTCCATTCTATCCGCGAAGCATTCTTTAGTCTCATCACTGTACCCTTCGCACTGATCGGCGGAGCCTACATGGTCTATTTCTACGGCGTTAACCTGTCTGTGGCCGTTGCCGTTGGTTTCATTGCCCTATTCGGCATCGCGGTGGAGACGGGGGTTGTCATGGTTATTTATCTCAACGATGCGATGAGCCAGCTCGTAAAGCTCAAGGGCAATAGTCGTGAGACAATTTCTAATGATGAGCTGCGTGAATTCGTTATTGCCGGCGCCGCCAAGCGCTTGCGCCCGAAGCTGATGACGGTATCGGTGGCCCTGTTCGGCCTCGTTCCTGTCTTGTGGGCTACGGGCGTGGGCAGTGATGTGATGGAGCCCATCGTGTTGCCTATGATTGGCGGGGTCCTCACCTCATCGACGCATATTCTGTTGGTAACGCCACTCATCTTCCTCATGACGAAAGAATATGAATTAAGAAGATTCGGAAAAATGGAAGTTTATGAAAACAAGCACTAACATCATTTTCCTGTGTATCCCCTTGTGGCTGGTCTCCGTAAGCGGGGGCCATGCTCAGGTGCTGAGTCTCGACAGTGTCCTGCGGCTGATCGACGCGCAAAACCCCATGCTCCAGGAGTATGACAGCAAAGTAAAAGCGCTGAATACGTACACCGAAGGCGCTAAAAGCTGGATGGCCCCTATGGTAGGAGCCGGCACATTCATGACACCCTATCCGAATCAGTTGCTGATGGAAGAGCGCGACAAGGGGTCGGTGATGTTTACCATCGAGCAAAACATTCCGAACCCGGCCAAGCTGAATGCCAACAAGCGTTACTTCGCTTCCCGCGCCTCCGTAGAGGAACAGGGCCGCTCGTTGAAGTTCAATGCCCTCCGGGCCGATGCCAGGTCCGCTTACTACCGATGGCTTGTGGCTGAAGTAAAGCTGAACACCTTGCGGGAAAGTGAGCGCATCATTGACCTGATGCTTAAAATCTCCCGGTTGCGTTATCCGTATAACCAGGGAACACTGGGTTCCATCTACAAAGTCGAGGGGAGGATGAGCGAGGTGCAGAACATGATGCTCATGACCCAAGGTGATATTGAGGAAATGCAAGTACGTCTCAAGGCACTCATGAACTTGCCCCCGAACGTACCGATCATGATCGACACGACGACGCGTGTACGGTATACGGTTAGTCCCATGATGTACGACACAGCATCCCTCAGTGCCCAGCGAAGCGATGTACGGCAATTGGACAAGACCATCGAGGTCATGCGGCTGAATCAGCAACTCCAGAACTATGAAGCCAAGCCGGAGTTCAAATTCCGGTTTGATCACATGCAGCCGCTTGGCAATATGCCTACACAATTCACGGCAATGGCCATGGTTTCCATTCCGATTGCGCCGTGGTCTTCAAAAATGTATAAGTCGGAGAGCAAAGGCATGCAGCATGACATTGATGCGATGAAGAGGGGCCGGGAAGGGCTGCTTATAGAAGCACGAGGAATGCTACAGGGCATGGCCGTGAAAATCAGCCGCATGGATCAACAATTGGATAACTACCGCGCCAAGATTGTTCCGGCGCTGACCAAGAACTACCGTGCTGTCATGCTGGCCTACGAAGAAAACCGTGAGTCGTTGCCCGCGGTGATCGACGGATGGGAGGCGATGAATATGGCGCAGCTGGAGTATCTCGACAGGATGGGAGAATATTATGAGATGATTGTGAGGTATGAGCGTGAAGTTGAGCGATGAGCAATTTGAAAATGGGTCAATTTGAAAATTTGAAAATGGTGATTATGAAAATGATAACCGTCAACTCCTCCTTTGCATGCGTTGTACTCATCCTCGTTTTGGGGTGTACGGGTAAGGATAGTTCATCGACCGCTGAACAAGACCAGTACACGTGCCCCATGCACCCGACCGTGATCTCCGACAAGCAGGGGGCGTGCCCCGTGTGTGGAATGGATTTGGTAAGAAAGACCCGGGCAGGGGAGGAAGTGGTGATTACGGAAGCGTTGTCCAAGGTTATGAAGTCACCCAGTGATATCGTGATGTCCAATATCGCGACGGTAAGGGGCGAGTATGCAAAGAAGCCGGTGTCACGCGCTGTGCAAGGTTTGGTTACCTACGATACGCGGAGCATTCATACCATCCCCGCACGGGTGGGAGGCAGGTTGGAAAAGGTATTGCTGAAGTATGCCTTTCAGCCGGTACACATAGGAGATAAAGTGGCTGAGATCTACAGCCCGGAGCTACTCACCGCGCAACGGGAACTGCTGTATCTCCTCGAAGCCGATACGGATAATATGGCGATGATTGATGCTGCCAGAAACAAGCTCTATCTGCTTGGCGCCACGCGCGATCAGGTCGATAAGATTGTCGCTCGCAAAGAGGCCATGTACACGTTTTCCCTCTATAGCCCCTATGAGGGCTACGTCATCGCTAATGATCAGCGCGAGCTGTCGACGGTAACACCGGCAACCTCATCTTCTTCCGCAATGGGTACCGGGATGGGTGGTGATTCGCGAGGTACGACCAAGCCATCCAAATCCATGAGCGCTACTCCTTCCGAGTGGATGCGGGAAGGAACGTATGTTTCTGCCGGCCAGATGCTCTTTACCATCGTCGACCCTACGGCACTGCGTATCGAACTGGACGTGCCGGCAACAGAGACAGGAAAAGTGATTGAGGTCCAAGATGTTGTTGATCTCGATCTCGGAAGCCAGGGACGGATTCAGGGAAAGGTTGATTTCGTGCAGCCCTTCTTTAGCGAAGGCGCGGAATTTATCAAGATCAGGGTGTATGTACGGAACACCGGTGAACTCCGGATTGGACAACTTGTGCGCGGAAATGTTGTTATGGATTCGGTGGAAGCCTTATGGATTCCCCGGAAAGCGGTAATGGATCTTGGTCAGGGAACCATCGTCTTTGTTAAGGAACGTGGTGTTTTTATACCAAAGACGGTGAAGACGGGTACGCAATCGGGAGAATGGGTAGCGATCAACCAAGGGTTATCCTCTTCCGATGAGTTCGCTTCCAATGCCCAGTACCTGGTAGACAGTGAAAGTTTTATCAAGAGAAAGTAATATGATGAAGTCATTGATAGCTATTGGCATAGTCAGTGCGCTGATCCTGGGTTGTTCTTCAGGGACACCAAAGGATGAACACACCGGTCATGTTCCCGCTGAGTCCGAACCTGCAGCGCAGTATACATGCCCCATGCACCCGCAAGTCATCCAGGATAAGCCTGGAAGCTGCCCGGTCTGTGGCATGGACTTGGTGAAGGTTTCGAAGACCCAAGAAGGCCAGGCGGACCTTATGCTGAGCGACAGCCAAATGAAGCTGGCAAATATTTCGGTGCAGGAAGTGACAACCAGTACGGTGGGCCAAGCGCTTGTCATCAATGCCAGGCTTGCGGCCAATGAAACCCTGACCGAAGCGATCAGCAGCCGCTCGGCGGGAAGGATTGAGAAATTGTGGATCAAAGAAACGGGCAGAATGGTCCATGCCGGTGAACCATTGTATGAAATGTATAGCGAAACGCTGCTTACCCTCCAGCGTGAATACTTGTTGGCAAAGGAACAAGTTGAGACGCTGGGAGCCAGCGAACCCCGCTATGCTTCTTTTCAGGAGGCATCGAGGCGCAAACTCCTGCTGTATGGCCTCACACAGCAGCAAATCGAGAACCTCGGCAGATCTAAAACTATTCAACAAAGGATTGTGTTCCTCGCCCCTTCGGACGGGATTGTTTCAGAAATCGCAGCGCGTGAAGGTCAGTATATTGAAGAAGGTGGGCTGCTGTACCGCCTGGAGAATATTAGGCAGCTGTGGGTCGAAGCAGAGTTGTATCCTGACGAGTCCGCATATATTAAGACTGGTGACAAGATCACCGTCCATGTCAGCGGAACGGATTTACCTTCGCTGGAGGCCCGCGTGATTTTTCTTAGCCCCGAGTACAGGACCAACACACAAATCACGGTGATGCGCGCCGCCATTGAAAATCCGCGTATGCAGCTCAAACCCGGTATGCAAGCCCAGGTACCCTTTACGCACTCCGCCCATTCGGCTATCGCAGTACCTACCGATGCGGTGATTCGCGATGGAAAAGGAACGCATGTTTATGTCGAAATTGGCACGAATACGTTCCGGCCACGGATGGTCACGACCGGGATAGAGAATGTTGACCAGGTTGAAATCATCCAGGGACTGAAGGAAGGCGAGCGAATTGCTGTTACCGGTGCCTACCTGTTATACAGCGAGTATATTTTGAAAAAGGGAACCGATCCAATGGCGGGCCATCAACACTAGCGTATGAAACGACGAGCATTCTTCCGATCGACAGGTTTATCTATTCTCCAGGGATGGATGGGTACCTCGCTTCTTATTCAGGCCTGCCATACCGAGGAGGACATGATAGGACAAGTCAACTGGATCATTTCTGGGAACTTTACCCAACCGCTGCATCGTCCTGCCACGGTGGGAGGCAGTGTTCAGCTAACGGCCCAAACAATTCAGGCAACCATGGCGGGTGGGACGACAACGCCAGTACTTTCATACCAGGGTGAACTGCTTGGACCAACCATTGAAGCCATGAGCGGAGAGATGGTTCAGGTTCTGCTGCAAAACAATCTCTCCGAGCACACGAATATTCACTGGCACGGATTGGTGCTTCCTGAAGACATGGATGGACACCCTCGGGATGTATTCGAGGCCGGAAGCAGCTATATATATAGTCTACCTATACAGCAACGCGCCGGCACGTACTGGTATCACCCACACCCTCATGGCACAACGGCCAAGCAGGTGTTCATGGGTTTATGCGGAATGTTTATCGTGCGCGATAGCGAGGAGATGGCATTGAATCTCCCTTCCGGTTTTGATGAAATCCCGGTGATCATCCAGGACAAGCGGTTTATCGGTGCGGCACTGGATTATTCTCCCACGCCGGATGAAATCATGACAGGATACCTTTGTGAGCACATCACCGTAAACGGTGTGTATTCGCCGTTAGCCGCCGTTAGCAAAGGATGGACACGACTGCGGGTCTTGAATGGTTCCACCGCGCGTGTGTATAACCTGGGCTTGTCCAACGGGGACCCCCTTCATATCATCGGATCAGACGGTGGGCTATTGGCGACACCCAGGAGTGTAGCTAGTCTGATGCTAGGACCTGGCGAACGGGTCGACGTGATGGTCAATTTCTCTGAGCTGTCCATCGGACATGAAGTCCATTTGGTGAGTCATAAGTTCAGTGAATTTGGCCAACAGGGGCGGCAGTATTTTTCTATCCTGAAGTTTGTCGTAGAGCGGGAAGCAACTTCGGTGAATACCCTGCCAGCGACGTTGTCAAATCTTCCGGTCCTTTCGGCGGCGACGGCTATCCGTACACGACGGTTTGATATTTCGTTATTGGTCGGAGGCATGGGCCCCATGGGAAGCCACTCCATCAACGGTAAAGTGTTTGAGATGGAACGGGTTGATGAAACGGTGGAGGCGGGCACGACGGAGATCTGGGAATTTGATAATGCGAAGGGTGATGAAATTCACCCGATGCATATTCATGGAGTACAATTCCAGGTGTTGGACCGCACGGGTGGCCGGGGACAGTTGACCGCTGCAGAGTATGGCTGGAAAGACACGATCCTGGTGATGCCCTTTGAGCGCGTTAGCGTAATCATGACGTTTCCCTCATACACGGGTACGTTTGTTTTCCATTGTCACAACCTGGAGCACGAAGACGATGGAATGATGTTGAACTACAGAATAATCTAAACCCTAAAAAAAATGAAGATGAAAAACGGAATGATGATGATTTGCCTGGTTCTGGGTAGCTGGACAGCCATGGCACAGCACGACCACACAACGCCCAGCATGCCAGACAAGACTACGCAAGCGACCGCTGCTTTCAAGGATGCTGCACTGGGAGCGACTTTTGATGCCTATGACCAATTGAAGAATGCCCTGGTGGCCTCAAATGCAGAGGATGCAAAAAAAGCTGCTGACAACCTTGTGGTGGCCGCTCAATCGGTAAAAGGGGCCGCTGCACTGAAGGAGGCTACGGCCAAACTCGCAGCATCTTCTGATCTACGCGAGCAGCGTACCCTGTTTAGTGCCGTGAGCAATGAAATGGCGCCGCTCGTCAGGGATGGGAAGCTCGCTGGAGGAATGCTCTATATTGACTACTGTCCCATGGCAAACGGCAACAAAGGCGGCTATTGGCTTTCTACGAAAGAAGAGATAAGGAATCCTTACTTTGGCGACCGTATGTTGAAGTGTGGTTCTGTCAAGGAAGTGATTCAATAGCCATTGCCGGAATGTGGCCCGTGATTTCATAGCCGGCGGCTCAAATTGTTAGTAACTTCTTATTAGTTTTCGGCCTGTTAAAACAATACGCAAAAACAAATACCAATGAATAGTAACGCAATGATTCGGATGATCGCAGCAGGAGCAGCAGTCATCCTCTTCGCCCAGTGCGGCGGTGGCAAGAAAGAAGAGGCTTCAACGGAAATGGAACACGCCTCTGGCACCGAGGCGGCGGCACCCACTGCTCCCCAGTTTGTGGTTGACAACACATTCAAGGAGCAGTTGTCACGGGTTTTTTCTTCATACATAAAAATCAAAAATGAATTTGTAGAGTCCGATGCCAGCAAGGTAAGTGCTGAGGCAACAACCATGAAAAAGATTCTTCGGGCTATGGATGCCGGCATGCTTTCTGGTGCTGCTCTGAACGACTGGTCGAACTACTCAGGAAATCTGGATATGGCACTGGCGGAGATTATCGGATCCAGCGACATTGAAGCTCAACGGACCTCATTTAGTGCGCTGACGGATTACTTATATAAGAGCATCAAGGCATATGGGTTAGGGACAGGGACAGCCTATTATGATTTTTGCCCCATGGCCTTTAACAATCAGGGCGGATTTTGGCTCAGCGAAAGCAAGGAAATTCGCAATCCCTATTTCGGCGATAAGATGCTGACCTGCGGTAGCGTAACGGAAACATTGCAGTAGCGATGAAAGCGCTCTCCGCTGTTCTCATGCTTGTATCCATTGGATGTTCTTCCCCTCCGAAGGAAGAAACAGTGAAGTTGACAGACTTTCAACTTCTAACCCTTTCGGGTGAGGCCGTTGATACAAAAGCTTTCCAAAACAAGACGGTGTTCATCAACGTTTGGGCAACGTGGTGCCGACCCTGCGTACAGGAAATGCCCACGATTGCCAAGGCCATGGAAAAGCTACAGGGAGAAGACGTGATCTTCCTGTTTGCCTCATCGGAGGAAGTGGCGGACATCGAAGCGTTCAGGGACAGGAAGACCTTCCCATTCGACTATGTTCAGCTTCAGAATCTTGAGGCGCTTTCTATCGAAGCGATCCCAGCGACCTTCATCTTTTCCCCCAATGGCGACCTACTCTTCGGTGAAGAGGGATTTCGCGACTGGAGTACGCCTGAAAATCTTGCGCTAATTGTCCAAAACCCGATCCAACCATGAGTCGACTGAATTTACTCATCGTAGCCACAATCATTTTGGCCGCTTGTTCCGGAAGGAAGGAGCAAACAACTACAATGGTTGTCGCTCCGCTTACCTCGCCGGCCGATTCGCTCACCGCGGAACCTCACTTGTTCACCGACAATAGCGGTGTGGTTTTTCTGTCATGGGTTGAAAAGCAAAAGGATACCAGCCGGTTCTGGTATTCGCGCCTAACGGGCGAGCAGTGGTCCTCACCGGCGTTGATCGCAAAAGGTACGAGTTGGTTTGTCAATTGGGCTGACTATCCGATGATGGCCACAGATGGTCAGGATAATTTTGTTGCGCACTTGCTTGAAAAGAGCGGGAAAGGAACCTACGCGTACGACGTGAAAGTATATACGTCAGGTGACGGCGGTTCTTCCTGGAATCCTCCCTTCATACTCAACGACGATGGCAAGCAAGCCGAACATGGTTTCGTAACACTCGTACCGTACGGTGACAAAGTTTTTGTTACCTGGCTTGATGGACGAAATACGGTAATGGAGGGTATGGAAGGAATGGAGAATATGGACCACAGTGGCCACCAGGGAGCCATGAGCTTGCGGGCAGCTGTGATGGACTATACAGGGAATAAGTCCGGCGAGTGGGAATTGGACAACAAGACTTGTGATTGTTGCCAGACAACGGCCGCGATTACGGATACTGGCCCCATCGTGGTTTACCGCGATCGCTCTGATGAAGAAATCCGGGACATGTCCATCGTGCGATTTGTGGACGGCGAGTGGACGGAACCTAAGTCAATACACAGTGACAATTGGAAGATTGCAGGCTGCCCGGTAAATGGCCCGCGAGTGGCAGTACTTGGAAACCAAGTAGTCATTGCCTGGTTTTCGGCAGCAACGGAACCAGCGCATGTCAATGTTATTTTTTCTGAAGATGGTGGTGCGACCTTTGGTGAAGCCGTAAGCATCGACGAGGGCAAGGCACTCGGCCGAGTTGACGTTGAATGGCTGGACAATCAACGCGCGATTGTGAGTTGGATGGAGGGCACAATGATTAAAGCCATCGTTGTACACGCAAACGGCGACAAAGAGTTGCCTGTCACAATCGCCGAATCATCCGAGGCGAGATCGAGTGGGTTTCCGCAAATGACGAAATCAGGAAATCAACTGATCTTTGCCTGGACAGATGATAAGCAAAAGCAGGTCAAGGTGGCCCGCGTAACTTTAGGAGAGAAAAATTGACACACATGAAATCTATTTTTGTCGGGGTGCTAATTATAGGCCTGGTAGCTGCGTGCTCAGCACCAAAGCCAGAAGAAAAAGAAGGCAGTCGGGTAGCCCCGGTAACGACCGATGATAGCGTTGTGGTACAGGAGCAACATGAAGCCGACACATTAAAGGGAAGTCTGCGCGCGAAAGCTGTGGGGGCAATTGGCACCACAAATTTTATCATTCGGTACCATTCTCCCGCTGTGCGTGGGCGAATCGTGTGGGGAGGACTTGTGCCCTTTGATCGCGTCTGGGTGACAGGTGCGCACATGGCGACTTCCCTGGAAATCGATCAGGATGTGACCATTGCAAATACTCCGGTGCCTGCCGGAAAATATGGACTGTTCACCATTCCTGGGAAAGACACATGGACAATTATCATAAACCGCAACTGGGAACAGCATCTTACCGACGAGTATGACGAGAAGGATGATGTGTTGCGCCTTTCCGTAAAGCCCGAACAAGAGAGTATGAATCAGGAACGCTTGCGGTATGTTATCGAAAGCGAGGGTGCTCCCGAAGGGGAGATTGTTGTGTACTGGGAAAAACTTGAAGTGTCGTTGCCAGTGAAGGTGATGAAGTAGGGATTCGTTGGTGGCCGAGTAGGGCCCTCACCCATACCTGCGCGAAACGCTTCGGTAGGCAGGCCCCGGCCCCTCTCCAGGGGGAGAGGGGAGGAACTTTGCAATGCTTGTGCTACTATTTCGTGTAGGGAGAGACTCCCGGTTTTACCACCCAGGGCTGTGAATACATAGATGCACCAGCAGTCAACTGCAAGGTGTATTGCCCCGGCGGTAGGAATTCTTCATAGTGAATGAAGTATGGGAAATCGCTTGCGTTCTTCTTGACCACATTGTCCCACCGAAATTGGTTGAACCCTTCTTTCCCCGGAAAGGAAGTTGTCCAAACTTCTTTTTTGTCCTTGTCCACGAGCGTCAATGTTACAGGGGAGGGCGTTACAAGCCAGAAGGAGATATCTGTCTTTTCCATCGTCCGGTAGTCCGGTTCTTTGTGTGATGAATTGTACCACGGTGTTGTGCCGGGAATAACCTCGAAGAACTTGTCTTTGGTTTGCCATCCTTCTGCCGCCATTTTTTGAATAGGCCGCACATTGATTTTGTAGATGCCTCTCCCATGCGTTGCCACGACAAGGTCCATCGTGGCTTCGTGCATTTCAAGGTCAGCAACGGCTACACCAGGCATATTGGCGCCCAGGTAGGACCAGTTCTTTCCTCGATTGATTGATACGTAAACGCCCCGGAATCCCCCAGCGTAAAGAATATTCTCGTTGGCAGGATCCTCTAGGATGACATTGACTGGCTCATCGGGCAAGCCAATGGCCAGAGTCTTCCAGGTTTTCCCAAAATCTTCCGACACATAGAGGTAGCTGTGAAAGTCATCGTAGTTAAGCCCAGTCATCGTTACGTAAACACGTTCTTTCACATGCGTTGAAGGGCAAATGCTTCGTATATAATTGTTTGCCAGGCCTAAGGAATGTTCCTCCCAATTTCCGCCGTCATTCTTCGTTACCCAGAAGGCGCCTTTATCGGTACCGGCATAAAGAACCCCTTTTGTCAATCGCGACTCCACGAGGGCGCCCAAGGCAAATGATTTCTTTTCTTTGATTGTAGAGTTGCCGAGGTTGCCGCTGATTACTTTCCAATGGTCGCCGAGGTTTGTGCTCTTGAAAACAAAATTTCCACCGTGATACAACGTCTGGCCCTGATGAGGAGAAATGAAATAGGGTGTGACGTAATTGAAGTTGAGGGTGTCTTTTGAATCCTTTGGAAATTCAGGTTGGATGGTGACGGCCGAGTCAAGTCGACGATCTAATCTTTTTGCATAGCCATGTTGCATGCTGTAGTAGACGACCCTGTTGTCTGTGGGGTCAACCTGCGTCACGCAGCCATCACCACCATCCCAAGCATCAATCCATAGATATTGCCAGGGATCAGGAAAACGAGTATTGATTTCTTTGGGCGGCCCATAGACTGTCGCATCATCCTGCGTGCCTCCGTAAATGGTGTAGCTCGCTTGGTCGATCGTAAGATCATAAAATTCGCCGACAGGTATATTGTTGTAATGCGTCCACGTTGCTCCTTTGTCGTAGCTAACATAGAGTCCGCCGTCGTTGCCTACGGCAATATGCTGCGGGTTGAGGGGATTGATCCATAATTCGCATTGGTCGAGATGCAGGCCCTGAGCGAGGCTGGGTGTCATGCGTGTAACATTCCCACCCAGGAAGGTAAATGACTTTCCGCCGTTGGTGCTATTGGCAAGCCGAATCCCCAAACAATACACCTCCTCATCATCTTGCGGGTTCACGTAAACATCGGTGAAGTACCAGCCGATGCCGAGAAAAATCTTGAATGGGGCGTCGTGCGTTTTCTTCCACGTCATTCCACCGTCCATTGTTTTGTACAATTCAGCGGTGCTGTCGTTCGGGTTTGCGCGATTGTCAACGAGGGCGTATGCCTTTTCCGGATTGGTGTAAGACACAGCGAGCCCGATGCGACCGGTCCTTTCGCCCGTAGGCAAGCCTCGGCCTGATGGTTTCCATGATTTTCCGCCGTCTGTGCTTTTGTAGACTCCGCTGTTTTTTCCGAAGACGCCAGGATAGACTTCCCACATGGAGGCATAAACGATCTGTGAATTCGATGGCGCAATAACCACGTCGTTGGCGCCGGTCTTTTCATCTGTATAAATCACCTGCTGCCAGGTCGAGCCACCGTCGGTAGTGCGGTATAGCCCGCGGTTTTTGTTGGTCGACCAAAGGTGCCCAAGAACGGCAACCATGACGATATTGGGGTCTTTCGGGTGAATAGCTATTTCAGCGATAGACCACGAATCTTCCAGTCCGATGTGTTTCCAGGTCTTGCCCGCATCATCGGAGCGGTACATGCCGGTACCGGGCAGCGTGAAATTCCTTGGCTTTTTGAGATTCTCGCCAGTGCCCACATATATAATAGAGGGATTTGACGGAGCAAGCTCCATATCGCCGATTCCAAGTGAGGCCTGCTCTTCAAAGAGCGATGTCCAGGTAAGCCCGTGATTGACAGTTTTCCAGATCCCGCCGGAGCCATAGCCGACATACATAGTTCCTGGGTGGCTGTGATCGAGTTGTACAACATCGGCGCGCGCGGAATTCAGCGTTGGCCCTAGTGAAATCCATTCGAGGCCAAACTTTGTTTGTTCTTTCATTGTGCGATAGGCACGAAACGAGTTTTCGAGTGGCGAGGCGGGCTGTTGGGCCTGACAAACCATAACGAAACTTACGACTGTCATGAAGGTGACGACAACAGTATTCTTCATAAGGGATAGGATTAAGAGCCTTCTCCAAGCTCTCAAACTTACTGAATTTGGGCCCTTGATATGTCGTGGGAGTAATTTAGTTAGTGGAAGGCCACCCATCTTGACAAAAAAAGTACACAGTTCACCGTCAGATTGTATTTTTACCAACGCGAGACCCTATGAAGTTTTCAAACTCCACCCTTCAAGACTACCTGAAGAAGAACTACGGCTTGAATGCTGAAGTGACTGCATTGCCTGGAGAGTTGGATTTCAATTTTTTTGTGCGTTCAGATAATGGCAGTTCTTACATCCTCAAGATTGCTAACCTGAAAGAGCAGCGTGTGAATCTTGAGCTTCAAAACGCCGTGATGAATCACCTGGCGCAAAAGAATCTGGGGGTCCATGTCTCAAAGCTTGTTCCGGCGCTGGATGGCAAAGAAATCCTCGAGATCACCGATGTGGATGGGCATTCCCGGTTGGTCCGGTTGCTAACCTGGGTGGACGGGCGAGTCTTCGCGGAAGCGAACCCCCACAGCTCAGCCTTGCTTGAACATCTGGGTGAAATGTGTGGAAGCCTGAGCCTGTCTATGACGGGATTTGATCACCCCGCTGCGCATCGCTTTATGAAGTGGGACCCCTCTCAAGGTGGATGGATCAAGCCGCACCTGGGTCGATTCGCAGGAGAACAAAAGGACCTTGTAGATTATTTCTATGGACTTTTTGAAAAGCGGGCCCTTCCGGTTATGCCCCTGCTTCGCCAAAGTGTTAACTACAATGATGCCAATGACTACAATGTGTTGGTAAGCCTTGACCTCAAGGATCCCCATGTGCCCGGCGTAATTGACTTTGGTGATGTGGTCTACACCCATACCATCAATGAGTTGGCTGTTGCCATCGCCTATGCCATGATGGGTAAAGCGGACCCACTCGAGGCAGCTTGTTCTATCGTCCGCGGATATAACCGCACATTTCGTATCACCGAAGGAGAACTTTCAGCACTTTTCGCGCTCGCCTCCATGCGGTTGATCATCAGTGTGATATGCTCCGAACTGAATCGTGCGGAATATCCGGAAAACATTTACTTACAGATAAGTGATCAGCCGGCCTGGGACTTGTTGAGAAAGTTGAGAACGACATCACCGGATCTGGCCTGTTATGCATTCCGGGATGCGTGCGGGCTCACGCCTTGTCCGTCGAGCAATATCTTTGTCGACTATGCTCCTTCGGCCAAGGCAATCTCTCCGGTAAAACTTTCTCCATCGACACCTTGGCTTGACTTGAGTGTCGGCAGTCTCGATTTTGGAACGATTGACAGTTTGCTCGATAGTCCGGGATTGGATCAGGCTATCAACTTGCTGATGACGGAGGCAAAATCCACAGTCGCCATCGGGCGATACGATGAGGCACGTGCCTTCTATACCACTGATGCTTTTGCGTCGCAAGGAAATGATGCTCCAGCATGGCGCACGGTACATACGGGTATGGATTTTTTTACGGCTCCTGGAACTGAGGTGTTCGCCGTGCTCGATGGAATGGTTCACAGCTTTGCCAATAACACGGCAGATCGCGACTACGGACCATGCGTTGTTCTGGAACATCGCGTTTCGAATGATCTTGTTTTCTTTACGCTGTATGGTCATTTGTCAACAGATTCGCTTTCAGGGCTTGCATTAGGGAAAGCTATTCACAAAGGGGATACAATTGGACGCGTGGGAACTTTGCATGAAAACGGCCATTGGCCACCGCACCTTCACTTTCAAGTCATCCTCGATATGTTGGGCAAACAGGGTGATTTTCCCGGTGTAGCTTTTGCCCACCAGCGTGAGCTGTGGAAAAGTATTTCTCCAGATCCCTGGTTGTTGCTGACCGGCAAATCATCACCGCCGCCTGTCGCGTTGACAAAAGATGAGATCGTCACTTACAGGGAGGAGCACCTGGGCAAGAACATGAGTATCTCTTACCGGGACCCTATCAAAGTCGTGCGGGGTAATGGCGCATACCTCCTGGATGATGCGGGACGCAGGTACCTCGACACGGTGAATAATGTGGCCCATGTCGGCCATGAGCATCCACGCGTTGTTCGGGCTGGTCAGCGCCAGATGGCTGTTTTGAATACCAACACAAGGTACCTCCACGAAAACATCGTCAAGTTTACAAAAGCGCTATTGGCTACCATGCCTGACAAGTTAAGTGTGGCCTTTATCGTCAACTCAGGCAGCGAGGCAAACGAATTGGCGTTGCGGCTGGCGAAGACATATACCGGGCAGAAGGATATGATTGTGTCTGAGGTGGGCTATCATGGAAATACTAATGCTTGTGTCGAAATCAGTTCGTACAAGTTTGATGGTCCTGGCGGAACCGGTGCGACTCCGCATATTCATGTCGTTCCAATTCCCGATGTGTACCGCGGGCGTTATCGCTCGGATAAACCGGATGCCGGAACGAGGTATGCCAGCCATGTGAATGAAGCAGTGAACGAAATCAAAAAGCAGGGTCGCAAGCCAGCCGCGTTGATTCTTGAATCAGTGATCAGTTGTGGCGGCCAGGTTGAATTGCCGTCGAATTTCCTGAAGGAGTCGTATGCTCATGTGCGCTCCGCCGGTGGCGTGTGTATTGCCGACGAGGTGCAAACCGGTTGCGGACGCGCCGGTGATTTCTTCTGGGCCTTTCAGCAACATGAGGTGGTGCCGGATATTGTAACCATAGGTAAGCCGATCGGCAACGGCCACCCGCTTGGCGCGGTCGTCACCACGCAAGAAATTGCCAACGCATTCCGAAATGGTATGGAATACTTCAACACCTTTGGCGGAAACCCTGTTTCGTGCGCAATTGGAAGCGAAGTGCTGAATGTGATTCTCGAAGAAGGATTGATGCAAAATGCTAAAGTGGTGGGCGGGTATCTGAAAGATGGGTTGCGAAATCTGATGGGTGAAGTAGAATGTATCGGCGATGTGCGCGGCCCCGGATTGTTTATCGGCGTCGAATTGGTGAAGGACCGAATCACACGCGAACCTGCAACCGAAGAGGCCGCTTACTTTGCCAACCGCATGCGAGACAAAGGGATTCTGATGAGCACGGATGGGCCTTTCAACAACGTGTTAAAAATCAAACCTCCGATGGTCTTCTCGACTTCGCATGCCGATTTCCTGCTGGACTCCATGGCCCGCGTATTCAGGGAGGACTTCATGAAGCACAGTCCGTAGGTCATTCGGCAGCCCGGCAGGCGCCCAGCCTAAACCCTCAAACGCTATTGAAATCCGGGTTACTGTCAAAATAGAGACGTCAACTTACCATCTTTGGCTTTCATCGGATTATCTTTGGTAATGGTGTTCTTTTGTTGCAGCGAATATTAAGCCTATGGTCTCCTATCCAAGTATCTTCAATGATGTAATTGGCCCGGTGATGCGGGGACCCTCCAGTTCACATTGTGCAGCATCCCTTCGGATTGGAAGGATGTGCCGTGACCTGATGGAAGCCGACATCCGCACTGTGCGCATCGAATTTGATACCAATGGCTCTCTGGCCACAACACACAAAGGACAAGGTTCTGACATGGGACTCTTTGGTGGATTCCTCGGCTGGGAAGCGTACGACGAGCGGCTGCCGGGATACGCCCAGGCGATGGAAGAAGCCGGAATAAAGATCGCAATTGACATTCATCCCTTTGGGGCCACTCATCCCAATACGTACAAGATTACCTTGGCAAACGAGAAAGAGACACGGTCGCTGACGGCCCTCTCACTGGGTGGTGGCATGATCGAAGTAATCGAGATCGACGGCGCAACTGTTTCTATGGCGGGCGACTTTTTTGAAACACTGATCTATGTCAAGAATCCGGTCAACGTGATGAAGTTCATCGCGTCAAGCGTATCGTGTGATGACGTTGCCGTTCGCAAAGGAACATCGACATTTATAGAAGTCAAGTCAAATCAATTTCTGTCCGCCGGAATTTGCGAGGAGCTGCTGGCGATGGACGAAGTGTTGTTCATTCGCAAGGTGAATCCCGTACTGCCGGTGTTGTCGCGTAAGGACCTCACAGTCCCGTTTATCACGAGTGAGGCCATGCTCGCCTACAACGAAGGCAAGAATCTCGAACTTTGGGAGCTCGCCTGCGAATACGAAAGCATAAGGGGTTCCATTTCCCGTGAGGAAGTATTTGAGAAGATGCGTGACATCCTCAAGATCATGCAGAACTCGATCGACTTGGGCATGAAGGGAACGCACTACGCCGACCGGATCCTCGGGAGTCAGTCGGTAGGATTTCAGAAGCAATGGAAAGAAAAGAAATTGATTGAAGGCGATGTACTCAATCGCGTCATTATGTACACCTCTGCGATGATGGAAGTGAAAAGTTCCATGGGCGTTGTAGTAGCCGCACCAACGGCAGGATCTTGCGGTGCGTTGCCTGGCGCTGTCATTGGCATGGGTACGGAACTGAAACTTTCTCAGGATGAAATGGTGAAGGCCATGCTGTCGGCCGGGATGATCGGTGTTTTCATCGCTGCGCATGCGACATTTGCCGCAGAGGTCGGTGGATGCATGGCGGAATGTGGATCTGGATCCGGCATGGCTGCTGCTGGTATCGTAGGCATGAAGAAGGGAACACTCAACCAATCCTTGGCTGCGGCATCGATGGCGTTGCAATCATCACTCGGTATGATCTGTGACATGATTGCCGACCGTGTTGAGGCGCCGTGTCTGAACCGCAACGTGATGGCCGCAACCAATGCGCTTTCTTGTGCCAACATGGCTCTTTCGGATTACAATCATCTTATTCCACTCGATGAAGTAATCGAGACGATGAAGCGGGTCGGTGATGCGCTGCCGAACACGCTCCGGTGCACAGGCTTAGGAGGCCTGGCCATAACCAAGACGGCAAAGAAGATCGAGGCCATGCTGGGTCAAAATGAAGCGGAGCGTAGCAAGACTTTTTTCAAGGTCTGCTGATGCTTTCAGGCCTTTACACAACTATCTCCGGTAGTGACATGATTACACTTATCTGGATTTCGCTAGCCGGGCTAACCGTATGGTTTCTTATTGTTTTTATCCGCGACCTCATTCGCCACAAAGACAGCCTGGGAGAGGTTAACTGGATCAAGACTGGATTGATAGGCTTTGTTGTCAATTTTTTTGATGTGCTGGGCATTGGTGCATTTGCGCCACAAACGGCATTGTTGAAGTTCACCAAGCAGACGGAAGACCGGCTGATCCCCGGTACGCTGAATGTATCGAACGCACTGCCTGTATTGTTGCAGGCCATCATCTTTATTACGGTAATTGAAGTGGACCCGCTTACTTTGATACTTATGCTGGTTGCGGCTGCCATCGGAGCGGTACTTGGTGCTGGCGTTGTTGCAAAATTGTCTGAACGAAAGATCAGACTCACGATAGGGTTCGCATTATTGGTCACGGCCTCCTTTATGTTTGCTGGAAAGATGGAATGGATTCCCGGAGGAGGAGAAGCAATAGGTTTATCGGGCACAAAACTCGCTGTCGCGATAGGAGTCAATTTTGTTCTGGGTGCGCTCATGACAGCAGGCATTGGTTTGTATGCACCTTGCATGGCTCTGGTCTTCGCCCTGGGGATGTCTCCCAAAGTAGCCTTTCCCATCATGATGGGATCGTGTGCGTTTCTCATGCCGCCGGCGTCAGCAAGATTTATTCGTGAAGGCGCGTACGATCGGAAGGCGGCCCTCGGCATGGTGCTCCCCAGTCTTGTCGCTGTGCTCATTGCTGCTTTCATCGTAAAGTCTCTTGATCTCGATGTCCTGCGATGGCTGGTGATCGGTGTGATTCTTTACACGTCGGCGGTTATGCTGCGAGGAGCCTATACCCGGTTGGCAAAACCAATTGGCAGAAACCAGCAAGGTTAGATTCTTGTACTTGTTTCATAGAGATACACGGAGCGTACGCAACAAACTGACCACCGACCACTTTTCTCCTACGGTGCTTTAACCCACCTTAACCTTGATTAGCATCAATTAGCTGTAATTATCCTAAGTTCGTCGTAACCAATGTCAGACGTTGAGGTTCTTTTATGGAGTTGCTGAAAATGTTTGCCTTCCCTCCCCACCACAGGGGTACTTAATCATTCAACATTCCCACGCCATCCTCGTTAACAGACCATCGCCCACACTGAAACTCCAACCTGATGCTCCTCAACTACATCCGCCTCACTTTCCGCACCCTGCTTAAGAACAAGACCACTTTCATTATCAACCTCGTCGGGATGAGCATCGCCCTCGGATGCTGCATCACAGCGTATGTGAACTATGAGTTCAACGTCAACTTCGACAAAGCGCAGGTCAACGCATCAAAATTTTACCGGGTAGCGTTCTGGAATGAGTCCGAGGAGAAACTGGTCCCCTACGGAGTGGCGCCCATCCCCATGGGCGCTCTGATTCGGGAGAATTTTAAGGAAGCCGATGAAGTAGTGCGCTACATGAGCAAGCGTGCGCAGTTCAAGATCACCGATGAAATCTTCGAGACGGAGTTCATCTACACCGATCCGAACTTCACAAAATTATTTACCATGCAACTTCTGCACGGCTCGCTGGACATAACCGACAAGTCCACCGTCCTCATCAGCGACAAGTTGGCCATTACCTATTTCGGTTCCGCAGATGTTGTTGGTAAGCCGCTGAGCCAGGTGATCTCGGGTACCACACGGGAGTTTACCGTAGGCGGGGTGTACAAGGCGTTTCTGGCCAATTCCAGTTTCAGGTTTGACCTGCTTTCCACCTTCGATAATTATTTTATCGACCCATCCAAGCAATCGGAGGTTGAAAACGATTGGAAGAAATGGTCCACTGTGTTTCTCTACATCACCAACCCCGCTGCCATCGGCAGGCTCGAGGCGCAACTGCAATCCTACCTCAAGGTTCAGAACGAAGCGCGACCTGACCTGAAAGCAAAATCATTTTACATTGAGCCCTTCGTGGGAATGTCGCACAGAGCGGTCAATGAGCGCAACCAGGGACATTGGATGAGCTCACCCATGCCCCCTGCGGCAGTGCTGGCACCGTTCTTCATGGCAGGGTTTCTTCTGCTCGTCGCTTGCTTTAATTTCACCAACAACGCCATCGCTGTCGCCGGCAGCAGACTCAAAGAAATTGGAATCCGAAAAGTGGTTGGCGGCAAGCGCAAAGAACTTATCGTCCAGTTCCTGTCAGAGACGCTGATCTTCGCCCTGCTGGCGCTGGGCGTCTCACTGTTTATTGCCGAATACTTAGTAATGGGGTGGGATTCCATGTGGCCGAACATCGAACTCAGTGTGCGTTACGAGGGCAATCTTCCCTTCTTCGGTGCGCTCGCTGGCCTCGTGATCCTTACCGCCCTCCTCGCCGGTGGCTATCCTGCGCTCTATATCTCTTCCTTCAGACCGATCCAGGTACTACGGGATAAGGTGCAGCTGGGAGGAATGAACTGGTTTACGAAGAGTTTGCTGGTCTTCCAGTTCAGCATCTCTCTGGCGGCAGTGATATTTGCTATTGCCTTTTACTTTAACTCGAAATTTCAAAAATCATTTGACCTCGGGTATTCCTATCAATCGGTTATTCAGGTACCCCTTGAGAATGGAGATCAGTTTGTACAGTTGAAGAATGCCCTTGCCTCCAATACAAGGATTCATTCCATCGGCGGCAGCCAACACCATATATATAGTGGTTCCGCGAAAGTGGCCACGAAGGTGGAGGCCAATAAGGAGAAGGAAGTGGATCTCCTGAATGTCGGCGATGACTATTTCAAGACCTTGAGCATTCGGCTCGTCTCCGGCCGTGGTTTTGAGAAAGACCGTGCCTCGGACCTGAAAGAAGGAATCATTGTCAATGAAGAGTTTGTCCGGTTCTTTGATGTGAAGGAGCCCATCGGGCAGCGCGTTACGATGAGCGACACGCTTCAATATTATATCGTGGGCGTTGTTAAAGACGTCTATCTCAATGCCCTTTTCCAACCGCTGGCACCGCTGGCATTCCGCTATGTTCCGGAGACTAACTATCGGTACCTGGTAGCATCCACCGATCCGGAGAACCTTGTGGCCGTCAATGACCAGATCAAGGCTGATTGGAAGAAGTTGTTTCCCGCTGCGCTTTACACTGGACGGTTGATGGAAGAGCGCATGGTCATGGCTTTGGATCACTTCGATGCCGTCGTAATCATTTACACCTTCCTGGGAGCTGTCGCCATCATCATGTCGGTTTCCGGGTTGTTCGGCCTGGTGTCACTTAACCTCCAGAAGCGCACCAAGGAACTCGGCATCCGCAAAATCCTCGGCGCTGGCGGACTTCACATCGTTGTGCAAGCGAGCAAGTTGTTTCTCGTGGTGATGGTCTTTTCATTCGTCCTCGGTTCACTGATGGGATCCTTCATGGTGAATAAACTGATGGACAGTGTGTGGGAGTATTACGTGGGTGTCGACTTCCGCATCCTCGGCCTTGCAATCATCATCATCTTCACGATCGCAACTGTCACGATCTTCTCGAAGATAGTTGGAGTAACCGTGTCGAACCCGGCGGATGCATTACGTCACGAGTAATTGAAGCCTTCGTTTCTATTTGACTCTTTCTTTGGGTGTTACCTCTCTAAGTTCTCCCGTTACCTGTTGTTGATCCACGATTCCGCCTAGCGTATAGCTGTTTCGCTGAGCATTGCGCACCACCCCGCGGAGATCCATTGTTTTTAGAGATGACGATTCCGTTGTAAATCTGCCTGTGCCCGGATCATAAACGAGTAAGGTGGTATTGGGCTCCACGGGCTTCTTTTCAGCGTACGAGATACCATTGTAGTTGTACGTCTCATTGCTTCCACCAATAAAAAGCACCTGGTTGTCTTTGAAAAGGGTGGCGCTTCGGTAACGGAATTCGCCAGGGTACTCTCCCGCATTTTGCCACGTAATGTGCAGCGGGTTCGACGGATCGATGATTCCCTTGTAGAAACTGCGCGAAGGTGGATAAAACTTCGCGAAAGTGGCTCCACCGAGCATATAGATTGTATCGCCGACAATAAGACCACAGGCACCGAATACTTTGGCGCCGGGCTCATCGGGTAATGGGGTGGCAAGCTGCCATTGGTCGTCCTTGGGATTGTAAACTTGCACGGCATTCGTACAGAGCGAATCGGCCCATCCACTGATGACGAAAAGGAGTTGCTCAGACCAAACGCCCTGAACGTGGTCGTCGATAGGAATGGGTAATGCCGCTCCGCGAGTAAGTTCTTCTGTTTCCGGATGGAAAATGAAGAGGTGGTCGGACGACTTCTCTTTTCCGTTTTCAAAGACCGCATACCCGCCAACGACATACGCCTTATTATTGATCACCGATGCGGAGGATGCCAGTCTGCCCAAGTCGGGGAGGGTACCAACATTTAATGATTCTCCGGACGTTGGATCGATTCGGAAGATCTTGTTGTGCACACCTGATGCCCGCTTGGTGCTGTCGAGTCCATAAAATGAGTACATCATTATTCGCCCGTCCTTCTCAAGTGCAGCGACGGCATTATTTGTCACTGGTTCGGGGAGGGCGAGTTTCTTTGTGCAAGAAATAGCCAGGATCAGGATGAGTATATGGATCTTTCGCATGTGCATGAATGAACGGGTAAGTAGCAATTAGTGGATCTGTGCAATCACTAAATCCGATTAATCCGGGTCACCAATTGGTATAATGCCCGTGGACACAGAGCCAGGCGTCATTTTCTTTGATGAAGATGCGTGTTGATTTTCCTCCGCTGGAGAACGCGGTACCTGTTTTGGTGCCGGCATCTTTCCAGTAGTAGGTAATCCAGGCGGTATTGCCGCGAATCGTGACCTGTGGATCGACCATCTCCGTATGGACGCCCTTAGCCACAGTCACATAGCGCCGAATGCTTTCTATTTCAATGGCTTTGCCAGCCGTGAGGAGTGAGTCATTTTCGCCGAACTGGGTGAAGTCAGGGTGGACATAGGTTGCGTAACGGTCGGCGTCGCCTTTTTCTATGGCATCCCACATGGCCGTGAGCGTGGCTTTGACGGCGGCTTCGTCTGCAGCGGTTGAGTGTGGCTGCGGTTGGCAGGAGGCCATGGATAGAAGCAGGATGAGAATGAGGATAAATTTCATGATTGCAATTTATTGGTCAAGGTAATTCAAAGTTCAAGTTTCTACTGTCTAAAGTTCAAGTTTCGCGCATCTCCCATTCCAGATTTCTATTTTCAAACGGGAAATTTATCCTATTTTCAACCCACTGAAATCTATCACAACGATATTAATAGGCCTTGGCACAGTTAATCTCGGCTGGCTCAGAATCCTCCAGACCAAGCGGGAGGAGCTTCGCAGTAAGTATAATGTCGACTTCAAAGTCGTCGCTGTTGCGGACTCGTCGGGATTTGCCGTCAACAAGGAAGGTTGGAATACGGAAGAACTTCTTGGATTTAAGGCCGCGAAGAAAAAAGTAAAAGAACTTCCGGGCTACCTTCCAAGCATTTCTGCCGAAGTAATCCTTAATCACACTTCCGGCGAATTACTCATAGAAAGTTCTCCTGCGAATATCGTGAGCGGCGAACCAGGACTCTCTATCGTCCGTGCTGCACTTACCAAAGGGATGTCTGTCGTTTTTGCCAACAAGACGCCTTTGGTTTTTGCTTTCGACGAATTGAGCGCTCTCTGCAAAAAGCACGGAGGCAAAATGGCCTATAGTGCTACTGTTTGCGGAGGACTTCCTGTCGTGAACGTTCTGCAGCGTGATCTCAAGCTGGCCCGTGTCAGGCGTATCCGGGGCATCTTCAACGCTACTTCCAATTTTGTTCTCTGTCAACTTGAAAATGGGGGTACGCTTGATAAGGCCATCGCCGAGGCCCAGCGTCTTGGTGCGGCGGAAGCCGATCCGTCACACGACCTTCATGGAAGCGATACGGCCAACAAGTTATTTATCATAATGAAGTCCTTCACGCAATTTACGGGTAGCATCGGCAACATTCGTACACAGGGGATTCAACATATTACATCAGGTGATCTGGCCACCGCCCAAGCTCGCGGCAACATTATCAAGCTGGTTGCTGAGGCCTTGCCCGAAGGCGATCAATGGAAACTTTCTGTCGCCCCCGCTGAACTTCCTCGCACCAGTTTCCTTGGCAGTTGCGAGGGTTGGGAGATGGGCTTCGAAATCGAGACGGATCTTTATGAGAAGATTTGTATGAAGAACTATGAGGCCGATCCTGTGGGGACATCAGCCGCTGTAATGCGGGACTGTTTGGATGTAATTTGAAGATGGGTCAATTTGAAAATTTTGGAATGGGGTGTAAGCCACCTGAACCCTGAATTCTAAACCCGGAATCCTGAACCCTGAACCCCTATTCCTGACCTTCGTCATGTTTAATCCACATCAGGTTCATTACTTTTCGACGCTATTACGACGAAAACCGGAATACCTTGCGGCATGGTAACTATATTTCTGAGACATGATTTCTGATGTATTAATCAATCTTATTCTCGCTCTCGTTTTCGGCGCCACGGTGGGTCTTGAGCGGGAGAGCAGTAAACAAGGGGAGCCCCATGTTGGCGGCATAAGGACGTTTGCCATGATGGCGTTGATGGGGGCATTAGCGGGAATTTTCTTTGTCCATGAATATGCGGCAATTGGGTTGACAGTCGTGATCGGTTTCCTGGTATTATTGGTTTCTAATTATATCACGGAGGGCCTGCACACGAAAAATTTTGGAATAACGAGTGAATTGTCTGCCGTCGGCACATTTTTTCTCGGCCTCATGCTCATGGTCAACATTATTCCGCTGCAAACAACCGTTGCTGTTTTAGTCATCCTGGTGTTTGTTCTGTCGCTGAAATCGCGCACCAATCAGCTTGTCGCCGGTGTCTCCAAACAGGAAGTGCAATCATTTATCAGCTATGCTATTATCGCCTTGGTGGCGATGCCGGTTCTGCCCGACTATGGCTATAAGTTGAGTGATATGCCGGCACTCGAAGGACTTATGGCTGGGTTTGGTGTTGATCTGACAAAATTTAATGCACTGGAGCTGATTAACCCCCGAAAAATCTGGATCGTTGTTGTGCTGATTACCGGCATTGATGTATTTGGATACATCTTGAGCCGCGTGGTTGGCGACCGAAATGGTTTTGCGCTAACGAGCTTCATGGCCGGGTTTGTTTCTTCGACCTCCACGACCCAATCGTTGGCATTGAGGAGCAAAGGCGCTAAGTTTATTAACCATCTGGTAGGAGCGGCCGTGCTGGCCAACCTTGCCAGCTTCTTACAAATTTTCCTGCTGGTTGGCCCACTGAACCCACAATGGCTGATTGCGATTGTGCCCAGCATCCTCATCATGATAATAACGGCAGGTATTGTTGCTGTTCTTTACTTTAGACAAACAGAACCTCAGAAGAAGGAAGAAGGAAGTGAACAAAAGGCTGTTCAGATATTTTCACTGATGCCTGCCTTAAAGTTTGCCGCGTTGCTGATTGTAATCAAAATCGTTACCAAGGTTTCACTTATCCTTTTCGGTCAGTCCGGTTTCATTGTCAGCTCTGTGATTGCCTCATTTGCCGGTATTGATGCAATTCTGGTAACGCTGGCGGAGATGGCTGGTCAGACCATCACTTTCAAGTTTGCCTTCATCACGTTCCTCGTGGTCAATGCCACGAACTTGCTGAGTAAAGCGGGCTATTCCTACTTGCAGGGGGACAGGCGTTTTGCATTGAGATTTCTGATGGCCGTGGGCATTATCATAGTGGTAAGCGTCACTGGGGTATTCTTTTTCTAGTTCAAAATGGGCTTTTGTAGAGCCGAATTAGTGTAACAGTTTCCTATTTAGTGTTACTATAAAGGTGGAACCCTTGTCCACTTCACTTTTTACTAAGATGGTGCCGCCCAGTGCTTCTATCTGAGTCCGGGTGATGAATAGCCCGAGACCCTTTGCATCCTTGTTTGGGTGGAAAGTCTTATAGAATCCGAACAGCTTGTCACCGTGTCTGTCCATGTCAATGCCTAATCCATTGTCAGAGACTTTGAGTGTCACCTGCCCGTTAGCGAGGCTGGTTTCGATGTGAACGTGAAGGGGCCGTTCATCCGATCGGTACTTGATCGCGTTGGAGAGGAGGTTGAGGAATATGCTTTCCAGATACACACTTGGGTATGGAATTGATTCAGCATCGAACCGGTGTGTGATAGAAGCGGTTGATTCGAGAATTGCACTGGAAAGAATCTCCTTGGTTTTCATGAGTACCTGGTCAAAGTAGATTTCGTGTCGCTCCTTGCTCACGTCTTCTTTGATTCGCAATGATTCAATCAAGTCATTAAGTGTACCGGAGAGATGATGAGTAACCTTTTCAATCATCCCCAGCAACATGCCGCGTTCAGCCGGATCAGCATCCTTATGCAATTGTAAAAGGCTGGTGAGGTTGCCGACGTGAGAGCGCAGGTTATGTGATACGATATGGGCGAAGCTGGCCAGTTGCTCGTTCTGATGCGTTAGCCGCTTGGCGAGCTCACGCACTTGTTCCGCCTCCTTGATTTCGGTAATGTCATACCCTGCAGCATATACGTTGCCTGATTTCCTATCCCGGGTATGCGACCAGAGAAAGTGGCGTGTCGCCCCATCTTTTCCTTTCATCTGAATTTGAAATGACCCAGGCGCCGGATCTGCGTTCAGGAGTTCAAAATGCTGAACCGCCAAGGCCGTATCCTCGGGGTGAATGAAATAGAAAAATGAATTATTGATTCCCTCCTGATTTGAGTAGCCCAGTACGGTCGTGAACGCGTTAGAGACGAGTTTGATGGAGCCATCCGTTCCGGCAATCATGAGAACCTCAGATGAAATTTCAAAGAATTTCTTATACTGGTCTTTCTCATCATCCAGGCGGCTGATAGTTTCGGCTGTGATGAGTACGATTAACGTAAAAAGTGCCATGCTGGAAACCATCATGAAGACGGTTCCGCCTTCGGCGTTGTAAAAACCGGCTTTCTCACCGCGAACAGTAAGGAAAGCAACAGCAGGGTATATGACGGCCACCGGAATCAAAATTCTTCGAATGAGTACGCCAGCGACGTTCTGCGAAAATAGTAGCGAAGCCCACCCCTCATGGGCATGCCTGACAAAATACGCGGACGTAATAAGCAAGAAGCACACAGCGGTTGGTACGGCCATTGTGGTATTCTGCGAACCAATGTGCAGCGCGCCGAAGATGGTGCCAGTGAACGGATAGAGGGTGGTGAAGAAGGAGACAAGCATCGCGTATTGGCCAATGTATATTTTCTTGTCCCAGTTGATTGTCTCGATCCAGCAGCACATTCCCACCAACGAAAAGTTGAGCGCCGAAACAATGGACATTCGCCCCGGATGGCTGCTCAAATCTGATGGCTGTGAAAAGATGAACTGATCAATACCGAGGCCAATATCAGTGATGTATTCAAGCAGGGTAAACAATCCCAAGAGTGAAATGATGGTCGCTAGAATCCGGATCACCCGAATTGCAGGAAGTATTTGACGAAATGTGAATAGGACCAGGATTATTCCGGTACACAGGAAGGCGATGGCCGAATTGGCCACCATGGGTACAAGGTCTTGCGAAAACAGTGATTTCAGTTCTGGGATTTGCAGCTTCCAACCGACCAGAACAATCAATGCCATACCGATTAGTGCGGCTGCAACGCTTCGGCTAAAGATAAAGGACCTGCTCATTCGGTGGTCGTCACCCTGGAAATTTAGAGATAATTTGGTGATTCGTCAGGGACATTTCGCAACTGAAGAACTGGAAGTTGAATTTGTCCAGACATGACTCCGACGCTTAGGAAAGTGATAATTGATTGCTGAATTTCGATTGTAAGCACCAAGTGTCAATAGCGCTATAGTTCCGCAAATTCAACCATATTCTTGTCGTAGAACAACTTAAGAAAAATAAGGAGCAGGCTGCTTTTTTCCTGAATTTGCTTTTTTGCAAAAAATTGATCGATATCCCTGAACCCGCTAAGTTGAACAGCTTGTTCAGGGGTGAGCCGTTTGAATCCCATTGACCAATCCTTGAAAATTCGGCTAGCCGAGTCGCCCTCAGCCACGAGCGCTACCCGTTTGTGCCGGGGGTCGATGGCAATCTGTTCAAACAGGCTCACGACCTCCTGTTTGCTACCTTCTAGCACCTGAATGAACTTACCCTGGATGTGAAGCAGCATCCCGGTAATCCTGTGAACCTGATTAAAAGCCCGGCATTCCTTTAAAAGAGAAACCAGATCCTCCTCAGTGAAGTGTCGGGTTGCATGACTCGTGTAAACGAGATGGTACATGTGGTGAATCTACAAAATGCGCCTGTGGAAAGCCAGCTATTAGTTGAGATACGCTGAAGCGAGCGTGACCTGCATTTCTAACAGGATTAAGGTATGGGTTATTGAATACGGGCTCACAACAAACACTAAGAAAGCACAAAGATCACGAAGAAATTCCCATAGAATGCGTTGTGCTCTTTTTGGTTCTTTGTGCACTTCTTGACCTGCATTTCTCTGAATAGCAATCACCTCGAACCACCAAGAAAACACACAGATCAAGTAAGGAATATTCTGAAGTGCGTCGAGACTATTCGAGGCCTTAGTTCATCAGCGCATTCTGTTCACGCCTAACAACACACCCTCCGGCCGCAGGGTGATCAACGGCCGCATCTTTGGTTTAGCTTGGGTAGGCTTGAGATCAAACTTGGAAATGAAAGCTTGTAGAAAGAGCGCCATCTCCGACATCGCAAAGTTGTTTCCGATGCAAAGCCTGGGGCCACCACCAAACGGGAAGAATACTTTATTTTTTTCTTTTTCGTTATCCGGATTCAGGAAGCGCTCGGGCTTGAATGATAGCGGCTCATCCCAATACTTGGCACTACGGTGGAGTCCGAAATAGAATAATGCGATGATGGTTCCTTTGGGAAAGGAAAATCCACCAAATGAATCATCCTCCAGAGAAACGCGATCGCTGGCCCATGCCGGTGGATAGAGCCTCATGGATTCGTTGATTATTGCGGCAAGGCGAGGATGTGCGACTGTATCAGCGATCGACAAACCTTTTGTTGCGCTACGGACCTTTTCCAATTCCTCCGGATGATTGGCAAGAAGGTATAGTGTCCACGTGAGGGCGTTGCCGGTGGTCTCGTGGCCGGCGATGAACAGGATCAGAATCTCGTCGAGAACTTGTTCCTCGCTCATGGCCGCGCCAGTATCTTCATAACGTGCTTCGAGAAGCATGTCCAGGAGGTCGTTGTATTTCTCTCCACTCGCTTGGCGTTCGCGTACAACGGTGCGCAGAATGTCTCGGACACGCTCGGCCTTACGTTTATTTTCTTTGACGCACCCCGACAGTTCAAACCACCAGCTGTTGTATGGCTGTCGGATATCGGTGATGACGAACTCCTGGATGTCACTGGTGAAGCTGCCAAGTTCACGGATCGTGTCTTGGGGGAGGTTGATATTAAATAGTGTGTTAATGACCACGTCAAAGGCCAACCGGTTCATTAACGGGTAGATGTCCACATGCTTGCCGGTAGGGAATTTTTCCAGAAAGCTGTCGATCGTCTGCTTCATGATACCGTGTAGCTCCTTTATTTTTTGAGGATGGAATCCAGGCTGGATTAGACGGCGCTGCCTCAGCCAATACGGTCCATTTGAGGTGAGCAAGCCATTGCCAATGAAACGGCCCAATTTTTCCGTCACCATGCGTGACTTGTAGTAGTTCTTCTGGTTTTTACGCAGGACGTAGTCGATGAATTCGGGGTTTTGGGTGAGGATCATGCGCCCTTTGATTCCGTCCGTGACCGAATATGACTCGCCGAAGCGCGTGACACTCTCCATCATTGTCTCCAGCGGGCTCTTGACTACTTTGAAAGCACGTCTATAGGTGCCGAAAAAGTTGTAGCCGGGAGGGTAGTTGTAATGCGCCATATGTGATGAAGGTAGGTTTTTTCGTGCAGATCGCCCAGTTCTTAGGTGAGGGTGCACGAAAGTCACTCCCGATAAGGGTAGCTTTGAACGCTGAACCTTTGAACCGAGAACTTTAAACCTTAGACATTCAACCTTAGACTTTAAACATATTAAATTGACCCCATGGAATTACCCGTCGACTACATCGTTATCGGCTCCGGCTTTGGCGGATCGGTCTCGGCTATGCGACTGTCGGAGAAGGGCTATTCTGTTCTTGTAATTGAAAAGGGTAAACGCTGGAAGGCAAGTGATTTTCCCACATCCAACTGGAATGTCCGAAAGTATCTTTGGATGCCGCTGTTGAAATGCTTTGGATTTCAGAAACTGACGTTCTTCAAGGAAGTCTTCGTAATCTCTGGCGTGGGCGTGGGCGGCGGCTCGCTGGTGTATGCCAATACACACATGATGCCCCGCGAGACCTTCTACACAAACCCGGTGTGGTCACATTTCAAGGATTGGAAGTCGGAGCTCGCTCCATACTTTGAGAAAGCAAAATTCATGTTGGGCAGTGAGAAGTACACCAAGGAATATGAAGAAGACCGGATATTAAAATCTGTGGCTGACGATATGGGGCGAGGCAACTCCTATGATCGTGTCGATTATGTCGGCGTCTATCTCGGAGACCCCAAAAAGGCAATTGACCCCTACTTCAAAGGACTTGGCCCGGCACGCCGCGGATGCATCGAGTGCGCGGGCTGTATGGTCGGGTGCCGGCACGATGCGAAAAATACGCTGGACAAGAATTACTTGTGGTTTGCCGAGAATCTCTTCGGCGCCAAAGTCCTGGCCGAAACACGCGTGACCAAGATTGAAGCCGTTAACGGAGAATACCGGGTCCACACCGAGCAGAGTACAAGCTGGTTTGGAAAGAAAAAGAAAGTCTACACGTCGCGAGGCATAGTCATGAGTGGAGGCGTATTGGGCACCCTCGACTTGCTCCTCCGGCAAAAGCATGTGGACAAAACATTACCCGGCCTATCGGGTAAACTGGGTGACAACTTGTTGACCAACTCCGAGATGCTTTCGGGCATTGTTGCTGCAGACCGCAAATTAAATCACGGCATCGCGATAAGTTCAGTCTTCAACCCGGATGACGATACCCACATTGAGCTCTGCAAGTTCCCGGATGGATCAGGTGCTATGACACGACTGGCTGTAATGGCAGCGGGTAATGGCACCCCACTGGTAAGGACACTTAAAATGCTGGGAAACGTCCTCACGCAGCCGTGGAATTTTCTTCGTTCGATCTTCAATTTCAAACTTGCCGAGCACGGTATCATTTTTCTCATCATGCAGTCGCTGCCCAATGCGATGCGGATGAAGTTGAAGCAAGGCATGTTTGGCGCAGGCCTCACGATGCAGAATGACGCACAGCAAAAAGTGCCGAGCTACATTCCGATCGGTCAGGAGGCCCTTTACCGTTATGCGAAGAAAGTAAATGGTGTTCCTCAAAATGCATTTACTGAAATCGCTTTCGGACTTTCATCCACCGCCCATATCCTCGGCGGCTGTCCCATGGGCCGGAATGCTTCAGAGGGGGTGGTAGACGAAAAGTTCCGCGTTCATGGCTACGACAATTTTTACATACTCGACGGAAGTATTATGCCCTGCAACTTAGGTGTCAATCCATCACTGACCATCACGGCGTTGAGTGAATATGCGATGGATCAAATCCTGGAGAAGCAAGGGAATTCGGTGAAGACCCTCCAGCGAAGGATGGCGGAAGTTTAAGACTGAGCTATCGAGAAGGCTGATTTTTTGCCACGGATTGCACGGATGATCACGGATGGGACTGTGTCCATTTCCTACTATTTCACCGCTTTCAGAAAAAACATAATCTTGTATTCATCCGTGCTTGTCTGTGTCATCTGTGGCTATTCTTTTTTTTGCCACGGATCGCCGGATGATCACGGATGGGACTGTGTCTATTTCCTTGCAAGGAATTCGGGCTACTATTTCACCGCTTTCAGAAAAAATATAATCTTGTATTCATCCGTGCTTATCTGTGTCATCTGTGGCTATTCTTTTTTTGCCACGGATTGCCGGATGATCACTGATGGGACTGTGTCCATTTCCTTGCAAGGAATTCGGGCTACTATTTCACCGCTTTCAGAAAAAACATAATCTTGTATTCACCCGTGCTTATCTGTGTCATCTGTGGCTATTCTTTTTTTGCCACGGAAGTCACGGATGATCACGGATAAAACCCAATTCCCATCATTCTGTCTTCAGTGCTTCGACCGGATTTTGCCTTGCGGCACGTAACGACTGGTATGAAACGGTAAGGAGTGCTATGGCGAGCAAAGCAACCGACGTCACCGCAACCGACATCCACGGAAGATCCATGCGCAATGGATAGCGTTGGAGGAATTGTTCCACCAGCAGGTAGGCGACCGGCACAGCGATTGTGATTGAGATAATCACTGGCCGCGAAAAATCCAGGCAAAACATGAAAACCAAGTTGACGACGCTGGCGCCGAGTACCTTTCGTACGCCGATCTCTTTCGTTCGCCGTTGCGTGTTGAACAAAGTCAGCCCAAACAATCCCAGGCAGGCAATGGCTACGGCGATCACTGTAAACCAGATGGCGAGGCTCCCCAATAAGTTGTCGCTTCGAAACTGGGAATCAAAGTCACGGTCAAGAAAACCGAATTCCAGGGGAAGGCCGGGCTCAAGTTTTTCATAGACCGCTTTCAAATAATTGCGCACTTCGTTGAGTTGGCCAGGCTGGTATCCGATGAACAACCTTCGCCAGTATCCAAATGATTCCTTGTCGCCGAGAAAAAAAATCACCGGCGCCGCCGTTTCATGGATCTCTGCATTATGGAAGTCACGAATGACGCCAATGATGGTGCCAGTCTTGCCATAGGTGATGCGCTGCCCGATCGGGTTCTCAAAGCCGATCATGTCTGCGGCTTTTTCGGTTATCACGAAAGCATTGCTGTCGGAGGCATGGCCGCGTGAAAAATTCCGACCCGTCACAAAGGTGAAGCCAAGGGCCGGTAAGTAGTCATAGTCGCAGGTGGCGCCATTGACCACCACTTGCTGATTGCCCTCGCGTGCCGGCACTTCGGCAGTACCCACTCCATTGATCTCCATTGGGCTGGCTGCTCCTTCCACTACATACTTGACGCCTGGGTGCCGAAGGGCTTCCGTGCGGAAGACATCAACAGAGAGGTTGCTGTCTTGCCCTGGTTCAATGTATAGTACGTTTTTCTGGTCGAACCCCAGGTCTCGGGAACGAAGAAAGTCCACTTGCTGCTGGATTACTACAGCAGCGACTATCAGGATTAGCGAGAGTGAAAACTGGAAAATCACCAGGTACTTTCGAAGAACTGCCCCGGTGAGGCCTTCAAGCAAATTTCCTTTCAGAACCGTGGAGGGCTTGAGCGAGGCGAGAACAAATGCCGGGTAACTGCCTGCAAGAAGTCCCGAAATGAGTGAAAAAGTAAAAACGGCGGGTAGAAGTACCGAGTCGAAGAGGGCAAATGTGAGTTCCTTGCCGGTCAAGGCGCAGAACAAGGGAAGAGTAAGGTATATCCCGAGCAAAGATAACAGGCCAGCGGAAAATGAAATCACCAGACTTTCCCCAAGAAATTGACGAACCAGAATGCGGCGGGTAGCTCCAGACATTTTTCGCACGCCAATCTCTTTGGCGCGCATGGCCGCCCGGGCCGTTGCCAGGTTCATGTAGTTAATGCAAGCCATCACCAGGATGAACGCGGCGATGATGCCAAAGGCGATAACGATATCAATTCGCCCGCCGTTGACCTTGCCATCTAAAAACCGCCAGTGCAACCGCCAGTCGGTAAGTCGGAACATCGAAAGTGAGGTTTGGGAAATATTGCGCTCCCGGTTGATTTTGTCGTGAATCTTTTCGTTGACAGTTGCATCAGCATCTGCTCGCTTGAGTTTGACATACGTTCCCACGTCCAGGTTGTCCCAGGCTGGCGTGCCCAGGTAGACCGAGATGGGAAGGAGAAATTCTTCGCCGAGACTTGATAGCCGGGAATGATTTTCATAGATACCCGTGATTTTCATCTCGTCTTTGCGATCGACCTGAATAAACTTTCCGAGAGCATCACCGTTTGGAAAGAAAGTTTCGGCAATCCGCCGGGAAACGATAATAGATCGGCTGTCGGGAATCAAGTTCTTTGGGTCGCCAGCCAACAGGGTCAAGTTAAAGACAGAAACGAATTCGGCATCCGCAAAGCGGCCATCGAAATAGGCTGCCGTGTTACCGAGACTAAGGAGTTTTCGCTCCCAGAAACCGGCCCGGCATACCTTTTCAACCTCAGGAATCTCTTGCTTCAGGTAGTCAGCGAGGAGGGAAGGTGTTTCCTCCAGTGTCAGGACCTCTCCATTGGCCTGTCGTTCATGGTACATCACCCGGAATACCCGGTCATTTTCCGGATGTTGCTTGTCATAACTCCATTCATCTACGATCCACATAAAAATCAGAAGACTTGTCACTAAACCAATCACCAGGCCACTTAGACTCAAGACGGTGTACGTGGTATGCCGTTGAAGATGGCGGAAGGTGGTTTTCAAGAAGGGAAGATCCATGATGGGAGGGATAGTACACTAAAATACGGGGATGAATTGAGAATACAATAAATAAACAGATGAGTTGACAATTCAGCGGTTAAGCAAGCCACTTGGGTAAAATCAAGTTGAGTATTCACGTAAGTTTCCTATCATTCGGGAAATTTGAATACCATGAAAACTTTCTTCTCCCTCGTGCTGATTCTTGTTGTCTGCCCGGTCACCGCTCAAACCGACAAACAACGTCAGGCCATCAAAGCCAAAGCAGACGCCATTGAATCCAAAGTCGTTGCCTGGCGCCGCGATTTCCACCAGCATCCTGAGCTCGGTAACCGCGAAACACGGACCGCACAGATTATCGCCAAGCATCTGGAGTCACTCGGGATTGAAGTGAAGACCGGAATAGCCAAGACCGGTGTTGTGGGTATTCTTAAAGGCGCACTTCCAGGCCCCGTCATTGCCTTGCGTGCCGACATGGACGGACTCCCGGTACTCGAGAAGAACGACTTGCCTTTCGCATCAAAAGAGACTTCCACCTATAATGGAGCGCAAGTGCCCGTCATGCATGCCTGTGGACATGATGCGCATGTGGCGATTCAGATGGGTGTGGCGGAAATCCTGGCGTCCATGAAAAGTGAACTAAAAGGGACCGTAAAATTCATCTTCCAGCCTGCCGAAGAAGGGCCTCCGGTGGGGGAAGAGGGTGGGGCTGCATTGATGGTCAAGGAAGGCGTGCTTGACAACTCAAAAGTGGATGTCATCTTTGGTTTGCATGTTTCTTCGGGAACCGAAGTGGGAAAAATTGAATACCGGCCTGAGGGTGCGATGGCAGGTGCTATGGACATGAAGATCACGGTGAAAGGCAAACCTTCGCATGGCGCGTATCCCTGGTTGTCGGTGGATCCGATTGTCACCGCCTCGCAGATTGTCTATGGACTTCAGACGATTGTTAGTCGCAATCTGAACATTACCGAGAATGGCGCTGTCGTGACCATTGGTTCATTTCATGCAGGAAATCGTTCGAACATTATCGCAGAACAAGCTGAGCTTATGGGTACGGTGAGAACACTCAGTAAGGAGGATGAAGCGTTCTTTATCAAACGCATCAACGAGATCGCCACTAACACGGCGGAAGCGGCAGGAGCAACAGCGGTGGTCGAATTGCCCTATACCATTCGCTATCCCGTAACCTACAACGATCCAAAGCTTACGGCAAGAATGCTGCCCAGTCTGGAGAAATCTGCTGGCAAGGAGAATGTAATTCTGTCCAAGGCCAAGACCGGCTCAGAAGATTTTTCATTCTTTGCCAATCAGGTCCCCGGGCTTTTTATTTTCCTTGGCGGAATGCCGAAAGGCCAGGACCCACTTAAGGCTGGTCCGCACCATACGCCATCATTTATTATTGAAGACAGCGGTCTCAAGCTGGGTTTGAATGCAATGGCAAATCTGGTGATGGATTACGGGAAGGGAGTCAAGTAGCAGGGCATTTGGGCAATTGAGGTGTGTGTACCTTAAGTTGGAATCAGGTGCAATCACTATCTTGTGCGTTCAACCCCTAGCCATGATACGAAAGACCGCGCAAGTCCTTACCCTAGTACTGACTGCGGCCGCATGCGGCCCCGGCAAGCCGCCGGAAAATCTTGATCCACAAATTCGACAAGTCGAAACAAGTTTGATCCCTCCAGTTCGGATTGAAGGCGATTCAATCTGGACGATCGAGGAGCGAATGAAGCATTATGGCGTGCCCGGTGTGAGTATTGCGGTAATCCAGGACAATAAAATCATCTGGAGCAAGGCTTACGGTATCATGGACAAGGAAAGCAAGGAGCCTGTAACAACGCAAACCCTCTTTCAAGCCGGGTCGATAAGCAAGCCGGTCTCGGCATTTGGTGCTCTAAAATTTGCGGCGATGGGAAAGATCGACGCAGATGAAAACATCAATACATATTTGAAATCCTGGCAGTTGCCGGAAAATGAATTCACCAAGGGATCAAAAGTGTCGCTAAAGCATTTGCTCAGTCATACCGGTGGCGTGACGGTGCACGGATTTCTTGGCTACAGTCCCAACCTGCCAGTTCCCACCCTGGTGCAAATATTGAATGGAGAGACCCCGGCCAATAGCCCACCGATCCGCATTGATAAACTTCCCGGCGCTGATTTCCGGTATTCTGGTGGCGGATACTGCATCATGCAGCAAATGCTTATTGATATTGATAGAAAGCCCTTTCCGCAGATTATGCAAGAGCAGGTGCTTGGACCGCTTGGGATGACAAGCAGCACATATGATCAGCCGCTTAGTAAAGAAAAGCTTCCTTTGGCAGCGACGGGTTATGTTCCCGACGGCACAATGACAAAAGGCAAACGGCATACCTATCCGGAAATGGCGGCAGCCGGGCTTTGGACCACGGCAGAAGACCTTGCCCGATTCGCAATAGAAATTCAATTGTCCTCAAAAGGGGAAAGCAATAAAGTGCTTTCCCGCGAACAAGTAAATGAAATGCTCACGCCATACATTTCGAAGGAGGTAGGGCTGGGAATTTTCGTAGATGTGCTTAAGAGCGATGTGTACTTTGGTCATGGCGGTTGGGATGAAGGGTTTTCCAGTGCGATGACGGCACATCGGGACAAGGGTTATGGCGTTGTGGTGCTGACGAATTCAAATCACCCTCCCTTTATCGATGAACTCATTCGGGCCGTAGCCTTAACTTATAAATGGAGCGATTTCATGCCGATCTACAAGCCAGTCCCGATGGATGCAGAAACGATCCAGCGTGTTGTTGGCAGGTACAAGTATGATTCTGATGGTGTTTCAGAAGTAGTGGCGAAAGGGGATAAGCTATTCTATCAGTATACGGGGATGAAACCAATGGAAATGTTTAAGGTTTCCGATAGCACATTCGCGAGGAGCGAACGAACGGCGCTCATTCAGTTCAAAGCCAATCCGGTTGATGGTCAACTGCATCTGGTTTTTCGTAGTGACTTGGCGGATTCGGTAAAGTACGAGCATCCACTGATGAAGACAGGAGAGAAAATCCCATATGAATGGTTTCTGGCAGGTGACTATGTCAGGGCTCAGAAAGAGTATCAGCTATTCATGAAATCAAATCCGGATGACAAATTCATCAATGAGGAGGCTATAAATAGGCGTGGCTATGATTTAATGAATGAAAGTAAATTTCAGATGGCGAAGGAATTGTTCCGCATAAACATGGGGATCTTCCCGATGAGCGCCAACGCCTATGACAGCTATGCCGAAGCCTGTATGAAGAACGGCGATAAGAAAGAAGCAATAGAGAACTATAGAAAATCTTTGAAGATGAACCCGGACAATCCAGGGGCAAAGAAAAACCTGGAGACATTGGAAGAAAAGTAGGCACTGTTTTCCTCCTCATTCACCTGGGATTTCGAGGTTGGTCAAGTTCAGGCTTCGAAAATTCCTATGAGTGAAAATATTCACTGGCGGTTGTATTTCTCCTAATCTGCCCTAGTTTTGCTATCAGTACCGAATTTATTTTTTTCAACTATCACATGAGTAAAAACATCTCCCGCATTGCTGCGGAACTCAAGCTAGACGAGCATCAAGTACAAAATGTCTTAAACTTGCTGGCGGAGGGTTCAACAATACCCTTCATTGCTCGCTACCGGAAGGAGCGGACAGGCAGTCTTGACGAAGTGGTACTCACCGCTATTCGTGACCGCCACCAATTACTTGAGGACCTGGGCAAAAGAAAAGAAGCGATACTCAAGTCCATCGCAAAGCAGGACAAACTAACGCCAGGCTTAGAAAAAGCCATTGCAGCAGCGGAGACATTGGCGGAACTGGAGGACATCTACCTTCCCTACAAGCCCAAGCGAAAGACGCGCGCAAGTGTTGCCCGTGAAAAAGGCCTTGAGCCTTTGGCTTTCACACTTTTTGATCAGGGAAATGTTAGTCTTGACAAGGTGGCTGCAGCGTATATTAATAAAGACAAGGGGGTGGCATCCGGGGAGGAGGCCCTTCAGGGTGCCCGCGACATTATCGCCGAGTGGGTGAGTGAAAACGCTGAAGCCAGAAAAGCTGTGCGGGATACCTTTTGGAAGGAGGGGCTTGTGTCAGCACGGGCTGTAAAGTCAAAGGTCACCACCGAGGAGGCACAAAAGTTCCGCGACTATTTTGACTGGAGTGAGCCGCTGCGTAAAGCGCCCTCACATAGGATTTTGGCTGTACTTCGCGGTGAACAAGAAGGATTTCTTTCACTGGATATCGCTCCTGACGAGAAGGATGTTATTCCCATGCTGCACCATCGATTTGTAAAATCATCGAATGCCGCCTCGGGGCAGGTGAGCTTGGCTGTAAGCGACAGTTACAAACGTCTCCTTAAGCCATCCATCGAATCGGAAGTGCGCGAAGAGAGTAAGCAGAAAGCGGATACGGATGCCATCAACGTCTTTAGCGCCAACCTGAGAAAGTTGCTGTTGGCTTCTCCGTTGGGACAAAAGCGAGTGCTTGCACTCGACCCCGGCTTTCGCTCGGGTATAAAGTTGGTTTGCCTGGGTGCTCAGGGCGAATTACAGTTCAACACTGTGATTTACCCGCATGAGCCACAACGGGAAATAACGAAAGCTTCAACAATCGTGAAAGGTCTCTGTGATAAATTCAAAATTGAAGCGATTGCCATTGGCAATGGTACGGCAGGTCGCGAGACAGAAGCATTTATTAAGGCGCTTGATCTGCCCAAAGCAATTCTTGTTGTGATGGTGAACGAAAGTGGCGCATCCGTATATTCTGCTTCCGACACAGCACGAGAAGAGTTTCCTGATTATGATGTAACAGTGCGCGGCGCGGTTTCGATTGGAAGGCGTCTCACCGATCCCCTCGCCGAACTGGTTAAAATCGACCCGAAAGCGATTGGCGTGGGTCAATATCAACACGATGTTGATCAGGTCAAACTGCGCGCCGGACTTGAGGATGTCGTCGCTAGCTGCGTCAATTCCGTTGGCGTAGAAGTTAACACCGCAAGTAAAGAGCTGCTCACTTATGTTTCCGGACTAGGACCACAGTTGGCGAAGAGTATAGTTGAGTATCGTTCCCGGAATGGCGCATTTCCTGATCGGGATGCCTTAAAAAAGGTTCCGCGTCTCGGCGGGAAAGCATTTGAGCAGTGCGCCGGGTTCCTGCGAATCCGCGATTCTGATAATCCGCTAGACGGCAGTGCGGTCCATCCGGAGAGCTATGCGATTGTCGAAAAATTTGCACGTGATCTGGGGTGCACCGTCAGGGACTTGATGACCCGCGCCGAGCTTCGCAAGGCGCTCGACCTGAAGAAATATGCGACACCAGAGGTTGGCTTGCCGACGCTTACCGATATTCTCGCCGAATTGGAAAGGCCCGGCCGCGATCCTCGCCAGAAATTTGAAGCCTTCAATTTTCAGGAGGGCGTGAATGAGCTGAAAGACCTGAAAGTGGGTATGTCACTTCCTGGGATCGTCACGAACGTCACTAATTTCGGTGCATTCGTGGATATTGGTGTCCACCAGGACGGCCTGGTTCACATCAGCAATTTGAGCGATCGGTTTGTCAAAGATCCCAATGAGGCTGTTGCCGTACAACAAAAGGTGAGGGTTACAGTGCTTGAAGTGGATGTGGCACGGAAGCGGATTGCGCTGTCTATGAAGAGTGAACCGTTTGCAGATCGTGCGCAGCCTGCCGCAAGTGCTTCACCAAGAAAAGATAAGGTAACGTCAGGAAAATCTTCTAGCCCCGTGAGTGAAAGTGCGGGAAAGGGAGAGATGAAATCAAGCCTTGAATTGCTGAAGCAGAAATTTAAAAGATAGCTGACCTAGCTGGTATAGGAATTGCGCTCAGCAAGCGGCGCTTGGTCCAGTCGTAGGATATCTCTGGCCTCATCACAAAGGACTGCGTGGTTTTCAAGAACGCCAATCGGCCCCTTTACCAATTGTGGATTCTGATAGAGAATTTCTAAAAAATCGGATTCTGAATATTCTTTACCGGAAATAACTTGACCGTAGTCAGGATGATTTGAATCCAGAATATCCAGCGGGCTTGTTACATGAAGTAGCCCCATGATTTCCTTCCACCGGAACGGCGTCACCCATTTACTCTTTAGGTCAATTTCATGGACTATGTTACTCACGGAAGGAGCAAGAGCTCGAGTCCTGCGTCCCAATTCAGTTTCCGGGTTGTAGATCAGGTATAATTCGTGCGATAGAAACGAGGGTGTCATAGCAGAAGCGATTTTTCGACAATACTAATCTAGCGTTAGCGCTTTATTAAAACCATGACGTAAAATCGAAAATGGGATGACTGATGTCATATTTTACAGCGAGTGGTAATTCTACCTTCAAAAATCTAAAGGAAACCCATATGAATACTACAATGACCGCCGAACATGCTCAAACAAAGGAAAAAGTAAATTCACCTCGATTCGTTTATGCCTTCCGCGAAGGCGACGGCAAAAACAAACAACTGCTTGGAGGGAAAGGAGCTAACCTCTGTGAAATGACCCAGATTGGTCTCAATGTCCCTCCTGGATTTGTTATTAGCACCGAGGCCTGCCTCCGATACCTGGAAGCACCTGAAAAAGGTCTTCCCGCCGGGCTCATGGAAGAAGTACGTCGGCAGGTAAAAGAAATTGAAAAAGCTTCCGGCAAGCGTTTTGGTGATCCCGAAAACCCTTTGCTAGTCTCCGTCCGTTCAGGATCGGCGATGTCAATGCCCGGTATGATGGACACGATATTGAACCTCGGACTGAATCAGAAGACCTTGCTGGGGGTGATCAAACAAACCAAGAACGAACGATTTGCTTACGACGCTTACCGCCGGTTTATCCAGTTGTTTGGGAAGGTGGCGCTCGGCGTCCCCGACGAGAAATTTGACAAGCATTTTGAGGAAGTGAAGAAGAAGGCCGGTGTGAAAGTTGATATTGGCCTGAGCGCATCCGACCTGAAAGGCATCAGCGAGCGGTTTCTAAATGTTGTCAGCGAGACATTGGGCAAACCGTTTCCGGAAGATGTGTTTGAACAATTGGAGATTGCCATCCGCGCCGTGTTTAATTCCTGGATGGGCAAGCGCGCAATCGACTACAGAAGAGAATTTAAGATTACGCCTGATATGGCCAATGGGACGGCCGTAAATGTGGTCACCATGGTATTTGGCAATATGGGTAACGACTGTGCCACCGGCGTAGGATTCACGCGCGACCCCGGCACGGGCGAGAATGTCATGTTTGGTGAATACCTCACCAACGCGCAAGGCGAAGATGTTGTGGCCGGTATTCGTACGCCCAAACCGGTGAGCGAACTGGCTCACGAAATGCCTTCGCTGTATAAGCAATTGGAAGAATTGCGCAGCAAACTGGAGACTCACTACAAGGAAGTTCAGGATTTCGAATACACCATAGAGAAGGGTGTGTTGTTTTGTCTTCAGACGCGCAATGGCAAAATGAATACCACGGCGATGGTGCGCACCTCGGTTGAGATGAATCGTGCGGGGTTAATCTCCCGAGAACAAGCTTTGTTACGGATTAAACCGGATATGCTCGAGCAATTGCTACACCCTCGTTTGGACTCCCTTCACAAAGCAACGCCCCTTGCCCAAGGATTGCCGGCGTCTCCCGGCGCAGCATCAGGGCATGTGGTCTTTGATGCCGATCGCGCTGAACTCATTGGACGCCAGGGCGAGAAAGTGATTTTGGTGAGGGAAGAAACCAAACCCGAAGACATCCATGGGTTCTTCGCCTCACAGGGTATTTTGACAAGTCGCGGTGGCAAGACCTCCCACGCAGCTGTTGTTGCCCGCGGGATGGGCAAGCCCTGTGTTGCTGGCGCTGAGGGCATCCAGGTAGACACCAAACTTCGTCAGGCAAAAATCGGTGATAAAGTTCTCCACGAAGGCGACTATATAACCATCGATGGCGGAACAGGTTTTGTATACCAGGGCATTATTCCCACCGTGGAGCCTACATTTTCTGATGAACTCAAGACTTTGTTGAGCTGGGCTGATGAACTTTCCATGTTAAAAGTATTTGCCAATGCCGATACCCCGGGCGCCGCAAAGAAAGCGCTTGAGTATGGAGCGATGGGGATTGGCCTATGCCGCACGGAAAGAATGTTCAACGATGTGGAACGCCTTCCTGTAGTTGTCGAGATGATTTTAGCAGACACTCAAGAGTTGCGAGAGTCGGCATTGAACCGATTGAAAGAAATGCAGCGCCAGGACTTTAAGGAAATTCTCCTGGCTATGGCTCCAAGGCCGGTCACAATTCGGCTGTTGGATCCCCCGATTCACGAGTTCCTTCCTTCAGAGGACATCTTACGTGATGAGCTCGTTCACCTGGATCACTTGAGAACTACCGTGAGTGGTGTTACCAATTTATTTGGCAGTCTTCGGCTTCTCAATGCCGATGTCAATATGGCCGCTCAATCAAATGCCCCATTCAACATGATGGGAGAGGAACTCATCTCTCAAGCCATTCAGAAGAAGGGACAGATGTTGAAGAAAGTACGAGAACTACATGAGGTAAACCCGATGCTGGGTCACCGAGGCGTGCGGTTGGGCCTAACATTCCCTGAGATATATAAAATGCAGATCAGGGCTATCCTGGAAGCTGCCGCCGACTGTCAGAAAGTGAAGATCAATGTGCATCCGGAAATAATGATTCCACAAGTGTGCACCGCAGAGGAACTCCGCGAAGTAAAATCCTTCGTGGATGAAATCCGAACTGTTATTGAGACGGAGAACAAAGTAAAACTAAACATCAAGTTTGGGACAATGATTGAGGTGGTCCGCGCTTGCCTCCAGGCTGAGGAATTAGCCGAAGTAGCCGAGTTCTTTTCGTTCGGCACAAACGATTTGACCCAGGCAACCTTTTCGTTCTCTCGTGAGGATGCGGAAAACAAATTCTTGCCCTTTTACATATCACACGGCATTCTAAAAGATAACCCATTTGAGGTGCTGGATCGTAAGGCGATGGGCAAGCTGATGAAGATGGCGGTTGATGACGGCCGGAAAAAGCGCAACGATTTGAAAGTGGGAATCTGTGGTGAGCATGGGGGGCATCCGGAGTCAATTATGTTCTGTCATTACCTCGGGCTCAACTATGTATCGTGTTCGGGACCGCGGGTTCCTGTAGCCCGGCTTGCCGCTGCTCATGCAAAACTGGGTGAGGCAAAGTACTCGGCTTAATTGAAGTTTAGGTGTCCTACACCTTAAGGTGTAGGACACCACATGGTAAAATCACCTGGAAAATAGATTGCCCGAATTTTCCTACATTCATACTTAACACTAGCCCTAAACCATCTATTATGACTCCTGCATCCCGTTCCGTTTACTATTTTGGGTTTTATTTACTGGCAACTGCCGTTACGCTAACTGCGTTTCCCAACGTGCTCCTTGCACTTATTCAGGTTCCTGAAACCACGGAAGTCTGGATCCGTCTTTTGGGCGTAGTCGTATTTGCCCTTGGTTTATACTATGTCTTCATGGCCCCGGCAAATAACGCGTTGTTCAATATGCTTACGGTTTATATTCGCAGTTCGGCATTTGTCTTCTTCCTTGCCCTTGTCCTGATTGGTCTCGCTCCTGTGCAGATGATCTTGTTTGGCATTGTGGATCTTGTTTGCGCGCTGTGGACCTACTCGGCCATTCGCAAAGGTTAGGAAGTTCGTCCGAAGACCAGCGCTTGGCCGGGAGGTGAACCGAATTTTCGGTTAGTCGATTGGCGGAAGAAATGAATTTAAGGCCACGACAAGCACATAGAAGGCACGAATAGAAATATCATGAATGCGTTGTGGCCTTCTATTGCCGAATTAGGAATACGGCCCCGGCACTGCCCGCGGTGACAATTAGTTTTCCTTTCCGTGCCTTTCGTATAACATGAAGTCCCTTTTCATCCGAGAGCATATGCCAGACTTCCCCGCCATCAACGGAAACTTCGGCGCCGGATGGGCCGACGGCAATCCACACATCTCTTGAAATATATTCAACGCATTCCCGGTAAGCACGAACGGGGATTGTTGGCGTCAGCCATGTTTTCCCCTGGTCTACAGAATAGAGATGATGTGCTTTGGCTAATGTGAGATCCTGAAAATCACCGCCTACAAGTATTATCTTATTTCCTTGCACCGCGGCAGACAGAATGCCAGCGGTTGGCTTTCCTTGTATGATTGGCGGACGCAATGAAGTAAAGTGTTCACCGGCATCAGAGGACATCCAAAATCGGGAGACCAGTCCGCCAGTGCAAATAACCACTTCCTTTTTACCAATGCACCGTATGCCGGTACCGCTGGCGGCAAATGAAGCTTCTCCTTTTTCGAGGCTTGGAGCTTGATCAATCGCCTTCCAGGTTTTCCCGCCATCCGATGTCCGAAGCAGTACCATTTTGCCTTCAATCGGATCACCATAGATCAAGCCATCCTGATCATTCCAAAAATCCATCCCATCAAAGAAGATGTCAGGATGATTGTTGGTGTAAACCGTTTCCCAATTCTTTCCACCGTCCTCAGTTCGGAGAATAGCGCCGGGGGATCCTGCGTTGGCAATAACTGCACGCTGATCATCGAAAGCATAAAGGGATCGAAAATCTGATTTTTCATAACCGGATGCCTGTTGCACCTGCCATGAATATCCACCATCGGTACTTCGACCCACCGTTCCTTTGCTTCCGCTGATCCAGGCCACCCGATCATCAACAACGGACAGTCCCCGGAAAGAAGCGTCCGAACCGACTGCTACCCGATTCAATCGATATGCCTGTCCATAGACCATGGGTGAATACAGGATCAGGGATGTGATCAGAAACAGGGAGAGATTTGTTCGCAAATTCATGCTGCGAATATACGCGACAAAAAATAGTGATCTTCCAGTGCAAGAATTGATTTGACAGCTCGTTAATGAGCTTTACCGTTGTGGTTGATACTTGATGGATTAACAATAATTAACAATAATTAACTGACCAATGCTTTCTGAATTAAACTTTGTTTCTTTGGCGTCGTTTAAAAAGCTGTTCCCTAATCACCACTTCCAGCAATAAACCCTATTCAAAATGAAAAGAAAGCTTCTTGTTTGCACTGCTCTTGCTGTCGGGGGAATCCTGATCAACACCCTCTATGCCTGTAAGGATGAAACACCCACTGTTGTAGTGGTGGACACCGCTGTCAAGGCTGCTTTTGGAGGAAAAATTGATTTGAACAACCTGCTTAACTATGAGGCTCAGGCAAAGCCTGCCTATATCACCAAGGATAATACTTCTGGAAATCCTATTACAAACAAAGGAGCGACCCTCGGCAGGGTATTGTTTTATGATGTGAATTTGTCGGTGAACAATACCATTTCCTGCGGACACTGTCACAAACAACAGTTTGCATTTGGAGACACGGCTTCAACCAGCACAGGTGCCAACGGCGGTACTGGCCGCCACAGCATGCGCCTCATCAATAGTCGCTTTGCCCTTGAGCAACGATTCTTTTGGGATGAACGCGCCGCCAACCTGGAGGAGCAGACCAGCCAGCCGATCCAGGATCACAAGGAAATGGGCTTCAGTGGCGCCAACGGCGACCCGTCTCTGAGCGACCTCATCACGAAGTTGGAGGATATCGATTATTATACCGAGCTCTTCACTTTGGCCTATGGCGACAAGACCATCACCGAACAACGGATCCAGAATGCGCTCGCCCAGTTTGTTCGCAGCATCCAGTCATTTGATTCAAAGTTTGATGCCGGCCGGGCGATGGTAGCTAATGATGGTTCGCCGTTTCCGAACTTTACGGCAGAGGAGAACCAGGGAAAGGGCTTGTATCTAATGCCACCCCAATTTGATGGAGGTGGTAACCGCATCGCTGGTGGAGCAGGCTGCCAGGGATGTCACCGGGCGCCTGAATTCGATATTGACCCTAATTCAAAAAACAATGGTGTGGTCGGTGTGATTGGCTCGGCGGCAATCGATGTAACCAATACGCGATCACCTTCGCTGCGTGATCTGATGAAATTGGACGGAACATTAAATAATCAGTCCATGCATGATGCAAGCAAGACAACTCTGCAGGCAGTATTGGATCACTACAATGCCATTCCCCTTGTTGCCGGTAATACCAATCTCGATCCCAAGCTTCGGCCAGGCGGTCAGCTTCAGAAATTGCAGTTGACGGGTGCGGAAAAAAGTGCGTTAACCGCCTTCATCAAAACCCTCAGCGGGACGGCAGTCTACACCGATGTCCGGTGGTCGGATCCTTTTTGATTCGATGATTCGGCCTGCCCCGACGCAGCGTTTCGCTATGTTACGGCGATTTTTTGATGAGACCAGGCCTACCATAAAGTTACTATTTGCATCCGTGCTTATCCGTGTCATCCGTGGCTTATCAAATTTAGCTCAAGAGGATGCCAAAAATCATTTCCCCCGCTGATTTTTCAGTGCGGTAAGATTGTGGAAGAGAGGTAAATTCTACCTCTAAATCCGACATCTTATGAAATTCGATCCTGCTCAAAATATCCAAAATCTCCAGTATTTCGGAGAGTTTGGCGGTGTCAATCCCTCCATTGAAGATTCATCTACCTATACGTTTCTCAAGGCGGAGAAGATGGAAGAAGTTTTCGAGAAAGGCGTGGAGGGCTGCTACCTCTACTCTCGCCATTGGAATCCAACCAACCGCTACCTGAGCCAGGCGCTCGCCAAAATGGAAAATACGGAATCTGCAGCCGTGACGTCCTCGGGCATGGCAGCGATCACTGCAACCCTGCTTCAACTCTGCAGCCACGGCGACGAGATTGTCAGTGGCCGCATCATCTATGGTGGAACGTATGCATTCCTAAAAAATGTTGCTCCCCGTTTTGGCATCCGCACACACTTTGTTGACATCACAAAGATTGAAGAGGTCGAGAATGCAATCACACCTTTTACCAAAGTAGTGTACGTCGAGTCGCTCAGCAACCCACTACTTGAGGTCGCCGACCTTGAAGCAATCAGTGGGGTATGCAAGAAATACAGCGTGAAGTTTGTGGTCGACAACACATTCACACCGATGATCCTCACGCCCGCCAATTACGGCGCGGACATCGTTATTCACAGTTTGACAAAATTTATCAACGGCACCAGCGATACAGTGGCCGGATGTGTGTGTGGATCGAATGAATTCATCAAATCGCTAAGCGACGTTACGAACGGAATGATCATGTTGCTAGGCCCTGTCATGGACAGTCACCGCGCAGCGTCAATACTCAAGAACCTACACAGCCTGCATCTCCGGATGCGTCAGCATAGCTTCAATGCGAAGTATATCGCAGAGTCCCTCCTGATGGAAGGACATGACGTCCGCTATCCAGGTCTGCCTGCATCGCAGGGTTTCAGTATCCTTAATCACCTGAGGAATCCCGGTTATGGTTTCGGCGGCATGCTCGTCCTCAACATGGGCACGCGCGAGAAGGCCTATACCCTTATGGAAAAAATGCAAGAAGCCAACATCGGCTATCTGGCGGTGAGCCTCGGGTATTACAAAACCCTGTTCAGCTCACCCGGCAGCAGCACATCTTCCGAAATTCCCGAAGGTGAACGCGAAGCGATGGGCCTCTCCGAAGGCCTGGTGCGTATTAGCATTGGCCTGGACGCAAACATCGAAGAGACCTCACTCAAGATGATTCGCTGCATCGAGGAGGTCAATCGCATCATCACGCCAGTCAGTGTGCCTGAGCAGGATCCGTCGCTGTACGCAATGGCTTTGCAGGCCTGAACTGTTTTTTGTTAGTTCAGTTGGTAGGCCAAACGTAAACCGAGCCCAGCAATCTTGCATGCATTTTGTTTTGCGTGCGGCTTTTCTTCAACCAATGGTTACAAAGTTATTCTCAATTTTTACGTTAAAGTTTATCTCAGCTTTTAATGCTTTAAAAACTTTAATTACTGTGTCAATGGTTGCGCTGTTTGTACTGCTCTCAAGTTTCGATATCTGTGCTTTTTGAACGCCCACAAGCTTTCCTAGCTCTTCTTGCGTCAAGTTACGCTCTTGTCTTGCTGCTTTAATCATCTTTCCCAAAACATCCATACGCAGTTCATATTCGTAGTCGTCCCTTTTCCTTGTCCCAACTTTGCCAATGTACTTGTCTTTCATTTCGGCAAGTGTGTACGTTTTCATTGCTTTTGCCATAATGATTTACGTTTTTGTTTATTCTCAAAATATCGTTCCTTAATTCTCACGGCTCTCTCGATTTCATTTTCAGGAACTTTGTCAACTTTCTTAATGAATCCATGGGTCGCCATAACCAACGTTTCTTTGTTCTCCGTTTTATCCCAAAATGCTAAAAGTCGAATTTGAAGTCCTTCGTAATTCGTCCTGAATTCCCAAATCTCTTTCCTTAATTTTTTAAAGAGTCTCGGGTCATTTGTCTGTTCTGCAAGATCAATATTGTAAAGTACTTTCTTAATAGTCTTTGGTTTTAAGGCGGCTATGAACTTGTCCGCTTCTTCTAAAAATCTCGTGTCAAAATGTCTCACAAACCACGCCTTGGTTCGACGAAGCAAAGATGGGAAAAGTTTCCAATTATAGAAACTCCCTTTTTCATGCATTCATGAGTGAAATCTTCTTGGAATGACTGACGCGTTATATATTCCATTGAGTAGCTGTGGGGCCTTTTTGACTCCGTTGTAAAGATTCCCTGTGAAAGCTTCAGGCGGAATTTTCAGGCTGTACGGAAACCCTGATAAGTTTTGCCGTTTGGTTTATTTGGTGATTGGGGGATTCGATGGCGATTAGGTCTTTATTGCTTGAAATTGATCTGTGATTTCTGTGAAATTCCCGCCTGCGCCAAACTCTTCTTGAAGCTTTGACCGTAACAAAAGCTTCGAGGGGCAGGTGTGGCAACCTTCCTGGGAAGACCCTCTCGCCATAGTCCGGCGGTCAGCCTGAAAACTCCCCTTTTGCTTCATCCTTCAGTAGGTTGGCTCCCAACACGGGAAGCCGTATATTTAAGTAGAGGTTTAATCACCGTGACGGCTCCCATGAAGAACAAAAGCGACGCTGAACTCGACTTGTCCCACCGGGAGTACATGACCCTGGACAGGAACTACGCCCAGGCCGCCGCCATGGTCGACCTGGTCTACGTGAAAGACGACATCACCGGTATTGCCCGGAAGCCGTTGCGCAAGGGCTTCAACTATTTTTTCAAGAACAAACCGGTCAAGAACAAGAATACGCTGGAACGGATTCGCAAGCTGGCCATTCCGCCAGCCTGGAAAGACGTGTGGATTTGCCCCAAACCCTCGGGACACATCCAGGCTACCGGATGGGACGTTCGTGCACGGAAGCAGTACCGGTATCACATGTTGTGGAGCAAGGTGCGCAGCGAGACGAAATTCCACCGCCTGTATGAATTTGGCAAGGCCCTGCCAACAATGCGTCAGCATCTGGAGCGGGACATCCAGTTGCAGAAGATGACGGTGCGAAAGGTGCTCGCCGCCGTTATCCTCCTGATGGAGCGAACCTATATCCGGATAGGAAATGAAGGCTATGAAAAGATGAATGGCTCATATGGACTAACGACGCTCAAAGACAAGCACGTCCGTTTTCGGCAGGACGAGATGAACCTGGCCTTCAAAGGAAAGAAAGGCATTCACCACAACATCACGCTGCAGAATAAACGCCTTGCCCGCGTGATCAAGGAGTGCCGTGATATTCCCGGCGAGGAGCTCTTTCAATATTACGATGACCACGGCCGCGCACGCGACGTAGACTCCGGCATGGTCAACGAATACATCAAGGAAATTTCGGGAATGGATTTCAGCGCGAAAGATTTTCGGCTTTGGGCCGGGTCGCTCAACCTGTTGCTGTCATTTAAATCCATCGGTCAAGCCGCCAATAGCAGGGTCTGCAAGCAAAACATCCTCCTCGCCCTCGACGAGGTAAGTCACAAACTTGGCAACACTCGCACCGTGTGCCGCAAGTACTACGTCCATCCCGGACTGATTCGCCTCTATGAAGAGAACAACCTCGCAAAATACACGAAGGAACTCGATACCGTGGAACGGCTGAGAAGTCGGTCGCCCCTCACGCAGGAAGAGAAAGTCCTGATGAGGATCCTAAAAACATTCCATTGAATTTTTCACTTTTCACTCTTAACTCTTAACTTCTAACTCCCATTTATGATCTCACCCAACCTCGTAATCGGTTATTTTCTAACAACTGTTGTCTTCTTCGCTGTTGATATGATTTGGCTGGGCGTGGTAGCCAAAGGATTCTACCGTAAGCACCTCGGTAATTTTCTTAGCGATAGCGTTAACTGGAAAGCGGCGATTGTTTTCTATTTGTTGTTTATCGTCGGCATTTTCATTTTTGCGATACTCCCAGCCGTTGAGAAAAATTCCCTGATCCGCGCCCTGGTGCTGGGGGCGTTGTTCGGATTTTTTACCTACGCCACCTATGACCTGACCAACCTGGCCACCCTGAAGAACTGGCCTATCCTGGTGGTCTTTGTGGACATTATTTGGGGCATGGTGCTGACGGCGACGGTCAGTGGATCAGGTTTCTTCATTCTGAAATGGCTGAGCCGATGAATCTGATTGTTTCCGTTGCATTGCTCATCTGGGGATATGCCACGGTCTGGTTCTTCATTTCCCTCTATCTAAAGAGAAATGATGTTGCGGATGTTGCCTGGGGATTGGGATTCTGCGTAGTGTGCCTCTTCCTTCTTTATACCCAGCCGTATGGGCCGGTGACTTTTCTTCTTTGTGCCCTGGTGATTCTCTGGGGCGCGCGCCTTAGCGTGCACATTCATCGGCGTAACACGGGCAAACCCGAAGATTTTCGCTACAGGCAAATGCGCGAGGCATGGGGAAAGACGGTAGTCTGGCGGTCTTACCTTCAGGTTTATATTCTTCAAGGGATCTTTCTCCTCGTCATAGTTTCCCCCGTGGTATGGGCGTCCACACACCCGGAGGCCATATGGTCACGCTGGACAACGCTCGGGCTTTTGGGATGGATGACTGGCTTTGCTTTTCAGTCCGTGGGTGATGCGCAGTTGACTGCTTTCGTGAAAACCAAAAAACCGGGTGAGATCATACAGACAGGTTTATGGAAATACACCCGTCATCCTAACTACTTTGGCGAGATTGTGATGTGGTGGAGTATTTTTCTTATCACCGTGCCGATGGAAGGGAGCCTGTACTTTATCATTGGCCCCATTACGATTACATTTCTTCTGGGCTTCGTGTCGGGTGTTCCCATGTTGGAAGCGAAGTACAAGGATAATTTGGCTTTTCAGGAGTATAAGAAACGGACAAGCGCACTAATACCATGGAAGCCGAAAGGGTGACTAGTACTGTTTTATTGCTCAAGTCGGCACATTAATACAACAACGAAAAATATGATTACAAAATCCAATTATTTTCATTTCAGGATATGGGCTACAGTCAGTGTCACGGTAGTGTTGTCTAGCCTGTTGTTGTGGCAGTATTTTCATGGAGGTATACCCAGTCATTATTTTTTAGCCGACAAAAACATGCCTTTGGTATCAAATGTATGGGGAGCGTTGATCATTCCTATTATGACCTGGTTCTTGCTTTACAGAACAGGGAAACGGTTATTTAGTGAATCAGACTCAATCTCTTTTCCAGGAAACACACTTATTGGGTTTTCATGCGCCTTGGTTTTTGCCGTTACCCTGGGATTATCTATTCAATATAGATTTGAGACATTTTCAGAAAATGTTCCTTTCCTGCTTTTTGGCCTTGCCTTATTCTTCCCGACCTATCGTGCCGAGTACTTTTTGGGTTTCATACTTGGGTTGACCTATTTTGTTGGTGGTGTGCTGCCCGTGGTTGTTGGCAGCGTGTTCTTAATGATTTCTGCCGCGATTTATTTATTTCTCAGGCCGTTGATTTTAAAGCTTGTTAAAGTGATATCAAATTGGATGGGCAAGAAGTAGCCACGGTAATCGGGTAACTAAATAAGCTTATGACTGAGTTACTGAAACAAGTAAATGAGAATCCTTTAAAGCTAATAGCGGGAGTGCTTATTGGCGTAACAATTTGCTTTGCTATAAACTATGTCTATACCATTCTTCAGTAATTGGAAACACTTCAACTATGAACCTCTTTAAGATCAAACAACCGAATCAACCTCAAACTGTAGAAATACGGGGGCATGAACTAAGATGTCCAGTTTGCAGTAACACGTATTTCTGGACAAGGCAAGCTCAACTCAATACGGCTGTGGCTACGTTCTTCAGCCTGGATTGGGCCAACAAAAGTGCCAGTTGTTTTGTTTGCTCTGATTGCACACACATTTCCTGGTTTTTAGGGAAACAGTAGACCAGTCAACAAATGATGAGCCGATCGGGCAAATAGCAAAATGCGGGGGAAAATATGACGCTGGAACTTTTCAATCAGGAATTTGAAGCCACAGCAGGGCATCTGAAATCCTATATTCTTAGAATTACGGCAAGTCTTGCCGACGCAGAAGATATTGTTCAAGACACTTACTTAAAAGCACTGGACAAGTTGCACACCTTTCGGGGGGACTCTTCCATAAAAACATGGCTATTTACGATTGCCAGCAACTTAGCAAAAGACAACCTACGAGCACAAAAGCGCTGGGCGGAAAATGTAACGGATATCACCAAAGAGGCTGCATTATCTAACAAACAGTTCTTTCTGGAAGCGATGAATATCCGAATGACTTCACCCCATGGTCAATTCGAAGCCAGGGAACATATTGCTTTGTGTTTTACTTGCGTTTCAAAATCGTTGCCATTGGAGCAACAACTTTGTGTTTTCCTGAAAGAAGTTTATGAGTTTAAGGTTTCGGAAATCGTTGTCATCCTCGGCACTTCTGAAGCAATGGTGAAATACTACCTTCATACGGGTAGATCAAAAATGATAGACATTTTTGAAGGAAAATGTGCTTTGATAAACAAAAAAGGTGTTTGCCATCAATGCTCAGAGCTCAATGGTATTTTCAATCCAAAGCAAAATACCCAGGAAGAATTGATGAAAATTGACTTGGTCAAAGATGCTGAAGAGGGGGATAAGGAGCATTTGTTTGATTTGAGAATGCAAGTTTTAAGAGAAATTGACCCTTTCAAGTCCAAAGCATCTGAACTCCAACTACATCATTTGGAGCACAATAGGCAGGTAATGGAAAAATACACGCAAAAAGTCACTGGTTAATCCTATCATTTTGCTTGGCCCAATCGTCAAAAGGGAAAGCAAAACGATTAATCAGGTATGGCAACATCTTCCCATGGCCCCCAGTTGAACAAAGAAGTCTCAGACGGGAAAGCCAAAACCGTTAGAACAACTTTTCACAGAGAAACAGCTGTGGGTATCGAAATTAGGGCGACTCCCGCTGTTCTATGGGCTTTGTTAACCAGAGCCTCTGACTATCCCCGCTGGAATTCAACAGTAACATCAATCGAGGGCAATATTGCGTTGGGAGAAAAAATCAAGCTAAGGTCAATCCTGGACTTAAAGAGAACCTTCAAGTTAAAAGTAAAAGAGTTTGATCCGGGAAAGAGATTAGTCTGGGGAGACGGTCAGGGAAGTCGCGTTTTCACGATAACAGAAAAGGGAAGTGGAACTGTGGTGTTTTCAATGGCTGAAAAAATTGGCGGCCTGATGTTTCCCCTGTATGCCAAGATGATCCCGTCGTTTGACCAGGTCTTCGAACAGTTTGCAAACGATTTAAGAAAGGAATCCGAAATAGTTATGAATGACAAATGAAGTTTGGAGTGTCAACGTTTGGCGCAAACAAAAACAAAAAGGACATGGAACAAACAGCAAAGCTTAAGAGATTAAGGATTTTTTTGAATTTCTATGGCGTATTTTCTCTGATACTCTTTGGAGGGCTATTCTCGCTGACTTCATTTGATGCTGCCATAATGCAGGAAGGCGGAGCTTTAAGATTCATGCGGTGGGATGTGCTTTCCAAGCATGTCGAATTGATGCTGGAAGCGGTTTACATCGTTTGGGGCGTATTCATGCTACTGGCTGCACGAAAGCCTTTAGCCTATTTGTCCTTTTTGAATTTCACTTTTTGGGCAAACTTAGTTCATGGATTGCTCATGGTTCCTCAGGCGATGATGGTTGGAATGATGTTTAAGATGTTTACCGATATTGCGTATTGCATGATCCTGGCGATAGGCTTATGGATTTTGCTGCCCAAAAGTGAAGAGGCATAAGTATGATCATTATCATCTGATCTCAAGTAGTCAGTTTTCATTCAAATGGATAAGAAGGGTTTCCGGGTAATCGCCGTCATATGTGTTATAGTTATTTACGATGTGCTGGTATTCAGGCATCAGAATGAAGGCCGTTCCAGCGGGATTATGACAATTTGTTACCCATCCAAAGGGATTGAACGGGATTCGCTAGCTGGAGTGTTGAAGCTTAAGCGCGTTAGTGAGAATGAAGGTAGCCCCCAGCAAAAGAATTGATAACCGGGTGATCAATTAGTAAATTGAGATGGCTATTAAATAGATGCTCCAAATAAATTCAATAATTTCTAAATCAGACACTATGAAGAAAAAGATCGGAACGAAAGAACGCCCATTGGTTTTAAAAACACCATCACTGACTTCGGAATACACCATGCATGTTGATGAAAAGGACGGCAAAGAAGTCTTGGTCTGTACCGTTGGAAAAACGGTGTTGCTCTATGATTTGCGGTGCATTGATGACCTTCTGGCGATGTTGAAGAAACACGGTGACTGGATGGAGCTTGGGAGTGCAGATGAACAAAAACCTGCGAAAGAAGGAACTGTGGAAGCCTGGGGACGTTCGGTGAAAAATCCAGTTAAGGGCTGGTATGGTTTAAAGAAAGGGCTTCGGGGTCGCTTTGGAATGTATATCCCTCCCTTGATGGAGAAACTCGGACTTGTCGAAGTGACACACGATGCAAAGGGAAATAAAATGAAAGCAAAGTAGTCGGTTACGCAGATAGTTAGAAGGATGCTGCCACTCTCAAGTTTTTTGATTTGGTGATAAGTGCTAAAAACACCGTATGGCGCGCGTCTGCCAGTCAGGTATGTCGCGACGTCTCCGACGCGTGCCTGCCGAAAAGTTCTTCGAAGTCTATTATCCACACGCTCGGATCGAAGCGTAAGAATGCCTGGGCTTGAGCGCAATGGAGGACTATTTTGCCAAGCAGAAGAGGTACTGGGTATCGATTTTATAGGATGCTCTACGTACCTTCGAATCACGTTCAGTTGGAGGGGACGCGCCACACGGGTAGCAGTGGCATAGCAAGGGGATAACAGTGGCATAGCAAGGGGATAGCCAAGGGATATCAGGAGGATAGCCAGAAGGTATACCCAAACAAACCAGCTACAATCCAGGAACAATCCACCTACAATCCAGAAACACTTACTAAAGTCCTGATAAGGTCCCGATAAGGTCCTGATAATGTCAGGATAAGGTCCTGATAAGGTGGAGAGAAAAAATCAGGGAAATCGCTGTTGAAAGGTGCGATTTTGCTATTTTAGGACTTACGTGACAATTTATTAAATGTTACGAGAATGTCAAAAAAAGGCTCTTTAATTTCTTCGCCAGAAACCGGCATCCAGTACACGGATGTTGACAGCAAAGCATACGGCAAGCATACCCGTGCTAAACGCGGCACGTATACGCCGCTCGTGGTCACAGACACAATGAAGAAAGCCGGCGAGTTGATGCGGTCCGCCAATGAATGCGCGAAAGTGATTTTCGACGCCCTCAAGCCGTTCTGCTCAGATGTCAAGGACAGCAAGATGTGGTCGCGCCTCGTCGCCGGTTTCCGCAGGCAACTCCAATACGATGACCTCGATCTAACGGCGGTTTTTGAGAGTTTCTACTTTCACCCGAGACGCCCGCTGTTCGGGGTATTGTCACATAACCTGGAAGTGACACAGTCCGAAGGAGCAGAAAAATCCTTGGTGCTGAAAGTGAACTCGAAAAGCACTGTCAAACCTCGCCGCAATCATCCCGATAGGTACGAACAGATCATCATCGCCGTTTTTCTCGACGCGAATTTTCGCGCTACCGTTCTCTCGGACTCAAAGGTTCACCCCGTTGCTCCCGACAAACATAATGAGCACATCGCGACCTTCCCCTGTCCCGCGGGTGCCGAGACGGTAATCATCGTGATGAAGTGCACTCATCAATTTCAGGGAAGACGGAGCCCAGGTGTCGCGAGTGGGATGAGTGTGGTGAAGCTCGTGCTCCTTAAGACCACCTGAGTACATTAGAAAGCAGTTGCAAAAAAACGCAGTGAAAAGAACCCCGATTTATCGGAGATCACTGCATCCTACCCCCTCGCCCCCAAACCACCTTCAAATAAGTGAAACACAAAGTACCCCAGTCCAATCACCAGGAAGGGCATGGACAGTGCTGTTAAAATGATCGTCCAGCGAAAGAGGTTCCAATAGGAGATGATTCGTGGGACATCCGGTCGGGCAGGTAGATAAACGATAGCTACTTCTTCTCCAATTTCGTATGCTGGAGGTTTAGAGCTGATTCCGCTGGTGAACTCCATCGGCTTGTGCTGTATATCAGTGAAACGGAATTTGGGCTTGTAAAGATCGCCGTCTTCTCCTTGGCTGCCGATCAGTTCAATAACCGTAGCCTTAGTCATAATTCCGGAAGAGAGTAATTGCCGGGTCTTCTGGTATTGAACGTAGGCATAGTACAGGCCGATCACTCCAACCATTAGCACAAGGGCATGCACAATCATAGACTTGAGATTTAGGGTGGTCATTTGCATATTGAAGGTAGCAAAAGCAAGGGTCAATTGAAGATTATGGGGACTTGGTCTTGTGAGACACCAGACAATTGTTGACGAAACGCATCAGCAAATGAACTTTTAGCTGAACCGTATCAAATCCCCGGCTACGTAGAGAATTATACCCGACCCAACCACTACTCGGACCAGATTAGGGAACCCCACGGTCAGGCTGGCACTATTTTTTGAGTGTATTGAGGACAACTAAACGATAAAACCATGAACACGACAGAAATGATGGGAAACTGGAACGTCCTTAAAGGGAAGCTGAAGAAGCAGTATGCACAACTCACCGAGGACGACCTGACTTACGTAGAGGGTGCTGAAGATGAACTCTTTGGACGCCTCCAGATCAAACTCGGAAAAACGAAGCAGGAAATTCTGGATTCGGTAGGAAAAGCTATCCACAAAACCCTTTAACCAATCGCCATGAGAGCAATCATTCTCCTACTAGCCGTCGCCAGCGCCTTTTTTAGCTGCGACTCTCAAGAACGCACGCGCCTTCAACTGAAGACCGATTCTTTGACCTATGCTTTGGAAGAAAGCAAAAGGGCCGAAGCAGCCTTAAATGAAGTTGGGATTCTTCTTGACTCCATTGATCTCAGCCGTCAAGCGCTGAGAACGAATGTCGTTGAAGGGATTTCCTACGCTGATTATATAAGCCGGTTGGAAGCGATCAACTCACACATCAAGATCACAAAGGCCAAATTGACAGCCATGGAGGCCAGTGCAAAAAAGTCCAAACGGGCTTCTGTCGCTACGATCAAAAGGCTCAAGGCCGACCTCGAAGCACGTTCAAACGAGATTCTCGAACTCCAATTGAACATTGTTGCTTTGCGTGAGCATAACAAGGTACTCACAGCGCGCTTGATTCAGAAAGACTCGATTGTGTCGAGCCGTGATGAATTGATCCGCATAAAGGCTGCCGATGTAGCATCGCTGGAAAATCTCGTTCATGACATCAACGAGAATAACCGGATTAAGGTAGGCAATCTCTACTATGCCCAGGCAGCAGCCCTTGAGGAGGCAGCTAAGCGTACCAAGTTCGCTCCACGCAAGAAGAAGGATACCAAACGTGAAGCGCTGGAACTATACAGGCTGGCCTACTCCCTCGGGAATGAGGAGGCCCTGGTGAGGATCACCGCCCTCGAAAAGGATCTGGCGTAACACCCAGAACTGAACAATTTGAAAAAGCCTCGACGATTGTCGGGGCTTTTTCAGTTTCCGGTAGCTGGCAGGCAGCATCATAAACTCAACACCTTTTCTAAGCTATACACGGACTTCAGTCCCGAAAGAATCGACTTCCACCAATAGCTAGGTAATCCGGATTGCGGGTCGCGCTTCCAGTAAATTGTACCTGTACGCTTGTCTTTCTGATCAGTACGGTCCATGTTATTCTGAACCATTGTATTGATCAGGAGTGTGGCCAACGATTTAGTCGAATGCTTCTGGTCACGATTGACGCTGCGGATTTTCAGATGCTTATACAGTAAGCTGATCTCCCCAGTGGCTTCCAGGTCATCATATTGGAACGCCAGGTTCAATGACTGTAGCTCCCCGGACTGGATTTCCAGGCTTTCGAGGGGAAGCAGCATCTTGTTGACGGATGGTATGGAAAAGTTAGACAGTGTTGCCCGCACGGTGTTTGGTTTCCCAGGCTCCATCGGGAAAACGAAGCGGGCATCTAGACTACCGGTATCCATGAAGCGAGAATTTACCTGCATGACGCTTTCGCCAACGGAATCAGTCGTGATATTGGCTATCGTTGCTACGAGGCCATTGAAACTGATCGAGCCGGGGGGCCCTCCCATTTCTGGAACCTCTACATACGTAACATCGCTTGGTAGAATATTGATTGAATCGATTTTAAGTAAAAAGGGCAGTTTATGCATGAACGTCACGGGTAATGTGCTAGGTACTTGATGTCCCTTGGGAAACCGCTTGTCACGATAAATGCGAATATTAAAGCCCAGCTCTATTCGATGGATGGTCAGTGCGGTTGGTAATGATTCACGTACGTTAAACCCATTCATATTAATGCGGGGAATTGTACATTGGATCTGGTCGATTTGATGCCTGGTTTGCTGAGCAAAAGCTAGTTGGTCGAGCATAGGCACCATGCGAACGGAATCAACTTGGATGGACTTTTTGGATAAGGAATATGCTAATTTCTTAATATTGAAGGCGTAAAATTCAGTGGGTAAGTGGACGACCATTGATTTTGCTTCGGCACTGCCAACGTTCCAACGCATAGAGTCTACCTGAAGCCCACTGATTAGCATTTTATGAATGGCGATATCGAGTTTGGCGGCAAGGTATTTTTCACAGCGATTATTGAGCAGCGTCACCGTACCTGAGTCAATCTGGAGAAGATGGACTTTAATTCCATCGAGAAGACCTTGAGCAGACGGTTTTTGTGTTTGGACATCGTGTTTTGCGTAGGTGATTTGCAGTTTGGTCGCGATAATGGTTTCAACTTCCAGTTTATGATCTCTGATCAGCGGGAGAAGACGGATTCCCTCAGCAAAAATTCCCGTAACCACCACACTGGATTGGCACAAGGAATCCTGTCCGGAGTCATGGGCAACTAACCCCGAAAGACTAAGGCTGCCGGCCCAGGGATCAACATCGAGGGTTGAATAGCGAATTGTAATTCCCGATTCGCGCAACCTTTCGACCTGTGTAATCAGCCGTTGTTCCAATTGCCATAAGACAATCCACCGGCCTCCAATAAGCATGATGGCCAGAACAACGGTAATGGAGAGTAGAATCTTTATAAGTTTTTTCATGCACGCTCCGTTATATGTGGCGGTGTAACAAGAAAGTCAGGCGACAGGCCTGACTTCTCATCGCTTTTGAAAAGCGGTCTGAAACTCAGAAGGTATACCGGATGCCTAGTCCGCCCCAGCTGCCGGCAAAGCCCCGGTTTGAGCCAAACTCAAAGGAAGGTTGCCAGTCGAGTGAAAGATTGATTGGTGCACCATTGAATTTGTAATCAAGACCAAGCACGCCATCAATGCCTATATAGGCGCCCGAGTCATAATAGTATGCATTTCCGTTTCCGTAGTAATTGTCATAGCCACTATTGTAAATTCCGACGTGTGCTCCGGGGCCTACGTACCATTTCAGGCCCGGGGCTCCATTGAAGTCAAAGTGATATTCGTAAAGCCCTGTGATCCGAGTGCCTCCGCGCCAGAAATAGCCGATGCCTTCCAGGGCCCGGTTGGTTCTGACAAAATGCTTAAGGGTGATACCGCCCCCGTCTCCCCACAACTTTACTCCCAATGCGGTTTTGTAATTGTAATCCATGTCCTGCGCTTTCACAGCGGGAGCGATGAGGAGTCCGGCCAGGCCGACAAATCCAATGAGAAATATCCTTTTCATTTTGAGATTGGTTAAAGGTTCTATGTTTGGTTAATGCTTACAGAAGAATGATCAGCAGCAATACAATAATTATTACAGCACCAAGGGACAGAAAGACGCCCCCTGAACTGCGCTGAACTTGCTTGATTTCCTTGACTTCATTCCTTAAAGCCTTTTTTTGCGTTGCACTCAGCGATGATTTGTCCATGGCTTTGATCTCCAGCAGACGTTTGGTGTAAAAGTTAGCTTGCATTTCTTTCCATTCACTGGGAATGGAAATCGCAGGTGTGATAGTGGCTTGTGAGGGGAGGGCCAGGAAGATCAGAACGAGAATCATTGCGGGCTTGATAAGGTTTTTCATGTTGTTTGGTTTTAATAGTGCTTCATGGTGGTAATGAAATATGCATGCCACTCCAAAAAACGGCCTGCGGATGATCAAGGTCCAATAGTGTGGACCAATATCTACGAGGTGGCTGGGGCCACCGGGTGTTTGTGTAGTAAAAAAGGTTGGCTGAGACGAAAGGAATTCCATTCCTTGGCGCTGGGTTTCTTCAATCCTAACAGTGCGTACTGTGTATTATTCTCCACAATTTTCGCCCATGCCTGGTTTCCAAGGCTGTCAAGGCAGTCAGGAGCAACTCCACGAATTTGGCACAGTTTTTCCCTAGGGCATACTGTGTCGCAACAACCACGATTTGTTTCTAAAAAAAGGAGCCTTTAGGGTTTACAGGTTGGCAACTTTAAAATGCAGCGTGTAGCTGCATTTTTTTCTTCGAACTAAACAGGATAGGTATGGATACCAGCATTGTAAAGACTTCGGGAAGTCGTCAGGTACCTCAAGGGACCTTGAGCGCGTGGCGTAAGGGGGCTGGCCCAATCCGCCGGGTTTTGATTGCCTTGACCGCCGCAACCATCATCGTAAGTCTGTACATCGCCCGTCATGAGTACCTGGCACAACAGCTTGTTCTTCATGACATCCACATATTGGAGCTCCGCTACGAAAGGTTAAGTTATCATGTCGACAGTCTTCAGACCCTCGTCATCCGCATTGATCAACAGGTTAATTTTATTCGTCAGCTCGCGTTTGGTGACATGCCCTCCGATGAAGTGCAGCCAGCCCGCGACCGCATACGTCTCAGCAACACCGAAGCACAGGATATCAACTTTCTTTCGAACTTATTCATTAGCTCTAACCTGCTGCAGCGTAGGGTATTCCGGGATTCCCTTGCGCAAATCGATTTACTCGATCTCGTCATCGACAGGCAGAAATTTCATGCTGGTGTTCCCGGGATCAGTCCCTTGGTTATTCAAGAATTGACTTCGCTCGCATCGGGCTTTGGTTTGCGCATGCATCCCTTTTATCATATGACGAGAATGCACAAGGGAATTGATTTTTCAGCACCTGAGGGCACCCCGGTATTCGCCACAGCAGATGGGGATATCATCGCAGCTGACACAGCATTTGTTGGTTATGGTACCCTGGTCGTGATTGACCACGGACATGGCTATCAAACGCGGTACGCTCATCTGGGGAAGTTTCTTGTCAAGCCAGGAGACCATGTTGCCCGGGGACAGATCATTGCCCAGGTTGGTAATACGGGGCTTTCAACCGCTTCTCATCTCCATTACGAAGTACTGCTTTTAGGGGTGCCGATCAATCCTATCAATTTCCTTTTTCCTACCCAACACCCCAAAGACTACGCGAAGCTAGCAGCACTCGCTTCCCTGCAAAATCAGTCCATGGGTAACTGATTTATCCTGTAAAATGAGAACCTATGAAATACGGTAGAATGCTCGGATTGAAAGATGGGCACTGACAGAGTCCGGATTTTCTTCTGTTTCTCGTGGATTTCAACAAAGGAGCTACAAAATGGAACAGCATTTTCAGCTGCCTAATCTTTGAACGAACTGACTCCGGGTAAAATTGAATCGATCGGTGGTAGGTGACCCATGCTGAGGAATTGACTCCACATATTCACCAGAACACCTCTTCTTTCAATTTTTTGGGGGTAGTTAATGGTGGCACTGTTCTTTTATTCAGTAGAGTAACAAATTCAAAACAAATGAAAACAAACCTCAATACCCTCTGTTCACGCTACTGGATGATTATTGCCATTGTGTGTGTGTCAGCTGTTCTGGATGGCTGCAAAGCATCGAATACAACGAAAGGCGTCGCCATTGGCACCGGCGCAGGCGCTGTTGTTGGAGGCGTTGTTGGAAATCAGTATGGAAACACAGCCCTTGGTGCAATACTTGGTGCGGCAGTAGGTGGCACAACAGGCGCCATCATTGGCAACAATATGGACAAACAGGCGCAAGAGTTGAAAGGCGACCTCAAAGACGCATCGGTTGAGCGCGTCGGGGAAGGCATTAAGATTACATTCGACTCAGGTCTGATGTTTGCGTATGACTCATACACATTGAACCAGACAACGAAGGCTAATCTCATGGACCTGGGCAAGATACTGAACAAGTATAGTGACACCGACATTCTCATCGAAGGACATACCGATGCCACGGGCACCGAGAACTACAACATGGGACTGTCCAGAAAGCGCGCGAGGGCTGTAACGCTCTACCTTGAAACGTCAGGAGTAAAAAACGGCCGCATGACATCCGTAGGCTACGGAGAGACTCAACTGCTCACGGAGTTCGATTCTGACAACAGGAGGGTTGAGGTGGCCATTTATGCGAACAAGAAAATGCGCAAACTGGCCGAGAAAGGCGAGCTCGGGCAATAGCCCTTTTGAAATTGATTTGGTTGGAGCAAACCACGGATGTCCAGTTGTGCGATGCAAATGAAGGAAGCCCCGGGTCAGGATTTGAATCAGCAGTCGTCGATACGATATCGACACTTGCTTATTATTTTCATGGCCAATGGAATGATCCTGCTAAGCTATCCCCGGCTTCATGCTCAACATGATACAACCTATTACATCTCGTACACGCATCAAGTTACCACCCGCCTTTTTCTGTCTCAGAAATATACTGCCCTGCGATTCAGCGACAAGACGTACACTATCGATTATTTTCCAAACTCAAAAATTAACCTGGGCCTTGGTGCGTCCTACAAATGGGCGACATTTAATGTTGCCTATGGAATTGGTTATTTGTTTCCTGAGGCCGGGAAGGGAAAGACAGAAGCCCTTGACCTCCAATTCCACAAATATGGAGAACGGCTCAATTTCGACCTTGTGGCTCAATGGTATTCCGGATTTTATCTTTCGCCTTCGGGAATAGCTGCTGCTCCGCAACAGTATTATACACGACCCGACCTGAAGGTGCGGATGATCGGTGGTTCTCTGCAGTACGTGGTGCATTACAATCGATTTTCGTTCCGCTCCAATTATTTACAGAATGAATGGCAGAAGAAGTCGGCCGGTAGTCTCCTGCTGGGCATCGAAACTTATGGCGGACGCATTGAAGCTGACAGTTCAACCATTCCGTCTCTGATCAATAAAACGGCTGCTGAATTCAATGAGACAAGTATTTCTTTCTTTGAAGTGGGCATCAATGTCGGTTATGCATATACGTGGGTAATCCATGAACATTTTTTCCTGACCGGTTCAGCGTCGGTCAGCCTTGACTACAGTGACAATACGCTGCGGAACACTGACGGGTCTGGCAGCAGGTCGGGTGTGAGTCCCAATACCTTCGTGCGTGCCGTGACGGGGTATAATACGAAGGCATGGGCCATACACTTGATCTACGTAAACAGCGGGCTGCGGTTGGCTAACGCCATTCGCGAAGTGACACTGAACACCGGAAATTTCAGACTTAGCTATGCCCGTCGGTTTGCTATTCGGCCGAGCCGTCACCCTGCCACCCGATCAAAATAGAGCCATGAAACAGGGCCGCCCTCATTGGATGCTATTAGTACTACCCAAGTTTCTTGTTCTCTGGGCATTGCTTATCATGCTGTGGAGCCCCGTGTTCGGCCAAAAACATGAAGCCAAAGATTCCAGTTGGCTGAGGGTCAATGGAAACAAAGGCGTGAAGTGGTTTATGGGCACTATTACACGAGATCCGGGCCATGCCCCAATTCTGCACGAAAAAAGTGAAGCTCCGTATTTGCCATATGAAGGAAAGATCATTCGCAGAATAATCATTCGGCGTATTGGCTTTGAAAGTACAGTCCTTGACACCGCTCAACAGTTTCAAACTTTCATCGCCCGGGTGGCCAACAAGCTGCACACCGACACGCGGGAGTTTGTCATCCGCGACAACCTGTTTATCCACGAAGGGATTCCGTTGAATCCGTACCGTGTCGCCGACAATGAGCGAATTCTACGCAACCTTAATTTCGTCATGGACGCGCGCATCCTTGTCAAGCGGATTTCGAAGAAATCCGACTCCGTTGACCTGATCGTGGTTACCCGTGATGTGTTCACGCTGTACGGATCGTTTGAACCTCTCTCTACCACAGCGTACAAGGTCAGTGTGGAAGAGGCCAATGCGGGCGGAATGGGTCAACGGGTTCGTATCGCCGGATTGTATGATGCTGACCGGAATTCACACTTTGGGTACGAGGCCTCATATCAGAAGGTCAATGTCCTGGGCAGTTTTGTAGACGCCTCCGTTGGCTATTCACGGATCAATACGGGTATAAGCCTCGGCAATGAGAATGAGGCCGGCTACTTTTTCCGGCTCAATCGAATGCTCTATCATCCCTTTGTCCGATGGGCGGGTGGAGTAGGAATCAGTGATTATATTTCCACCAATGTTTACGCCAAGGCGGATAGCGTCTTTGTGCCCTACCACTACACAGTCCAGGATTACTGGGTTGGTTATTCCTTTAGTCATGCCAATCCGAATAAAGTCTGGAAGGAGAACAGGAATCGGAGGTTTATCGCTGTGCGCGCCTTTGAACAGCATTTTTCAGGGCTGCCTGACTTTGAGCTTAGCGAGCCCGATCGCTTTGCATATCGAAGCCGTCAGAGTTTCCTTGCCGAGCTCACGTTCTTTCGTCAGGATTTCTATAAGACTCAGTATGTCGCCGGTTTTGGGAGGACGGAGGATATTCCTTACGGATATCGCGCGTTGATTACCACAGGGTGGGAGAACGAGCTGGGCAATAAGCGAGCGTATCTGGGAGCCCAAGTGTATTACACGTCGATTCAACCCAGCGGCACTATTCTCACTTACACGGTTAAACTGGCAGCGTATATACAAGGAGCCGCTACTGAAGACGGTCTTCTTTCACTTCACTTCCGCCGATTCAGTCAGGTTTATTCTATCGGAAGTAAAAAAATCAGGCACCAGCTTGAGACGGGATACTCCTGGCTCTTCAACCAGCGGGTTAAGCGAGGCATGGATATCAATGACATCAACGGGATTACAGGATTCATTCCAATCAGTCTTGTGGGAACACATCGGCTGACGCTGGCAGAGGAAGTGGTCATGTACACACCCTGGAGGCTGTTGGGTTTTCGTATCGCACCCGTGATGCGCATTGACCTGGCGATGATCAATCAGATCAGTCCGCTATTGAGAAAGGAGAATTTTTTTGCAGGAATTTCCATGGGCATCAAAGCTCGCAACGAAAACCTCATCTTTAACACCGTGGAAGCACGTGTGTATTTTTATCCCAATACAGTTGAATCCATAAGTCAATTTAGTTTCAACGTTACCACCCACATCCGCTTGAAGTATCCGACCAATCTGGTAAGCGCACCGGCAACGGTGTTCAGCCCCAATCCGCTATAAGGGTCACTTGTGGAGATCAATCTACAGTTTAAACCAAAGAAATGGGCTCTTTCAACGCAGTAAAGTACTTTTCGCGTGGCACAGATTTTTAGTGAACTGCTGAAAGCATGCTTATGGAAATTCTCATCATCGCAGTGGCTCTGATTGCTGGCTTTGCCATTTTTCTCATTGTCATTTATTTTCTGGCTAAGCTTTTCTTCCCTAAGCTGGAAGATCCCAACGACAATTACTACACGCCGGTGGAGAGGAAGAGATTGTTAAAAGGCAACCGCAACCCGTACTCCTTCCCGAGGGGCAATGGCTGATGGGAGTGGTGTTTGAAGTGCCAAAGGCTTTGCGTGCACAAATATATTTTCCATAGTCAGTACAGCTACCTTCATGAAACTGCGGGCAATTTTTGTTTCGGCGGAGAGTATTTTCCGGTTCTTCCGGGAGATCGTCCGGCAGACGTTCCAACCCCCGTTTGAATGGCGCGAGGTACTCCGTCAATGTTACGCTGTGGGCAACAAGTCGTTCTTCCTGGTTGGCTTCACCGCATTCCTCGCTGGCGTCGTATTCACCCGGCAATCACGTCCCTCCCTTTCATCTTTCGGTGCTGAATCATGGCTTCCTTCCCTGGTGTCCCAGGCAGTTGTCCGATCACTCGGTCCGCTGATCACGGGTTTGATTTGTGCAGGTAAGTTAGGCTCCAATATAGGAGCAGAGCTGGCCAGCATGCATGTGACGGAACAAATCGATGCCATGGAAGTCTCCGGAACCCGTCCTTTTTCATATTTGGTCGTTAGCCGGGTTATTGCGACGACACTCATGCTACCGCTTCTGGTCGTGTTTGCAGATCTCATCGCCCTATACGGGTCTTTCCTCACAGTGAGGTTTATTAACAATACCAGCTTTGAAGCATACTTTAACGAAGTAGCTGGGAGCATCCTGTATCTCGACATATTTTCATCAGTCATAAAGGCTACCTTCTTTGGCTTTGCCATTGGATTCATTAGCAGTTATGCCGGATTCCATTCTGGCAATGGGACTGCTGGCGTAGGAAAGGCAGCCAACACAGCGGTAGTGACGTCTATGCTCTTCATTTTCATTATTGACTTACTGGCTTTGCAATTCATAAACCTGTTCCGATGAGCAGCAATGTACATATGACCGCTCCAGCCAAAGGATCAAACAAGGGTGATCTAGTGATGCGGATTCGCAACCTGAAAAAGTCGTTTGGTGACTTACATGTCCTCAAAGGAATCTCTCTGGATCTCCACCAAAGAGAAAACCTCGTCATCCTCGGTCGATCCGGTACAGGCAAATCAGTATTGATTAAATGTATCGTTGGCCTTATTCGTGCCGATGAGGGGGAGATCGATGTGTTAGGCAATGAAGTCCGAACGCTTTCGCCAGAGAAACTCAACGAAGTGCGCATGCAGGTGGGCTTTTCTTTTCAGCACAGCGCCTTGTATGATTCCATGACCGTTAGACAGAACCTGGAATTTCCCTTGAAACGCAATAGGGGGATATTCAATCCGGCAGAGTTGAATGAATTGGTCATGACCGCCTTACGCGATGTTGGACTCGAGGATACGGCCGCCAAGCACCCGGATGAACTATCGGGTGGTATGCGCAAGCGGATCGGTATTGCCCGAACGCTGATCCTCAAGCCAAGAATTATGTTGTACGATGAGCCAACCGCCGGGCTTGACCCGATTACGTCAACCGAAATCAATGACCTGATCCTAACAGTCCGGGAAAAGTACAACACCGCATCCATTATCATTACGCATGACATCAGTTGTGCCCGGCAGACCTCCGACCGGGTGATGGCACTGGTAAATGGACTTACCCAGGCAGAAGGAACTTTTGAGGAAGTAAAAGCCACCCGGGATCCCGAATTGGCACCTTTCTTTAAATATTAATGAAATAACCATGGAAGAAAATGAATTGAAAAAACGCGTGCAGGTGGGCATGTTTGTAACCGCAGGGGTAGTCCTTTTTCTCATCGCAGTCTTCTTTATTGGCAGCGCCAGCAATTTCTTCAGCCGGACATTTGTCGTGTCGGCCGTCTTCAAGAATGTAGAAGGGCTCAAAGAGGGCGACAAGGTGTGGCTTTCGGGTGTCCAGATCGGAACAGTGAAGATTGTGCGGATTATGGTGGTCGGGGAGGTAGTCGTCAGTCTCTCACTCAAAGAGAAGCAAAATGAATTCATCCGCAAGAATGCGACGGCATCCATTGGCTCTGACGGACTTATTGGGAGTAAGATCGTCGTCATTCAGCCTGGCGATTCTCCACAAAGCATTGAGGATAAGGACACCATCAATGCTGTGTCACCTGCAGACACGCAGGAGCTGGTCAATATAGCCAAAGAGGTTGGGGAGAATACTCGAGCCATCACCCTGGATCTGAAGGCCATCTCAAGTAAGCTTAACAATGGCAAGGGTATACTTGGTGAATTGATGAATGATGGAACCTTTGCGCAGGAACTCCGTCGCACAGTGGCTAACTTCAAGGCAACCAGTGAGAATACGGAACGTGCCACGGCCAACCTCACCTCCATCACGGACGAATTACAGCATGGTCGTGGGCTAGTCCCAGCCCTGCTTTCCGATACCGGTTATGTGGCAGTTTTTAGGGAGACGCTCGCCAACGTTAAGCGTGTGAGTGCCAAGTCGGCCCTGATGGCCAGCAGCATGGAAAGCATTACGACGAAAATGAATGACAAGCATAACGCCATCGGCGTCGTTCTCGCCGACACAGCCTTTGCCAACAAGATGCAGGTCATCATGACCAATTCCGTCAAGGCGTCTTATAAACTGGATGAGAATATGGAGGCGTTGAAACACAATTTTCTTACCCGTGGGTATTTCAAGAAGTTGGCAAAAGAAGAAAAGAAGGAAAGGGAGCGACTGGAAAGAGCCAACAAATGATTCTTGTCACGCTGCAAATCATCTTTTTTATCCTGTTTCTCGTGGCCTTTCGGGGAAGCGTCACAAGCCTTGTCAAGGGATCAGGTGATAAATTGCCAAACTCGAGCTCAGGGGTAAGGCAACTTGATAACGTTTACCGTTTCATGGCTGGTATCTATCTGGGTGCAAGCGGCATTTGCCTCTGGATGGTGCTCACCATGAACGAGCAGGGCACACTGGTCTACCTGGTGGGCTTGATGGTATTCTTCGCCGGGGTGGGAAGGGTTATTTCATTTCAGGTTCAGGGCATTCCTAACCTACGATTCTTTAGGTATGCTATCGCCGAGTTATTGTTGTCCTTGTTGATCGTCGGGTCAAACTATTTTCGACATGCATGAACGATTCCTACATCAAACCACCAGGAGTCGGTAGACGGGAGAATTGGCGTAGATGACCTCCGAGGTGTGGGTGGTCAGGTTTTCACAGATCACGAGGTTTTGATCGGTATCCAATTTCTCAAACCGGTAATGTGTGCTTCCGATCGGCTTCTTGAAAACATCATTGTGCCGGAGAAAGCGAGCAAGCTGCTCTACCCAGTTGACAATCTGATTGTTGATAATTTCTGTTCTTTTCATAGTCGGTAGTTAAGAATTCTTTTTGTTAGTGAACAGTATGACCACCCCAGCTACGAGTAGTACGCCTCCGACGATGGGGGGCCATTCAACATGGCGATTCCGGTTGCCCATGATCTCCAAATCCCCGATGTTCACCACTTTCTCACGGGTGACAAAATTGAATCCGGTAATGAGCATCATAAGGATTCCGATGGCGATAAGTGCAATTCCTGTTTTTTTCATTAGGAAGGAGTTTGAATGAGAATTTACATCACCCTACAAAAAATCATTCCAGTCTGTGGGGCCGCTTCTACAGAGGACGTGGTACGGTATTTTGTTCTTTCTGCTCACACGCGGTATTCAAATAACCAAAGTGCTGAACTGATGGACGTGAGAAAGAAGGTACTGGTTATCGACGATGACGTAGATTTTGGGCTCGCATTGAAGTATTTTTTTGAAGGCAAGCCCTTTCAATTGATCATCGCTCATACCTTGATCGAAGGAATGACCAACCTGGAGCAGGATCGACCCGACTATGTTTTCCTCGACAACTGGTTGCCGGATGGCTTGGGATGGGAAAGAGCTGAATATATCATGGTCAAATATCCCCACATCAAGCTCACCCTGATGAGTGCCCTCCTGACACCCAAACCTGCGGTCTCTGTGCACAGCGTGATGCAGAAGCCGATCAGCATGAGCAATATGCTGTCCTGCATGGACTGATTCCCTTACAGTCTGTGGAAACATTTCTACGTTTTTGATAAGTTAGCCAGTCCAACTTTGGCGCTGCATGTCCCCCTTCCGCGCCCCAAGCCTATTCACGCATCGATGAACCTTGGCACAACTTTTACGGACATACCTGTATCTAAACAAAACAACCATGGGAAATCTCCTCTACATTATTGCTGTTATCCTTGTCATTAGCTGGCTCATTGGATCGTATGGTTACGGTGCCGGCGGATTGATTCATTCGCTGCTGGTGATAGCCATCATCGCTGTTCTGGTCAATTTCATTGGTGGGCGAAGGAAAGCATAACCTGTTCTTGCTGGTTCTGCATTGATTTTAGAAACCCGTTTTGACAAGCAGGAACATGAATACTTTCGTTGATCATACACCGTACTATAAACGGCTCTGCTATTCCATGCTTTGCATTGTGTTGCTGGGATTCCTTCTCTACGTGGGCAAGGAGATCCTCGTACCTTTTCTTCTCGCGACCATGCTTGCGTCATTGTTGCTTCCGGTCAACCGGTACCTTGAGAAAAAGGGGTTGCCACGGGTGCTTGCAATCGCGTTTTCCCTGACGTTTTCCTTGCTTGTGATTGGTTCGTTGATTTATATGCTAGCCAATCAGATAGCTAATTTTATGGATGATCTGCCGACCATTCAGCAGCGGATGGACAGCCTGCTGCATGTGGCCCAAAAATGGTTCCGGTCCAGTTTCGGTGTCACCATACGTGAACAGAACCGGTATCTAACCGAATCTGCCGCCCAGATGAAGGAGTCGCAAGGTGGCATTCTGCAGCAAACGTATGGTACATTGACCGATGCGTTTTCCTTTTTCGTCCTAATTCCCATATACTGTGCACTAATCTTATTTTACCGCGACATGCTCAGGAAGTTTCTGGTCGACGCCTTTCACAGTAGTGGTGCATCCGATGTAACTGATATTTTGAGGGCGTCCCAGTCAATATCGCAAAGCTTCATTATGGGCTTGTTGATTGAAATGGCTATCGTCTTTGCGCTTAACGCGACTGGTTTTCTGATTCTTGGAATCAAGTACGCGATATTTCTGGCCCTCGTCTCGGCGATACTAAACCTCATACCCTACATTGGTATGTTGGTGGCCAATGTATTTTGCATGCTGATTACCCTTATCTCGAGCGAAGTAATGCAGGTCAGTGATGTGGTGTGGGTGGGGATTATCCTGGCTACTGTTCAAATTATTGATAATAACATTCTCATGACTTTCGTTGTGGGCTCCAAGGTTCGGATTAACGCATTGGTCATGATCCTATGTGTCTTGATTGGTGGTATGCTGTGTGGAATTCCGGGGATGTTCCTTTCTATCCCTGGTGTTGCCGTGCTCAAGGTGATCTTTGACCGTGTTGATGGACTCAAACCATACGGTATGTTGCTTGGCGATGATAGGATGAGCGCAAGGTTGAAGGCGAAAAGCTAGAGGTGCCAATGTAAAGGATGTACAGGAGGGGACCATTATTGGTGTAACGGAACTGAACGAGGACAACTTCAACCGATTCGATTATGGTTGGGTCATCGGTTTGGGTGTTGACATTGGCAAATTTGGTATTGGGCCCCGATACAATTATGGACTGAATCAGGTGGGGCAACCCGGTAGTCTCGCTGGCGAGTTGACGAAGGACTCAAAGAATAGTACGCTAGCCCTGTTTTTGGCTTTTGCATTTTAAAGGTTCTGACCGATGCAGATAGACGAGAGGGTTGAAATCTCTCATTCTTTGTAGGAACGGGGATTACAAAGCAGGGAAGGAAATTGTAAAACTGGTGCCTTTCAGAGACTCCGACGCAACAACAATATTTCCTTTATGTGACTGGATGATGGCGTGGGTGGTTGCCAGTCCGATGCCGACACCGTTGGGCTTCGACGTAAAGTAAGGTTCAAACAACCGATCGGCTACTTCCTTACTCATCCCTGATCCGTTGTCCTTGATGGTGACCTCATGCACAGTGGAGGTTGACTGAATGGCAATCTCCAACACACCCTTATCCGTTTCCATGGCTTCTATGGCGTTGAGTATAATGTTGAGTAGGGCTACTTTGATTTTTTCAAGATCGACGAGCGCCAGCGCTGGAATGGGGGGATGTTGGATCCTCAATTTGATTTTCTTTAGAGCCAGCCTGTCGGTAGCGCCTTCGATGGCCCGGTCGACAACGGTTTGCAAAGGCAGAACGGCGAAATTCATCTTGACATACCTTGCGGAGTCCATCAACTCACTGATCAGGTTGTCGATCCGTGTGACGCCGCGCCGCACGATATTCAAAAGCTCGACCGCATCTGGAGCAATATGCGTTTTGATCTGATCGATGGACACACTGATGTTGTTCAGCGGGTTTCTGATCTCATGGGCAAGGGTGCGGATGACTTGACCTTTGGCCTCCAGGCGCTCGGCCTGAAGCCGGATTTCTTCTACCTTCTTGAAGAGTGTAATGTCGTGAATAATGCCTTGAACATAGGAGTGTCCATGGTTGTCGGTCTCGGTGGAGACTGAGACCAGGACAATCTTTGGCAACTGGTTGTTTGAAGTTATGCTGATTTGGAAGTCTTCAACCTCGCCATGCTCCTTGAGGGCAGCGGCCAGCTCTCGTTTTTGGCTTTCATCCGTCATGGTATCGTAAAGACTAGTCCCCAGAAGGGAGGCAGAATCAACGCCAAAGAGTTCAGCGCATGCTTCGTTGATGTTGAGGAGGGACAGATGATCGTCTGCAAGAAAGATGGTATCTTTTGTTCGCTCAAAAATACTGCGGTATTTGCGTTCACTTGCCCGCGAAGCTTTCAGGGTAGCGGATCGCTCGAGGCAATAACGAATACAACGGTCGAGCTTTTCGGGGTTGAGTTCCGATTTGATGAGATAATCTGCTGCGCCCAGGCGCATGGCTTCCAGATCGATAAACTCGTTGCCGAGTCCTGTTAGCAGAATGATGGGTTCTTCGCTCTCACGAACGGAGGGTTCTCGCAGCAAGTCCAGTCCTGTTTTTACACCCAGGCGATAGTCAACAAAATAGATGTCGTGTTTTTTTTCACTGAACTGTTCTAGCGCCATTTTGTAGTTGGGGCACCACTCGATGATAAACTTACGGGACTGGATGTCATTGATGTGCACGCTGGTCAGGATGAAGTCATCTTCTTCATCGTCGACAATCAGCACGCGCACCGGATATTGTAATGTATCGCCAATCATAGCTTATTATGCACTGGTAGAATAACCGTGATCACGGCACCTTTACCTCCAAATGCGAATCCCGGAAAAGAGTTGCCGATGTTTCTTGGCATATCATTCGAGGATGTCTTGGTTGACGGCGGCGCTTGAAGGAGATACAGGTATTTCGACAAGAGGCATTTGCTTCGGGACGATTTCTCCGACCAGCAGCCGATACTCGTCGAGCTTGTTGTACAAGGTCTTTCGGTCAATCTTAAGCACTTTGGCCGCCTTGGTTTTGTTGAAATTAACCTCCTTCAGTACTTTCAGTATCAGGCCATATTCCGCGTCGAGACTGGCTCCCTTGATGGTCTCGGTGAAACTGGTCAAGCTTCTTTCGACCGGAATTGCAATTGGTTCATGTTCAACTAGCGCTTCAGTGTGGATTACAGGGCCATGCGGTTCACTGTGACTGAGCAGCTTTGAAAAATTGGAAATCTCGAAGGGCAGCATTCTTGACTCAATCCGATCCGTATCAGTCAGCAATGCAGCGCGCTTGATCACGTTTCGTAATTCGCGAAGATTGCCATACCATATGTAGTTCCTAAAGATATTTTCAACTTCCTCCGAAAAGCCCAGTATGGCCTTATCCAATTCTGCATTCGCCTGGGCCAGAAAATGATCGGCAAAGACCTTGATGTCTTCCTTACGCTCCCGCAGCGGTGGTACGGTGATGGCGAATTCATTGAACCGGTGAAACAGGTCCTCACGGAACCGCATTTTGTTTTGGCGTGTATGATCCCAAAGGAGTTCATTGCTGGCGACAACAATCCGAACGTCCAGTGGGATATCTTTCGTTCCGCCAACACGGCGAATTCTGCGTTCGGAGATGACGCGCAGCAATGATACCTGGACGTCGTAGGGGAGGTTGGCGATCTCGTCAAGGAAAATCGTTCCGCCGTCAGCGACCTCGAAGCTGCCGACTTTCTGGAACTGGGCACCGGTGAAGGCGCCTTTCTCGTGACCAAATAGTTCACTGCCTGCCAGCTCTTTTGACAAGGCTCCGCAGTCAATGGCGACAAATGGCTTTTGGCTCCGTTGGCTGCGCTTGTGTATTTCCTGGGCGATGGCTTCCTTACCGCTTCCTGTCTCCCCGTAAATGATAACGCTGTAGTTGGTAGGTGCTACGCGGATGATCTGCTTCAACAAGTTTTGGAATACGAGACCGTCGCCGAAAATATACTGACTGACTTGTGCGGATCCCTTTTTTACTTTTTCTGGCTTTATGACCTCGATGGCTGACCTTCCACCGGCCAACGCCTTGTTGATGGTCAACAGGATTTCGTCAGGTATCAGCGGTTTGATCACGTAATCGTAAGCTCCCAGCTTCATGGCCTCCACGGCAATTCGAATATCGGCGTACCCGGTAATGATGATCACTGGAATGCCCGGAAATCGGGCTTTTGTCTCTTTCAGGAGCGCATTGCCATTCATGTCACCAAGCTTGAAATCGCAGAGGATAAGGTTGGGTTGCTTGGCTTCAAGCAAGTCCAGCGCTGCTTTCCCACTGTCGGCTTCCCAAACCTCAAAGTCGTTCTTCGTGAGGTAGCGCATAAGCAAATAGCGCATGTCTCGGTCATCGTCAATTACTAATATCCGTTGCATATTTCATGGGTGTAATTCCTGTTTCTTTTTTATTCCTGTCATACCGCTTGCTTACCACGCCATTCGAAGGTGAGCAGTTGGGATGTTCAACTGTTCTCGATACTTGGATACCGTTCTACGGGCAATGCTTAAACCTTTCGATGACAATAGCGAGACGAGCTCCCGGTCAGTATAAGGTGAGGCACTGTCTTCCACATTTACAGCCTCCTGGATGGCTTGCTGGATAACCCGGTTGCTGATGTTCTCACCCTCCGCATTCTCCACGCCTTCCGAGAACAAGCTCTTCAGCGAGATGATACCAAACGGCGTATCGACGTACTTGTTACATGTGATTCTGGAGATTGTGGAGATGTCCATATGGACGATATCGGCAATGTTCTTCAGGATCATGGGAACCAGGAAACGAACATCCCCTTCTTTAAAGTAGGCCGATTGGTACCTCACAAGGGCAGTCATGATGCTCATCATCGTAGTTTCGCGCTGCTTGATGGCATCTACAAACCACTGCGCGGAGTTTAGCTTGCTTTTTAGATACGTTACGGTGGCTTTATCCGCTTTGTTTTGCTTGGCGAGCATAGCGCCGAGTGATTGGTTGACAAAAACAACGCTCGACCGTTGGCGGAATAGGGAAACCTCGAGCCTGTCATCAACTTCAGTGATCATAAAGTCGGGGATCACCTGTGCGGCAGGAGCAGAAGACTGTGATTCAGAAAACGGTTTCTTGGGAAGCGTACCGATAAACTGGATGACTTCGCGCAATTCGGATTCCGGGATTTGCATAAGGACAGCGATCTTCTCCATCTGCCGGTGCGATAGGTCATGATAGTGTTCGGTCAGAAGCCGAATACTGTTTTCGGTTACCGTCGTTTTCGGCATTCTTTGGAGTTGGAAGAGCAGGAAGTCCTTCATGGTTCTACATCCCATACCGCATGGTTCGATGTGCTGCAGGGCAGCAAGAACATTAGCGATGTGCATAGGCTCCACAACACACTGATGCTGAAACGAGAGATCGTCAGCCAGCGCAGATATGTCGCGGTCCAGTAACCCATCCTCGTCGAGTGAATCGATGAGAAATTCGGCAATAGCGATGTCTTGATCGGTGGTGAGCTGAATATTGAGTTGTGGCTTCAGCGCTCTGCGGAAGTCGTAGGCTTCGGCAAAGGGACGCTGCGTGTGATCGGGAGGCAGGTAATTGTTGTGTTCAAGATTATAGTCTGGCACATCATCCTCGGAGTAGTCGTCTGCATCCGAGCGTTCTTCGGTCGAATCCTCAGTCGGGGCATCATCCTGGATCTCTGCTTCGAGCAGGGGATTGTCATTCAACTCAACCTGGATACGGTGCTGCAGATCGAGTTCGGTGAGGTGAAACAGTTTCAGTAGTTGAATTTGCTGTGGAAGCACGTTGAAGTGCTGAATCTGTCGTCCGACTTGCTTGAGCATAATTTTTTGGGTTGGTTACAACCCACTGTGGCAATGGAAGAGCCAGAACCATTGATTGTGTATGAAGATACACAATTAATACGTAACTATTTGATAATCATTCATAAACAGATATGTACCAGGCGTTAAGTCCTCAATGGGAGTTGGAACGGGCGATAATAATGTGGAATTAATTCTACGGAAGTTGTCGTTTGTTAATGGGTTTGTGGTTGTCGCAATAGTCTGAAACGGCAGTAGGGCTTTCAATCAAGAATTTGAAGGCATCGCGGGACATTTAATATCTTCTATTCTGAGGCAGCCTTTCAGACACAAGGTATTGGTCAAACCACCTACTTAAAAACTTTGGCCGATTGCACACGTTTCGGGACGACTCTTCTTTTTGCACTTGGCCACAAAGTGCAAATCGGTCCTTAGACAGGAAAGACTTCGCGTATAGCCGCTATGGCAACCAGTGGATCCGTGATGCATCCCGAACTCACTCAGGCGAAATTCACTGGTGACAATACCGCACGAAAGAACTATCGTAAAGACTATGCTGGCGGCGCCTTCCTATGTCTGTTCTTGATCCCCGGGCTAAAGCCCGGGGCAATCCTAATGTAAATCAAGTAATCCTTTGATCATGCGAATCAAGGCTAAACTTTTCCAGCGATATTTCGGTTATTTGAGCCAACTGATAACTATCAACTATCCACTTTTTTATGACCGCTATCAAAGCCATTAAACCCCTTGGTTTCCCCTGGGAGACCCAAGACCCTTTCCTCTTCTGTGTCCATCACCAGGATTTTTATCCGGAAGGGAATGACGTTATGGGCCCCAAGGCCTCGCTAGCTGGAAGGCAGCTTGGGCAGGACTTTGCCATTAATAAGGAGGGGTGGCGAATGTATCACGGAGAAGAAGTGCCTGGCTTCCCCGCGCATCCGCATCGGGGATTCGAGACTGTTACCGTGGTAACAAAAGGCCTTGTCGATCATTCTGACTCGCTGGGCGCCGCCGGAAGATTTGGATTTGGCGACGTGCAATGGATGACGGCGGGAAAGGGTGTTCAGCATTGCGAGATGTTTCCGTTGGTCAACAAAGACAAAGAGAACCCGCTGGAACTATTCCAGATATGGCTGAACCTGCCAAAGGCAAAGAAAATGGCCACCCCGCACTTCGCGATGTTGTGGGGTGATACGATTCCAGTTTATGAACATAAAGATGCGGCAGGAAAGATGACACGCATAAAAGTAATCGCCGGAGCTGTGGGCGAGAAGAAAGCGCCAGAGCCTGCTCCCGAGTCGTGGGCGGCAGATTCTTCAAATGATGTAGCGATTTGGTTAATTGCCCTCGAGCCCGAAGCAACCTGGACGCTTCCAGCCGCATCAGCGAAAGCTAACCGGTCACTCTATTTTTATGAAGGGACGTCGGTCTCGGTTGACGGTCGTGAATTTTCTTCTCACCAGGCAATTGAATTGCGAGCAGATGCTGATGTGCCGCTGGCCAATGGAAAGAATGAGGCGCGCTTCCTCCTGCTGCAAGGAATTCCTATTGGTGAGCCTGTAGTTCAATACGGTCCTTTTGTTGGCAACAGCCAGGCCGATATCCAACAGGCCTATTCCGACTACCAGAATACACAATTTGGTGGTTGGCCGTGGCCTTCGCACGAGCATGTACATGCAAGAGAGCGAGGGAGGTTTGCGAGGTATCCGGATGGGAAGGAAGAAAGCCGGTAAGGATCTGCGCTCTTCCTGTTGAGTCTTTCCAGTGAGAGTAAAATAAAGAAAATGTAAAATGCAGAATAGCCAATGAAGAATGTAAAAGTGTTCCCGAGCTGCTTCCACTTTTACATTTTGCATTTAGTATTTTACATTTTGCGGTTTCTTTTCGCTCCCAGAGCTATTTCGAGATTCAGATTCAGAA
>JAYVBH010000017.1:0-36394 GCA_043750575.1 Cyclobacteriaceae bacterium
GTTAATTGTCCCGGAACCCCGGAACAAGTCCGGGGCAGCAGTCCAGGATGACAGTGCCGACGGCTTGGCCCGGACAAGCGCCTCGCCGTGTCGGGGTAAACGGTTAACTGTGAACAGTAAACCGTCCCAGTCCGCCCCCTTTAGCCTGCCCGCCAATGGTGAAGAGCTAATCTCAACTCCAACTAAGCAGGCGGGCCTGCCCGCCAATGGCAAAGAGTCAAAATTCAATTCCAAAAGGCAAGCGGGGGGCAAGGGGCGGGGGAAGACGAAGAGTAAACAGTGAACATTAAACAGGTGCCGCGAAAGTCGATTCAACTCCTCCCCTCTCCGCCTGCCCCGGTCTTGTACCGGGGGAGAGGGGCCGGGGGTGAGGCGGCGCACGGTGAACAGTAAACAATAGCAGACCGAAGTCCGAATCCCAGAACCCAGAACCCGAAACTCAAAACAAACTACCATTACTATGAAACACACATGGCTACTAGACGCGGGACACGGAGGTATGTCGCCCTCCTTCGCTGAAGCTACGGCGGGCATGCCCGAAGGCGTTTACACCACCGCCCCCGCAAAAATGCACGTCTTCCCCGACGGCCTCACCATCTACGAAGGCGTCAACAACCGCAAGATTGTCGACAAACTCAAGCGGCTGCTGTTCCTAAGCAACATCGATCACTATTTAATTCACGACCCCTGGCGTGACACGCCCTTAAAAGAACGCGTCGCCCTGGCCAATCGCCTGCTTGCGGAGAAGAGAAACTGTATCTACCTCTCCATCCACAGCGACGCCATGCCCAACGGGGCGCACGGAAAAGGATCCGGGTTCTCGGTCTACACGTCGATCGGCCACACCCCCAGCGACGCCGTAGCCGAGATCTTCTGCGCTACGTACCTACGCAGACTTCCCCAGTTTAGGTTCCGTCGCAATCTCACGGATGGTGATCTGGACCACGAAGAAAACTTCTACGTCCTGAAGAACACCACCTGCCCGGCGATCCTGGTAGAGAATCTGTTCTTCGATAATCGGAGAGAAGCAGAGTTTCTCCTCAGTGAGTCGGGACAGACGCAGATAGCGATGACGCTTTTTGAGGCGATTGTTGAGATACAGGGGTCAGTGGTCAGTGGCGAGGGGTCAGTACCCCGACTACTGGATTCCTCGCTACGCTCGGAATGACAGTAGTGGGGGGATCAAGAGATGCTTCGCTTCCACTTACACCAAAAACGCAGAGACTCAGGCACCCATACACTCAGGCACCTAAACACATCAACACAACAAAACTCAACCAAATGAAACCTCTAAAAGAAACCACCATCGGAAAGTTTTTGCTCGGCAAAGGCCTCACCCACATTCTCGAAGGTCTCGGCGACGTTGTCCCCGGCATTCGCATACTCGAACGCGTGAAAGACCTCGTGCTCGGCGACAAGAGCCTGAGCGAAGAAGACCGCAAAGCCTTCCTCGACCTCTACCGTCTCAACCTCGAAGAGCTCGACCGACGACTGACTGACATCGCCAGCGCGCGTTCCCGCGAACAGGACTTCGTCAAAGCCACCGGCCACATCGATTGGTTCATGACGGTCTTCGGCATCGTGATCCTGTTGTGCTTCGTCTACACTGTTGTCGTCTCCGCCTGGGGTGTCATCCCCGCCGACATGCGCGAGATATTTATTGAGAGCCGTGCCGCCGTGCGCGACATCGTCCTCGCCATCGCCGCATACTACTGGGGCAGTTCAGCCGGGTCGCGGGTAAAAGACATGAAGCGCTGGGATGGCGGAGGGTAAGATGGAAGGATGGAGGCGCTCATCGTCCCCCTCCCCTCTCCATCCAATGGCACGCTTGCCTGAAAGCATTCGCGCTTCGATCCAAGAGCATGGCTAATCGGCTCCGAAAAACTCTCGAGAGGGCACGCGTCGAAGACGTCGCGCCATACGGGCCTCACTACTTCCGATCACCCGCAATCTTAAACCCTATCGGCCTTGTCTCCTTTCTATCCTCGCGGAGTAGTTGGCGGATGGCATCAAAGACTATTTTGAACTGCTGGTCATACTTGCCTTCCAATTGACGAATCTTGTTTTCAAGGTCCTTATTGGTCTGCATCCATTTTCTCAAAGCCACAAATGTTCGCATGATGGCAATGTTCACTTCAATGGCCCGGGCACTCCTTAAAATGCTGGATAGCATAGCAACTCCTTGTTCTGTAAATGCAAATGGAGCATAACGAAGCCCTCCCCAACTTGAGGTCACAAATTGTGACCTCAAGTTTGAGAACTCAGCCTCCGACAACGCAAACATAAAATCTGCAGGAAACCGGTTTATGTTTCGGCGGACAGCCTGCTTCAGCACCTTCGTTTCTACCTGATAGAGAAATGCCAAATCAACATCCAACATAACCTTTTCACCCCTTATAAACAGAATTCTCGTAGCAACCTGCTCACTGGAAATCTTAGTACCTGCATTTTTCATGTCCTCGACACCTTCGTTCTTTGCCAGGCAATATATCCGGATTGTCTATCGTAGTAAATCACATTTTCCGGATGACGATGTTCCCACTTTCATTACTGTTGGGGCGGGTTGGCAGCAGACTCCGCCAAGAGCCAACTGCGTTATTCCATCGCCTCCCTCAAAAACTCATTCAACGGCTTCATCGCCCTACTCGCCTCCACCAGTTTTTTAATGAACTTCTTGTCCTTCACCTCCGCGTCGGTAAACCGGTGAGAAACGATAAACGTCTTGTGCTGGAGCCAGTCGAGCCGAGGATGATCCTTGGCGTAGCCTTTGGGCACGGTCTTTAGTTTGTCAAAATTATCAAAGCCGGTAAACCATTTCTTAAAGGTCTTGCTGCTGAAAATGCTTTGCACGGCATCTCCATTATAGTCAATCTCCTGGCGGATTTTGGAAAGATTGGATGGATCGGGCATGTACATGCCGCCAGCCACAAAGCTCTTCCCTGGCTCAATGTGCAAATAGTAGCCTGGCTCCTGCATCATCTTGCCGTTGGGGGAAAAGCCCGCACCCATATTTATCTTGTACGGACTCTTATCCTTGCTGAACCGCACATCCCGATAGATCCGGAAGGGCAGCTTCTTCGGATTCAACCCGGCCAGGTCCGGATTGAAGTTGGTCAGCTCACCCAGATAGGCAGCAACAAACGTTTCAAAATTTTCCTTGGCTTGCAAATATTGGTCTTTGTGCTTTTCAAACCACACGCGGTCGTTGTGCTTAGATAGGGCGGAGAGGAATTTGAGGATTTGAAGGAAGTCCATGGTGTAATTTCAAGGATGGAAGATACTGAAAATTGAAATTGCGTGATCGTCCCCAGAGCAACTATCCAATGTCTTCGCAGTTCAATATGGGAATCAAACAATTTGGGAAAATAAACATACCGTGTGCGCTCGTAGCGTTTACACCTCCCCTCTCCGTCCCGGAGAGGGGCCGGGGGTGAGGCCGAGCGCCTTCAGCCCACAACCCACTACACCACGGAGCCGCAGTCTCCCCGCTTCGATCCGAACGTGTGGATACTGTGCCTCGAAGACGTCGCGCCATACCGAGCTTCGATTCGAGGGTATAGATACGGTGCCGCGAAGACCTCTCGATAAGGGAATCAAACAATTTGGGAAAATAAACATACCGTGTGCGCTCGTAGCGTTTACACCTCCCCTCTCCGCACCCGAGAGGGGCCGGGGGTGAGGCGTGGCCGCGAAGACATCGCGGTAGGCGTGAGCGCGATGACAGGTTTAAAGAAATTCTACCACCTTCTCCATCGCCATGCCGCGTGAGGCTTTGACTAGAATAACAGCGTTGGAAATCGGATGCGCCTTCAACGCTGCCATCAGCGCTTCCTTCGTATCAAAGAATTTTCCATTCGGGTAAGACCGCTTCGCCGCCGACATCAGGGGACCGCAAAGCCAGGCTTCGTGGATCCCTTTATCAGCGAGCACGGTGCCCATACGCACGTGTTCTTTTTCGGCCTCGTCCTCCAGTTCATACATATCGCCGAGGATGGCCACCTTCCGGGCTTCGGGCATCAGGGACAGGTTGTCTATCGCCGCCTCCATCGATGTGGGGTTGGCGTTGTACGCATCGAGGATTATCGTGTTGCTGCCCTTCTTGATTATTTGCGAACGCATGTTGCCTGGCACATATTCCGCAACAGCGGCATTGGCCAGATGAGGCTCCACCTCAAAATATTTTCCAATCGCAAGGGCGACTGCAACATTCTCAAAGTTATAGGCTCCCGTAATTTGTGTTTTGATCCGATCACCGTTCTCCGCCACAACCGTTAAAAAATATCCGTCATCGACGCGCGCACAATGATAGTCGTCGCCCATCGCAGGATAGAACAAGGGCCGCTTGAACCGCTTGGCCATGTTGAACAGAATCGGGTTTTGGGAATTGATAAATACCGTCCCATCATGTTGAATCAAGTGATGGTACAATTCTGACTTGCCGCGAATAATGTTTTCGAACCCACCGAATGTGCCGATGTGGGCTTTGCCAATATTGGTGATAAATCCATGAGTCGGGTTACAGATTGCACTCAGGGCAGCAATCTCTCCCACGTGATTGGCACCCATTTCCACGATCGCTATTTCATGCGTCTGGTCTATCGACAATACCGTGAGCGGGACACCGATGTGGTTGTTCAGATTACCTTTTGTGGCAATAGTTTTGAGTTTTTTGGAGAGCACAGCATTCACCAATTCCTTGCTTGTGGTCTTGCCATTTGATCCGGTTAACCCGATAACCGGAATCTGCAGTTGGCTCCGGTGATGTCGCGCGAGGGCTTGCAGCGTAGTGAGGCAATCCTCCACCAGCAGGCAACGCGGGTTTCCCGCAAAACGGGCATCGTCGACAACGGCATAACTAGCTCCCTTGGAAAGGGCCTCCTCCGCAAACTCGTTGGCGTTGAATGAAGGGCCTTTCAGCGCGAAGAATACCGAACCCGACGTGATCTGGCGGGTATCGGTAGAAACTTTACCCGTTTCTAAATACTTTTGATACAGTTTTTCGATTTCCATGAAACAATCAGTCAGGAAAGATAGCAGTCAGAAATTTTCCAGCGTTAATGGGGTATAAATTATTTGGCGTGCGCCTGCTGTTCCTCATGCTATTCCTTCCCATGCGCCTCCTGGCCCAGTTCACCTACATCGTGGACCAGTCCGTCCCCGTCGAGGTCAATGGCGTCGAACTTAAAAATGCCTGGGCGGGGGGTCTGAATAGCGCGCAGGTCAACAGCATGGACCTGAATGCAGACGGGATTGCCGACCTGGTCACCTTCGACAAAACCACTTCACGAATCAGCACTTTTGTCTGGACCAACACCTCCTACCGGTATGCCCCTGAATACGAGGTATTGTTTCCTACAGAACTCAGCACCTTCGTATCGTTGCGCGACTACAACTGTGACGGGAAGAAGGACCTCTTCACATTTGGCCAGATCGGCATTCTTGTTTTTCAGCAGATCCCGGAGGCGGGGAAACCGTTCGGATGGAAGAAGCTCTCTTTCTTCAATTCCGGTACCGGACTTCAAAGCGAGGTACTTTTGACGAAGGGCTTTACTTCCAAAATCAATCTCCTTCCCGGCTCAAACGATCTCCCGGATTTTACTGACATGGATGGTGACGGGGATCTTGATGTGCTCAACATGCGGTTCGTCAGTCCGAGCACGGCCGAGTATCACAAGAATTTCAGCATGGAGCGCTATGGCACATGCGACTCACTTGACCTGGAGCGCCAAACATCTAAATGGGGTGGCTTCCTGGAATGCAGTTGTGGTAAGATCGCTTTCGGAACTCAGACCTGCGCGGATATTGGCGGTCGCACCACGCATACCGGTGGCAAGGCGATGCTCAGTATGGACACAGACGGTGACGGCGATAAAGACCTTTTGTTTACCGAAGAGTCTTGTTCGTCTCTTTACCGGATGGAGAATCAGGGCACGACCGACGTGCCTGTCATGGCGAACTTGTCACTCTTCCCAATAGACGATCCGATTTCAATTTTGAGCTTCCCAGCTCCCTACCTGGAAGATGTGGATCAGGACGGGGTATCTGACCTGATCTTATCGCCAAATCTCAACACCCGGGAAGATATCCTCAATGATTTCGAATCCTCACTTTGGCTTTACAAAAATACGGGCACCAATCTGGCGCCCGTGTTCACGCTGCTGAAGGGTAACTTTCTTCAAGATGAAATGATTGAGGTTGGGGACTTTTCTGCACCCGCATTCGCAGATCTTGATCTGGATGGAGATCTGGATCTTTTGGTTGGGACCTATATTGATGCACAAAGTATACGGGGGTCGCTCACCTATTATCAGAATATCGGAACGCCCACCGCGCCGCATTTCAAGTGGGTCACCGATGACTTTGCAAACCTCTCATTCACATCACTCTATAATATACGGCCTCAACTCATCGATATTGATATGAATGGTGGAGTTGATTTGGCCTTCACTGCGACCGGCGGGGGCTTGACGAGTCTTTATTATATGCTTTCCAAAAGCGCCTCTGCCCCATCTTTTACGGGCCAGCCCCTTGAGCGCATAAACCTGTCTCTCGGGCTCGACGCGAATGCGACATTGGTGGATGTTGATCGCGATGGGCATTTGGATGTATTGGTTGGCACATCTGCAGGGGCACTGAACTATTACCGCAATTCTGGCGTCGGGTATACTTTTTCACTTGCCAATGACGCCTACCTGGGACTCGGCGCAAGTCCTTCCCGGCAGGACATTTCCGTGGCAGTGGGTGATCTTGACGGGGATGGCCGTGAAGACCTTGTGGCCGGAGACTACGAAGGCAGCCTTTCCATCTTCAACGACTTTCGCTCGGCAACAAGCCCAGTCGCGGAGGATCAACTCATCTACGACGGCTATTCGAAACAATATATAGCCAGAGATTTTGGTGGAAGCATCAGGCCAGCTATTGCCAATGTCTTGGGTGTAAACCGGCCTTCACTTGTGCTGGGAAACCGTCAGGGGGGGTTGCACTTACTTAAGCATGATAACAGCCAGCCCTTGTCGGATGTACCGGAAATCTCCATTTCACCCAATCCAGTAGCATCCGGCGGGGCGTTGACGATTTTGGCTGACAGGAGTGTGGTTTTGGAGATTTACACAGCCCAGGGCTCCAGGGTTGGGCAATCGCAGACCATTCCCGGCAACCAGCTTACCAATTTCCCCATTCAGGGATTGGCTTCTGGACTTTACGTAGCCCGTTTTACGGCTGGATCCAAATCGGTAGGTATGCGGTTTGTGATACGTTGAACATGGGTCTCTTGGATATTTCGGATCCGTCTTGGATAATTAGGGGTCTTTTCCCGATATTTGCAGTCCTTTTCAGGAAAAGCTTAAAAACCAACGAGTTATGGCAAGGGTTTGTGAAATAACAGGAAAGCGTCCGCATTCAGGGAATAAGGTTTCCCACGCTAATAATAAGACCAAGCGCCGGTTCTATCCGAACCTGCAAACCAAGCGCTTTTACATTCCTGAGGAGGGAAAGTGGATTACGCTGAAAGTATCTACGACCGCAATCAAGACGATTAATTCCAAGGGCATCACTGCCGTGCTGAAAGAGGCGCGCGCGAAGGGAATCCTTGCATAAACAGACGAAGACATGGCAAAGAAAGGCAATCGTATCCAGGTGATTTTAGAATGCACGGAGCACAAGGCAACCGGTATGCCCGGCACCAGCCGTCACATCACCACAAAGAACCGTAAGAACACGACGGAGCGCATCGAGTTGAAGAAATACAACTCGGTGTTGAAGAAATACACCCTTCACAAAGAAATTAAGTAATCATGGCAAAGAAAGTTGTTGCATCACTCAAGAAGGCTGACGGAAAGAACTTTGCAAAGGTGATCCGTTCGGTGAAGTCTGAAAAAACCGGCGCCTATTCATTCCGCGAGGAAATCGTTCCTATGGAACTTGTAAAAGATACGTTGGCCAAGAAGGGCTAATCGCTTATCAAAGAACTGATAAAGGTCCCGGTCCCGATACAAATCGGGAGGGACTTTTTTGTTACATTCCCTTTCAACCGCTGAGCGGAAAAATCTATGTCGCTATTTGGTGGACTGTTTTCAAAAGAAAAGAAAGTTTCGCTTGACAAAGGCCTGGCAAAGTCCAACGCCAGCTTCCTGGAAAAAATTACAAAGGCGCTGGTTGGGAAATCTACGGTTGACGCCGATGTGCTGGACAGCCTTGAGGAAGCATTGATCGGTTCGGACGTGGGCATTGAGACGACTGTTAAGATCATTAAGCGCATCGAGGCGCGTGCGGCCCAGGAGAAATATGTCGGGGCCAGCGAACTGGATGTTCTGCTAAAAGAAGAAGTCGCACGGTTGCTGACGGAAAACCGAACCGAGGATCTCGCCGATTTTGAAACTCCGCCCGGAATCAAGCCCTATGTCATTCTTGTGGTGGGCGTCAACGGTGTTGGAAAAACAACAACTATTGGAAAGCTCGCTGCCCAGTACAAGAAAAAAGGAAAAAACGTTGTGCTCGGAGCCGCCGACACATTCCGGGCAGCCGCCGTGGATCAACTCAAGCTTTGGGGACAGCGGGTTGGTGTTCCTGTCATCGCCAAAGGGATGAACACGGACCCCTCTGCCGTTGCCTTTGAGGCCGTCGAAGCGGGGGTAAGTTCGGGCGCAGACATTGTCATTGTAGATACCGCTGGGCGTCTGCACACGAAAGTGAATTTGATGGCTGAGCTGTCAAAGATCCGGCGCGTCATGCAGAAGGTGCTTCCGGATGCACCGCACGAGGTATTGCTGGTATTGGATGGTAGCACAGGGCAAAATGCCTTGATCCAGGCCCGTGAGTTCACAAAGGCCACGGAGGTCACAGCCCTTGCCATCACTAAACTTGATGGCACCGCCAAAGGCGGCGTTGTCATCGGCATCTCTGACGAATTTAAAATCCCCGTGAAATACATCGGTGTAGGAGAACAGGTAGAAGACCTTCAGGTTTTTAGCAAGACGGAGTTTGTTGATTCCCTCTTCAAGAAGAACTAAACGCAACTTAGGGCACCGGCAAGACAGCTGGCTTATTCTTTTTCGCGAAAGGAATACGCCAAAATATCTGGTAGTTAAATCCCCACGTACTTCCCTTGGTGATGACTCCGTATCCGGGAACATCGTATGCGCTGAAAGCGTCATCTCCATCTACTGCTAGTCCAAACTTCAGGCGTGATGTGAATCCCATCCAGAATTCCTTCCATACTTTGACGCGGAGTCCTGTTACCAACTCACCCCAGGCGGCACTCGCAGTCGGATTGTTGAGTTGGTATTGAAGTGTGCCAAAATAAGGATCTGTGGAATTGAAGTTGAGGGTTTCCGTAAAAGAAGATTGCGCATACCGAAAGCCGAAGAAAAACATATTGCGGTCAGGATCTTTCTTAAGCAAGTTGACGTCAAGCCCCATGCGCCAGTATGTTCCCTTATTGTGATAATCTCCGCCTGTAACGAGCACCTCGTCTTTACTCCAGGAGCCGTAGTCGGCCGCCACGTAGAACCGGCCAAAATCCGCGTCGCCATTTACTTCCCATCCGTCAAAGCGGTCAGAGCCACTCAGCGCGAGGGCAAGCACATCTGTTCCAACCCGAATACTGCGAAAGTAAATTTTCTCCCGCAGGCTGTCCGGCTTTTTAACACTGACTACGATAGTATCCTCCTCTTCCAACTCCGGATCCTGTGCCATCGCGAAGGATAGGCCGAGGCAGAGAAGGAGGCTAAAGCCTAATCTTAAGGTTTGTGAAGCCACTGTTTGAGAGTTGGGGATTGACTACACTGACGTCTATAAAAGAGGTTGACACAACACCAAGTTCCTGAAAGTAATTAAACGCTCCGCATTGCGGACTGACCACCCTGGTGTCGCGGGTGTAGGAAAGAATCAGCGAATCCATTCTTGATTCGTAATAGAATCGGAACGTCGTTACATTAACACCTGGGTTTACCGGGAGGTTCAAGGTAGAAGTGGTGTCTTTTTCATTGAAAACGGAATCCGTGTCGGACACCAGAATGCTGTCAATTATCACTTTGCGCGCGCTGTCAACGTCCAATCGCCAGAGTGCGATAAACACCTGGTTGGACGCTGTGGTGACGCAATCAGGCTCATCCAGGCAGGAAGCAAAGAGAATCAGCAGGAAGCCCAACGGGAGAAAGCGCACAAATTGAATTTATTTTCAAATATAAACGTTCGCAACCCAAACTGCTTATTTTTGCATCCCTAATCCAAAAACAGTGCGGGCACGAGGTAACAAGAAAACGAAAGTAAACATCGTCACACTGGGGTGCTCCAAGAACCAGGTGGACTCCGAGGTGTTGCTTACCCAACTCAGGGGGAACGGCATTGACGCCGTGCACGAATCTTCATCTGATGATAACCGCGTGGTCGTAATCAACACGTGTGGGTTCATTGACAACGCCAAGCAGGAATCAATTGATACCATTCTACGCTACGTCGACGCCAAGGACGAAGGGTTGGTCGAAAAAGTATACGTCACCGGCTGCCTGTCTGAACGGTACAAGGATGATCTGCAGAAAGAGATTCCGCAGGTGGATGCCTGGTTTGGCACCCGCGATCTTTCCCGGTTGCTCAAGCAATTCAACGCGAACTACAAGCAGGAGCTTGTGGGCGAACGAATACTTACTAATCCGGGACACTACGCGTACTTGAAAATATCTGAAGGGTGTGATCGGCCCTGTTCATTTTGCGCCATTCCCCTTATGCGTGGCAATCACGTGTCGCGGCCTATCGAAGAGTTGGTTTTGGAAGCGAAGAACCTCGCCCGTAAGGGAACAAAAGAATTACTCTTGATTGCACAAGACTCTACCTATTACGGTCTTGATCTCTATAAGAAGAGAAGCCTCGCCGAGCTGTTGCGGCAACTTGCGCGGGTGGAGAGCATCGGCTGGATCCGTTTGCACTACGCGTTTCCAACGGGGTTCCCACTCGATGCGCTCGAGGTGATGGCGGAAGAACCTACCATTTGCAAATACCTTGACATCCCCTTGCAGCATGGCTCAAGTCGCATGCTCAAACTCATGCGCAGAGGAACTACGCGTGAAAAAACCGAAGAACTTATACAGACCATTCGCGAGAAGGTTCCAGGCATCGCCCTGCGCACTACGCTTATTGCCGGACACCCCGGCGAAACGGATGACGACTTCGCTGAAATGATGGGCTTTGTCGAACGGTCGCGGTTTGACCGATTGGGTGTCTTCACATACTCACATGAAGAAAATACGCATGCCTACACAATGAAAGACGATGTCCCGGCTGACGTGAAGGCCAATCGACTGGAGGCCATCATGGATCTGCAACAAGGCATCAGCCTTGAATTGAATCAGCAAAAAGTAGGCAAGATTTTCAAAGTCCTGGTCGACCGCAAAGAAGGCGGTCAATTTATCGGACGGACGGAGTTTGACTCACCTGAAGTTGACAACGAAGTGATGATTCCTGCCGATAATTATGTCCGCCAGGGAGACTTCTCCCATGTCAAAATAACCGCTGCCAGCGAATTTGATCTGACCGGTAGCGTTGTCGCACAACCCAAATAATTTTCGTCAACCTTATCGGAAAATTACCGTTATTCGATCTATGTTTTTCATCCAAACGTGTTGTTGACCATGCTCCTTCAGAAGATTCCATTCCGAAGTACACACGCATTTTCTGAGTTCTTTCAAAAATATATTGAACAACACTCCTCCCTTCAGCCCTTTTCAGGAAACTTCCCTGCGGTAGAGTTCTTCGAAAAACAGATCAAGGAAAAATCAAAAACGTTTACTGCTGACCATCGCAAGGTACTCGTCAAGACGTTGCAGCGTCAGTATGAATCCATCACGGTCTCTCCGGCTGTCGAAAACAATATCAAGTCACTCGGAAGCGAGGGCACATTCACGGTAACCACTGGCCACCAGCTTTCTGTCTTTACAGGCCCTCTCTATTTCATTTACAAGATTGTGACCGTGATCACGGCATGCAGGAGGTTGAAACAAAAATATCCCAAGTCGAACTTCGTTCCAGTTTATTGGATGGCCTCCGAAGACCATGACTATGAGGAAATCAAATCCTTCCGTCTCTATGGAAAGAAATATACCTGGGAAACAATCCAGCAAGGTGCTGTAGGACGGTTTCATACCAAAGACGTTAAACAAGTTCTGGATCAACTCCCAGGCGAGATTGGAATTTTCCGAGAGGCTTACACAAAAGGCAGCACCTTGAGCGAAGCCGTCCGGATATATGTCAATGCACTGTTTGGATCAGAGGGCCTCGTGGTTCTTGATGCGGATGACAGGGAATTAAAAACCCTTCTTCAGCCAGTCATCCGTGACGATGTGTTTCAGCACACACCATTCAGGCTTGTTTCGGAAACAAATCAACAGCTTGAAGCGCTGGGTCTGCATCCTCAGGTGAACCCGCGTGAAATCAACTTCTTCTATCTGGAAAAGAATCTCAGAAGTCGGATTGAGCAGCATGGTGAAATTTTTAAGATAGTCGACACACAGCTGCAGTTTTCTAAAGAGGAATTAATCAAGAAAATCAACGATACGCCTGAAGTCTTCAGCCCGAACGTTATTCTACGCCCCCTCTATCAGGAGATGATCCTTCCTAATCTCGCCTATGTGGGCGGGCCGGCTGAGCTGGTGTATTGGCTTGAACTGAAAAAGGTTTTCGAACACAACAAAGTGCCCTTCCCTATTCTGCTTCCCAGGAACTTTGCCCTGGTGGTAGATGCGCCGACCGCACGTAAATTGGCGAAGACCAAGTTGCATCTCGATGCATTTTTCGAGTCCAAAAATGATCTATACAAGCGGTGGATCACACAGCATTCATCACACAACCTGTCGCTGGACGAAACACTGAAGTCGCTTGAAGACCTGCTCGCGGAGGTTCAGGCCCGTTGCGCCCGCCTTGATGCCTCCCTATCACCGATGGCAGCGGCTCAGGCGGCAAAAATGAGGAAGATGGTTCAGGTCATTGAACAGAAAATGCTTCGTGCCGAAAAACGGCTTCAGTCGGACAGTCTGCGGCAAATTGAGGCCGTCAAGGACACGCTGTTCCCAAATGGAAGCCTGCAAGAGCGTACCGACAATTTCCTGAATTTCTATCAGCATGATGCGCAATTCATTCAGAAACTTATCAGTCATCTTGATCCGTTTGACTTCCAATTCAATGTATTGAGTTACCATGACCAAGAAGGAACTTCGAAAACTGTATCTTGAAAAAAGGAAGGAGCTGAGCGAAAGTGATTGCGCATCACTTAACCTGAAGCTCTACTCTCTTTTCTTTTCTTCCATCGATCTTTCCTTCATACAAGTACTCCATATCTATCTGCCGATTGAACACAATCACGAGCCGGATACCTGGATGATCATAGATCGGGTCAGGCGCGAATTTCCACATGTGCGCATTTCACTTCCTCGTGTTGGGCCCAACGACAACTTGGAGAATATCTATTTTGAAGGACAGCATCAACTCCAAACCAGCGCCTGGGGTATTCCGGAACCAAAACAGGGGGTGCCAACACCTGATGAGAAGATTGACCTTGTCATAGTCCCGTTGTTGGCAGTAGATGGTTTGGGCCATCGGGTGGGATATGGGCGCGGGTTTTATGACCGGCTGCTGAAGCGCCTGAGGCCGGATTGTATTAAAGTGGGATTGTCCTTCTTCGATGCCGTAGATCGGATAGAAGATATTGATGAGCATGATGTAGCATTGAATCAGTGTGTCACGCCAATCAAGACAATTCTGTTTTGATTGATATGCGGTATTTCACCGCAGCGTCGCAAAGGCGCAGGGTGTGTAGTAATTTCTTCACGTCTGGCCTCCATCGATTAATCCGAACAATAACCAAAAGGACTATTTCACCCTCATCAAAGGGCAAGTCGCACGGGTCATTTCCATTTTCCCGGGAGGGCCAGGCAGGGCTTCAACAACCAAACCAAAGGAAGCCAGATCACGTTTCACCTGGCCCTTTGCGCAATAGGTGACGAAGATTCCATCCGGAGATAATGAAGCTGTCACTTTCCTGAGAATATCTTGTGTCCACAATTCGGGTTGCTTTGACGGTGCAAAGGCGTCATAGTATATGATATCAAATGAAGCGTCTATTGATTCAGTTAAAACATCTCCATGTCTCTTCAGGAATGAAAAATCAGGTTGAATGCGCAATTGTTCGTTCCACTTCGCCTGGTGTATTGCCCTAAACGCCTTTTCATCGCCAAGAATCTCCCCGTAGTTTAGCTGCGTAACGATCTCTTCGGGTAAAGGATGTTTTTCCCACGATTCATAATAGATGTGGATCTGATGTTGCCCGCCATAGAGAAGCGAAAGGAATAGATTTAGTCCCGTCCCAAATCCTACTTCAAGGATCCGAACCGATTTGCCGGGATGTTTCGTTACAAAATATTCGAGTCCGTGTTTAATGAATACGTGGTTCGACTCTTGAATTGCGCCATGAACAGAGTGATAGGTTTCCTGAAGTACGGTATTCATGATTGAATGAGAACCGTCTTCCGTAGAAATCACCTTTACGCTCATCGGGCTTTGGACATCAGCGCAACAGCGTATGCGTTGACGCCTTCCATGCGGCCGACATAGCCCAATTTTTCGTTAGTGGTAGCCTTGATGGATACATCCTCCTCCGTGATATTCATGAGTGGTGCCAGCACCTGCTTCATGGCCTCGATGTGCGGCTTGATCTTCGGGGCCTCCAAAGTAACGGTGCAATCCACGTTTTCAATTTTCCAACCTTTCGCGGCGACCATTCGCGTTACTTCCTTCAAAAAGTATTTACTATCCATGCCAGCCCACCGGGGGTCTGTATTGGCGAAATGCGTTCCAATGTCACCGAGGTTTGCTGCGCCAAGAATCGCATCGCAAATGGCATGAATCAGTACATCCGCATCAGAGTGGCCCACAGCGCCCTTTGTGGACGGGAGTTTAATTCCACCCAGCCAAAGTTCACGCCCCTCCTCGAGGGGATGAACGTCAAAACCAAGTCCTACACGTATTTTCATGTTTGTCTCAGGAAACCGCCTTATAATATAGAACACTTGAATTCTCTTCACGGAAGATATCTCCTGCCACTCGCTGGATATCCGCTTTGGTTACCGCCTGGATGCTCGCGGCTTCTTTATTAACAAAGTCTGGATCGCCCGACAGCGTTGCGAAAGCCAGGTTCATGGCGCGGTTCATCACTTCCACCTCGCCGAATTCAAGCGATGCTTCCGATTGATTTTTTACCTTTTCCAGCTCTTCATCGCTAACCTCATTTGATACCACCGCGTGAATAATCTCATCGACCGCACGTTCCGCGTCGGAAAGCGCTATTCCTTTTTGCAAGCGCCCGCTGACAACTACCAGACCAGGATCCAACGACCCCATGCCATATGAAGATATCGAGGTAAAAATTTCTTTCTCTTTCACTAGTTCCCTGTAAAGCCGACAGGACTCCCCTCTTCCCAAAACATCTGTTAGCAGATCAACAGCATAGTAATCCCGGTGAAAACGCCCTGGCATATGAAAGGCCTTATACAATGCATCGGCTGGCACCTTGGCCTCTACAGTTAATGTTCGTTTGCTTTTCTGAGCAGGCTCCATGGGAAGGTTTCTTTGCTGAGGCTTCCCTGCGGGGATGGGCGAAAACCATTTCTCAGAAAGCGCCTTCACCTGAGCTTCCGTTACTTTTCCCGCGACCACAAGAATGGCATTACTCGGCAGATAGAAACGGTAAAAGAAATCACGGACATCCTCCAACGATGCTTGGTCAATATGAGCGATCTCTTTTCCTATGGTTGCCCACAGATAAGGGTGCGTTGTGTAGGCCAGGGGGCGAAGTTTGAGCCATACATCGCCATAAGGCTGGTTCAGGTAGCGTTGGCGAAATTCTTCCACGACGACATTTCGCTGTACGTTAAGCACCTCTGGATCAAACGAGAGGCTCAACATACGATCGCTTTCCAGCCAGAATCCAGTTTCCAAGTTTGAGGCAGGAAGCGTCAGGTAATAGTTAGTGATGTCTGTGCTTGTGAATGCGTTGTTCTCTCCCCCGACGAGTTGCAACGGCTCATCGTAGCTAGGAATATTTTTTGAGCCGCCAAACATCAGGTGTTCAAACAGGTGCGCAAACCCGGTTTTATCCGGCCGTTCATCCCGCGATCCTACATCATACAGAATATTCATCACGGCAATATCCACAGTCGGATCCTCGTGAACGAGAACGCGCAATCCATTGCCCAAGGTGAATGAAGAGAATGAAATCATGGTACCGAAAGTTACTTGGGTTTAGGGTCATTCGAAAAGTGGGCATGCGCAATCCTGATGCCATTCGCGCTTTTCTTCAGAATGAAGGTAACCGGACCCCTTTGCTCAGGGCTTTCGGGCCGTTGAAAATGCCATGTGGCTGTGACCGCCAAAGGCAGATAACGCAATTCCGTCAGCCACAGTCTATTGCTTGACACTTTGCCTCCGGGGACAAAGCCAAAGCCGCGGTGGTGCTTTACCAGTGAGTCAATTCCGTGAATCAGACCCGCGCGTTCCGAAGAAAAATAGGTTACAGAAGAGTCGTTTATAAAGAGTTGTGGTACTGCATCGAGGTCATAGGTGTTCCACGACTTTTCCCACGCCATCATCAACTCCTTGGGCGTTTGCTGCTGCGCAACCCCAACGGACGTGAGTGCAATCGAAAGGATTAAGGCAGCGAAATACTTCACGCTAGTGGATCAGGTCGCCGAGTACCTTCTTCACTTCTTGCGGCTGCAGGCGTGGGCCCCATTGCTCCACGACACGCGAAGAAGCAAGGGAAGCCAATTTACCCGCCTCTGCATAACTGTGGTGGTGGGTAATTCCATAAAGGAAGGCTCCGGCAAACATGTCACCGGCGCCGTTTGTATCAATCGCTTTCACTTTATAGGGCTCAATTTCAATGAAGGTATCGCCGTCAAAAATCAGCGCCCCGTTAGCTCCCAGGGTAATGGCAAACCGTTTTGCGACGCCCTTTAGTTTTTCACGCGCATCGGAAATGAAATCCGTGCCTGTGAAAATCATAGCCTCCTCCTCGTTGCAAAAAAGCAAATCGACCGATGCTCCGACGATTTCCTCTATCTGCTTGGAGAAATATTTTGTCATGCTCGGGTCACTGAATGTCAGGGCCACGTTGATCTTGTTCTGCTCGGCAATTTTTTTTGCCTCTTTCATGGCTTCCAGCCCTTTTGGGCTCGATACAAGATAGCCCTCCAGGTAAACGTAGCTGGAACTCCTTATGGCGGCTTCGTTCAAGTGAGCTGGGGAAAGAAATGAACTTACACCCAGAAATGTGTTCATCGTGCGTTGCGCATCTGGAGAGGTCATCACCAGGCACCGTCCACTATGTCCGGGAGGACAATCGGCATATTTGAGATTGGTTTGAACGCCATTGCGTTCCAAATCCATCAAGAAGAAATGACCCAATTCATCATGGGCGACCAGGCAGGAATAATAACTTGAGCCACCCAGTTGGTTGATTGCCACAACCGTGTTTCCCGCCGATCCGCCCCCAGACATCTTGCTTCGCTTCATATCGATGACCTTCATCAATTCTACCTGCCGCTTTTCATCCACAAGGGTCATCACGCCCTTTTCCACATTGTTGCGTTCGAAGAAGTCAATGTCCACTTCCGTGACAATATCCACAATGGCATTACCGATACCGTAAACGTCGTATTTCATAGGGTAAGTTTAGTAGGGGGTAAAAATAGGCAAATGCTGACTTCAATTGAATTGCAGTATTCTTCGCACCAGGCTCTACCGCTATATGAATCTCCATCAACGAATTGCCGAATCACCGAATCACTTCCGTTCAATCTGCAATGTCATCTTGTATTTTCTGGCCCGATCGGGATAGTCTGTGATAAACCCATCCACCCCCATTCCTTTCAGGGCGAGCATTTCCCGCTCATCGTTTACCGTCCAGGGAATCAGTCTCATCTTTCGTTCATGGCAACTGCTGACCATCCCAGGCGTTACTAACTTTGAATACGGGCTGTAGACGGAAGGCGTAAAGCCCAGGACTTTTAGGTTTGCGTCCAGACTCTTTCGATTCTCCACCAATGCCGCTAGCCGTATCTTCGGGTAGGTAGCGTGCCAATATTTGAGCACCCGAAAATCAAAGGACTGAATCACCACCCTGTTCATGGGTAGATATTGGTCAATAAGTTCATATACAAGTTTTGAGAATTCTTCCGGCTTGGGATGGAACTTGGTGTCTCCCCTGGGATCGCTTTTGATTTCGATATTGTAGTCGACTTCGTATTTCGTGTGGTTCTTGATGTGGTTCTCGATGGCTACAATCGCATCTTTTAACAAAGGTTTGTAGGCAGCCATTTTTTCCTGTTCGGGAAAGCGTTCGTTTCCCTTTGACCCACAGTCCCAAAGGCGGACCTGCTCATATGTCATCGCATACAGGGAATACTTAATAGAATCTTTTTTTGGTATTGCGCTTCCGGTGGGATCCAGGCAAATCTCGGATGACATCCACGGCTCATGTGAGATAACCACCTGCCGGTCGCGGGTGATGACAACATCCATTTCAAGGGTGGTAACACCAGAATCCAGGGCGGTTAGAAATGCCGGGATGGTATTTTCAGGCTTCAGCCCGCGGCAACCACGATGTCCCTGGACATCAAACTTTGGCAAATACACTTGGGCAAGTACCAGATTTGAAACCAGCATTGCGAGAATAACAAGAGAACTTTTCATCCGGCTAAGTTACGGATTCTGCTTGCCGAGGGCTAGCTTTTTCCTTCGTTGAGGTAAGAAAAATGAACCGCGGAGGCCCAAGGCGCAGAGAAAATCTCTCAGGAATCTAATGTTCTGTCGTCATTATGCGCATTCCTCCGCGTCGGCCACGACCGCCGCCACCCATTGGGTTCAACTGCTTGTTGAGTGCGTACGTGAATGTTACCATGTAGTAGCGCCCGAGGTTATTTGTCGTTTCCTGCTGCAAGTAATTGCTGGTTGCCGTTTGATTTACGCTAAGGCTTTTGTCCAAAAGATTAACCACGCCCAGTTTAAGCTCGCCGGCATTATTCTTCAGAACGAATCGCGACACTGACAAGTTCAATAAGGGGATCGTCTGATCAAAGTCCGTCGTTTGACTGCGGTAGTGGTAGAAGTCGTAGCTTGTGTTGAAAGAATAGTTTCTCAGGAAATTGATATTGACCTCTGAAGTGTAGGTCTCGTTCAGGAATTGCTGATTCTGCTTTGTGTTGAAGCTGTACTCCGTGCGATTCTGACTTAGTGTTGCGCTCAGTCCTAGCGTGAGCAATTCTTTTAGGGTATAATCATACCGGAATGTACCGCCATAGGTACGCTGGTCAGAACGGTTTTCCTGAAGATTGATGAGGTTGATTGCGCGCGTATAAGTAAAGGAAGGCCCGACACTGAACCTGCTGTTGAATTTCTTTACCGGAAAGCCAAAGTTGAAATTTCCCGAAACGCGCAGGTTGTCGGCCACATTCACCGGCACGGTGAGGCGTACGAGGGTTTGAGGACTAACGGTTTGCGAATACGCGATCGCGTTGGTCGTATAACTGGAGTTCACGAAGGCAAAAAATCCAATGGATGACGCCGGATCAAATTGCGTGTAGCTCAGCCTGAATTGATGCGCAAACCCCGGGCGCAGGTTTGGATTTCCTGTTGAAAGATTAACCGGGTCACTGTTGTCAATCACCGGCTGTAACTGCTGGATCGTTGGTTCTTGCATGGACGTTTCATAATCCAGACGGAAGTGCTTGAAGCTGGAGAAGTCATAATTGAAGCGGGCCACCGGGAGAATGTTCTCAAAGGTCCTGTCAACTGTAGTGTCCCGAGAAATCAGGTCGCCCTGAAGGCGCGTGTTTTGGTAGCTGGCTCCAACGGTGAAGTTAAATTTCTGCCTGTTCACGCGCAGGTTTATTCCGGGGCGATTATAGAAATAGTTGCTTTTATACCGGTTACTCAATGTGTCATTGTAGACAGGAGCGCCTCCCACAATATCGTTCACATCCCGAATCACATCATTGAGGTTGGTGCGGATGGCATAGTTTACTTCCAGGTATTTTCTATTTCCCAAGGGCTCAGTATATGAAAACTGGGCCCCGTAAGACTGCGCATCCGACTTCTGCGTATTGGTCTGCTCAATGACTTTCTTTTCGGGTACTGTTGTAAAAAACTCATTGGTTGACTGAAGTGTGCCATTGGCATTGCTCTGGCTTAGTCCCAGCGACAGGGTGGTTGAAAACGTCCGGCCTTTTTTAGGAAACCGATGACGGTAGAGCAGACTCGAATTAAGGTTGGTGCTTCTTCCCTTGGTGTAGCTGTCACGGATACTCTCATTTTGGAGAAGATCATTGATGTTCATGGTCTGACTTTGGCTTAACAATGATTGCTCGTTGTTTCCAAGCGTCGCGCTGGCCAGGAATTTCAGTGAGTTAGCGGAATCAATCTGCTGATCGATGGTCAGGTTCGCCCGGTGATTGTCATTCTTATTGAGCTGCTTGCTCACCTGATTAAAGTCGTAACTCCCATTCGGCAGATAATTGATACGATTAAGGATCTTGCTGATGTCTTGTGTCAGATTACTATAAAAATAGCTGCCCCCAATTTTGGTCTTCGTGCCAATATCCTGATTCGTATTCAACCCACCGGCATAGTTTGTAAGGATACCATTTTGTCGGCCTCCAAAATTCAGCGGTACGCCGCTTTGATTGTTTCCGTCCATTTGAATGGTCATGCTTCCGCCGCCTCCGCCCATCATTTGCTGTGAACCTCCGGAGAAATTCATGTAATCATCCATCGAAAAGCCCTGTTCATTAATATTGTTGCCCATGCCCAGGAAGGACAGCTGATCACCTTTCGAAAACTTGTTCACGCTGGCTTTCGCTTGAAACCGATCCTCCGTTCCGGCACCAGCCAGCAGATTCCCAAATGCTCCATGGCGTTTCTCCTCCTTCAACTCAAGGTTGATTGTTTTTTCCCGTTGACCATCTTCGATTCCGGTGAATACCGATTGGTCCGACTTTTTATCGAAGACCTGTACTTTTTCGATGGCATCGGCAGGCAAATTCCGCGTGGCCAACTTGGGGTCGCGGCCAAAAAATTCGCGGCCATCAACCATTACACGCTGGACCTGTTCGCCCTGGGCCTTGATGGACCCATCGGTCTCCACTTCGATGCCAGGCATTTTCTTCAAGAGATCCTCCACATTCGCATTGGCTTTCGTCTTGAATGAGCCTGCGTTGAATTCAATCGTGTCCCGCTTCACGGTGACCGGAGCCTTTTCGCCCATAATCACCAATTCATCAAGTTCACTGGAAGCCGGCAACAACTTCAGCCTGCCCAGCTCGACGATGGGCGTAGAGAAGTCAGAAGGTTTGAGGCTTCTTAAGACATTTGCAAATCCAACAAAAGTGATCTTCAGTTGGTAGTCACCTCTGCTAATGTTCTTCAATTCAAACGCCCCTTGCTTGTCCGTTGAGCTAAAGCTGACGAGGGAGGAATCTTTTGCCAACAGCAACATCACGGTCGCCGACGGCATAGGACTGTTTAAGGAGTCTGTCGTCTGCCCTTTAATTGAAAATTTCTGAGCGGTGGCCGTCAGGCTGAGCAGGGAGAAAACGAAAAAGAGAATTTTTTTTGTCATCGCAAGTTTTGTTACTCCAAACAGCATGGAGAATTAGGTTCGTACTATTCCGGCTTTTAAGTCTAGTTCCGGATGATCATCCTGCCATTTCCTCCGCCCATTTGCTTCATCGTGTCATCTACAATCTTGCGGTATTCGGCCTGCGTAACCTTCTGGCCACTGCTGGGGATTTTCATTTCGCTTTTCTTTAAGGGGCGCATCTCAATAATCCGAGCAACGATAACGCGCTCCCCGTTGTTAACATCGACCGCCAACACGGTGCCGGGCAGCGTCCCAAATTGCTCGGGGCCCAACATCGGCCGAAGCTTGTCGGTGTACCAAGCCGTGACTTCCTGTTTTCGGTCAGGTTGACGCTCATCAATGTAGTAAGCCATCATGCAGGGGTAGCCCAGAATATCTTTCGTTTCTGTTCCGAGCTTCCAGGGAGAAATCTTCAATGTGTCTTCAATCAGATATTCCTTACCCATGAACTCGCGCTTGGAGATCGTGGTCGTTGACCCCGGGTTGATATACACTTCGTCGTTGGCTTGCTGCATCCGAATGCGCACGCCGCCACCTCCGCTGCTGTGTGAAACCATGTCTTCCTCTTCATCTTCAATGATAGGTTTGTACATCGACTGATCCGTATTGAAAAACAACTGCTGTTTCGTAGTGCGAAACTCGGGAATCATTGCCTTTCGCGACTCCTGTCCGGGAGGAATGCGACGGTGCAGATTCACTTTCATTTCATAGGTGATGACACCCTCGGTCGTCGACTGGGCAAATACAACCTGGACGGCGGCGATAGACACCAATATCCCGAGGATGACGAGAATACTTTTCATGGCTTTGTGGGTTAACATGGTATGCAAAACAATCTGATGTAAATCTACGGGTATAGACTTCGAACATGGGTTAATAGTTCTATATGTAAGGTTAATTAAGGTTAAACCAGGAACGGCTTCTTCCGAAACCCGTTACTTTTGTATTACCCTTTAGCCGGTGAAGCAGCCCAAAAACTATCTTACCCTTGTCCTGATGAGCAGCAGCATGATTCTGCTGGTCGCGTTGCAGGCCTTTTGGCTAAACAATTCTTATGAAAAAGCGGCTGGCGATCTACGGGGTGAATCCAGCAGGCTCCTGCGCGAATCGGTTCTCGCAGTACGCGATTCTTCACTGCTCAAGAATATTGAAGCAGTTCCTCAAGATAGTGCGAACAACGCCACCGCTGTAGTCACTGAACTTTATGATAGCTCTTTAACGACACACAGGCGGCACGCAGCGTTTCGTTCTGAGGGCCAGGTACAGGTGTTTATTACATCAAAGCCGGGATCAGATTCCGCAAGGCTTTTGCTTAGATCCATTGCCTCGCAAGTACATGATGGAAAGATTAAAGGTAATTCCAGGTTCACCATTCGGTTTAGCAATGACTCCTTGAATATGGACAGTATCAAGGCGAATTTCAGCCAGGCATTGGCAAGGGCTGGCAAAACTATTCCTTTTGAGCTTCGGAAAATGAATGGCCTTCCACCTTTCCCGCGCACGGCCAGAACTCCTCCCGGAATAGACCGCATGGTATTTGGTGAGGGTCCCGAAGAAGCAGATCGCCGTGGCAAGTTTCTTGATCGTGAATTTCATACAGAATGGGTTCGCGTGGATCCGGTGTCGCGATACTCCGCCGTGATGTTCAACGTACGTCCGTTGCTGCTCAAGGAGATCACCCCGCAAATCTTCTTCGGAGTCTTCCTGACCATCCTTACGGCAATCTCGTTCATCGTTATGTATCGTAGCATCCGATCACAGCAACGCCTCATGGCCATCAAGAATGATTTTATCAGCAACATCACACATGAACTAAAGACTCCAATCGCCACGGTCAGCGTGGCACTGGAAGCCCTCAAGAGTTTTCGAGGCATTGACAATCCTGCCCGTACGGCTGAGTATCTGGATATCGCACAACTAGAGATTGGGCGCCTCTCACTTTTGACTGACAAGGTGCTCACGACTTCGTTGTTTGATGAACGTGGGGTCACGCTGGAAATTGAGCCGGTAGATATGGAGCAGACGGTTTCCGGAATATTGAATTCCATGAAGTTGGTAGCAGAAAAACTTGGAGCGACGGTTACTTTCGAAAAGGAAGGAGATGATTTTGTAGTCGATGGGAGCGCCCTTCACCTGACCCATGTCGTTCACAACCTACTCGACAACGCATTTAAGTATAGCCCCTCCGGTCCCACGGTTACCCTCCTCCTGAAGGACAATGGAAATTCGGTTCTGTTGGCCATTTCTGACAAGGGAATTGGCATTCCCGCACAATATCAGAGCAAGGTGTTTGAGCGCTTCTTCAGGATGCCAACCGGTGACGTCCACAATATCAAGGGCTACGGCTTGGGATTGAGCTATGTAGACCAGGTGGTGAGAAAGCATGGAGGCTCAATCACACTAACAAGTTCACCCGGGGAAGGCAGCACGTTTAACGTTATCCTTCCAAAACGCAAGCACTGATGTCAGCAATTAGTATTCTGTATGTGGAAGACGAGCCCTTTCTCGGGCGTATCGTCAAAGAAAGTCTAGAAAGCAGGGACTTTGCTGTTCATATGGTCAACGACGGCAAAGCTGCCCTTGAGGTTTTCAAGACCGTGAGGCCGCTCATCTGTGTGCTTGACATCATGCTACCCAACAAAGACGGCTATACAATCGCAAAAGAGATCCGGAACCTTGATGCTGCGGTGCCCATCATTTTTGTTACTGCTAAAACGCAAACTGAAGACGTTATCAAAGGATTTGAGATTGGGGGCAACGATTATTTGCGTAAGCCATTCAGCATGGAAGAGCTAATCGTGCGCATAAACAACCTTCTTCGGCTTTCAAAAAAGGAAGGCGCCAATACGCAACACGTATCGATTGGAAAGTTTGAATTCCATCCGAACCGCTATGAATTGAAAGTTGGGGCAGTCGTCCGCAAACTCTCCCACCGTGAAGCGGTCTTGTTGACAATTCTTGCCGAAAACAAGAACGTCATTGTTCCGCGCAAGGATGTCCTTATGCGTGTATGGGGAGATGATTCCTTTTTCAATTCCCGCAACCTGGATGTCTATATTACCAAGCTCAGAGAGTTACTCCGCGAAGATCCGAGAGTTGAAATCGTAACCATCAAAGGTGTTGGCTACCGGTTTGTTGTAGGTTAGAAATGGGACAAAAGGTCCTAAACGAGAAGCTACTCCAAGCGGCCTTGGATCCTGGGACTTGAAACATGTAACCGCGATGTGGGCATTACAGGATTCCCCTCCTTCGCACGCTGGCGCTGAAGCTTTAGCGTAGGCGCCGAGGCGCTACGGCGGGCAGGGAACCAGTGACCCTCCCGATTGTCATCGGGATGCTCCCCGCCTGCCTGCTTCGAGGAGGCATAGAAAACTGAAACAAAATAGTGGGATGTACTGGATTCGAACCAGTGACCCCTTGCCTGTCAAGCAAGTGCTCTAAACCAGCTGAGCTAACACCCCAATTTTTATTTAGTCCTGCGGGCAGGTAAACCAGCTGAGCTAAATACCCAAAACTTCGACTGTAAACGAAGTGCAAAACTAGCCCAAAGTTGAAATATTCAGCCCAGCTTGGATGTGTTTTTTGTTACTTTGGATGACAAAACTTCTTCCCCATGACTCCTGTCCTCCGCGTTGCCTTGCTTGGCCTGATTATCGCTTCGGTCTTCAGTCTACCTGCCCAGAATCTCAAATCTGGAGGGCCCTTGAAACCGGAACAAGCGATCATGGACATTCGTCACTATACGATTGCCCTGGATGTTGATCCGGCAAACAAAAGTATCGACGGGTACACAGAGATTGACCTTATCCTGTCGCAACCAACTAATCTGCTCCTTTTTGACTTTTGGCATGGACTCACCGTCAGCCAGGTACTCGTCGACGGTAAGAAGGAATCCTTCAAGCATGGCGATGATGACCTCATTCGCATTGAGAAGTCCCTTGCCGCGGGAAGGATCAAAGTCAAGATTAGCTATTCGGGTAAGCCTGGCATCTCTGAGCGGGCGCCCTGGACTGGCGGATTTCAGTTTGAAAAAGACAGCAAGGGAAACCCCTGGATAGCGATCACCTGCCAGGGTGAAGGAGGAAAGATCTTCTTCCCATGTAAGGACCATCCAAGTGATGAGCCAAACGAAGGGGCTGACTTAATCATTACAGTGCCCAAAGGTCTTACTGCTGCCGGACCAGGACTTCTGCTAAAAACCACCACAAAAAAGGGCAAGTCCACCTTTCATTGGAAGACCAACTACACCATCAGCAACTATTGCCTGGTGTTTAACATCGGAAAGTATGAAAAAGTGAGCCGCACATATACCACGGTGACCGGGAAAAAGGTGCCGATGGACTATTATGTTCTGGAAGAAAATACCGGTAAAGCCATGCATGAATTGGAAATGCTGGAGCGAACCAGCCGGATCCTTGAAAAGTATTTCGGTGAGTATCCGTGGGCAAATGAAAAAATTGGCCTCTGCGAAACACCACATCTCGGCATGGAGCACCAAACCCTCATCGCATATGGAAATCAATATCGGTACACGCAAGTTGGTGGTCAGGATTTCGATTGGCTGTTGAACCATGAATTCGGTCACGAGTGGTGGGCAAACAAGGTGACTAATTCAGATTGGGCTCACATGTGGATTCAGGAGGGAATCTGCAGTTTCGGTGATGCGCTCTATTTCCGGGATATGGAAGGCGAAGAATCCTACTTGCAGCGGATGGCGTCTATTGGGCGCCAGACAGGGAACAAGATTCCCATCGTTCAGGGCGAAGCGATTGATTCTGATCAGGCCTATCATGGAGATATTTATGGAAAGGGCGCCTTCTTCATGCATACCCTCCGCTTTGTCATCGGTGACGAGATCTTTTTTCCAACATTGAAACAACTGGCGACGGATTCAAAATATACCTATGACAACACTGTGACTACGGATGACGTGGAAAAACTCTTCAGCAAAGCTTCCGGAAAGGATCTTAAGCCGCTATTCGATCTGTTTCTTCGTACACCCAACAAGCTGGATATCTCTGTGAAACAAAAAGATGCAAACAAGTACTCGATTAGTCTGACCAACCTTGATATGTCTATTCCGGTAGATATTCAGACAAATGAAGGGACAAGACGATTAACGATTGGAAAAAATCCGTTAGAATTCTCCAGCACTACACCCCCGGTGATTGATCCGCATGTGTACTACCTGAAGCGGGTGATCATTGAGTGAGCTACCCTTGAAAGCCTATCTTCCTGTGTGATCCGTCACAAAAAGGCTTGTTGCCCGAAGCGCCGCACCGGCAGAAGGCTGTAACTTTGTCCTTCCGGGTAATCGCCCCCGTGGTATCCTTAATTGAGATCGCGCCATGCACCATAAGTGGGCCATTCGGAGCTGGCTCAACGAGAGTCTCAGACACTGGCGGCACTTCGACTTTGGGTTCTTCGTTGTTCATATGATAACTCAGCGCGCCTGACGGACACTTCTTAATCTGCGCTACAATCTGATCTGTGGTTGCATGTTGTGGCGTAATCCAGGGAAGCTCCTGCGGATGAAAAACCTCGCCCAGGCCATTGAAACAATTCCTGGAATGAATACAAAGCGATGGCTTCCAGACAATGGTTACCTCGCCGTTGGAGTAATTTTTGGTGATGTCTTTCATGCGATGGCGGGGTTCGTTAACGACAGTTGCGTATTGATTTCAATCGGGTTAGTCAGCGCTTTGTGAACCGGGCACAGCTTGGCAATTTGAAGCATTCGCGTCCTTTGCTCTTCCGTGAGGTTGCCAGTGATTTCAATTTCTGTATTATAAGTAGTCTTCTGATCAAAAGCACCGTTGGAAACATTCACGCGAATCTGCGCAACATCAAAGTTCTTCCTGTTGGCATACATACGGAGCGTTATCGCTGTGCACGATGCCAGTGCCATTCGGACAAAGTCACCGGGCCTCGGCCCAAGGTCCTTCCCACCCGCATCGATTGGCTCGTCTGCGATGAGTTCATGTCCTCGCGCCTGCAGCGTTGTCTGGTAGAGATCCCGGCCAATGGTGGCTGTAGCGGTCCGAATTTCCGTTGACTCCATATTTCCTAAAAGGGTTGGTTCATGACAAACTCCGAACGGGGCCGCCTGCTACGGGGCGCAAGCTCACGTTCCTTTAAATTTTCCGGAAGGCTATCTGGAATTCCAGGAAATCCTACAGCCATCACAACAACCGGATCATATATGGGCGGAATATTCAGGCTTACTCTGAGCGCCTCGCGGTTATAGCCACCCATCTGATGAACATTGAGCCCAATCGCTGTGGCCTGAAGCGATAAGAATGCCGTTGCGCTGCCCAAGTCATAACCGGCAGTCGGGTTAGGCCGGTCGTTGCGCGTGAACGTATTTCGTGACATGCTTACAATAAGGAGCGGCGCATCCTTCGCCCAAACCTTGTTCGCATCAGCCAATGTGTCAAATATTTTTGACCACAGCTCAGGCTGATCCTTTGTTGCATACAGAAAGTGCCAGGGCTGTTCATTCATGCTGGAGGGTGCCCAGCGAGCGGCCTCAAACAAGGTTTCAATTTGCACGGTAGATAAAGCAGTCGGTGCGTAAGACCTAAGGCTTCGGCGGCTCGCGATGACATCGAGGATGTTCTTTTCAGTTGCGCTGGCCAATTCAGTAGTGAGGGTCATGATAAAATATAGTTTGAACTACAATCCGTTTCGTGTTTCATCTCAGAGCGTCGCGTGTCATACTATTCAGTCCATTAAACGTTAGACCTTCGACTTTAGACCTTAAACACATATGCTCGATTATTAACAAAGCTTTAGTCAAACAGTTCACCTGGACCACTTCGGTATCCCCCAAATAGCCAATATTCCAGAAAAAGCGTGCATTGGACCTACCAACAGAGGGAATGTGCTGTCCGTAACCGTCCCATCAGGCAACTGCGTACTGTTAAATACCGGGAAGAAACTGAAAAGAAGAAATGCAACACTAAGGACAGTAAATACGAGGGCGCCTTTGGGCACAAATCGAACCAGGGCAAAGTAAATAACGGCACCGGCGAGGACGGGAACAAAAGATGAAATCGTTACCGTAATCGCAAAGGCGGGTGGGATGGTTGCGCCCAAACCAGCAGCAATAATGCTCCAAATGTTGTTCAGTCCTGCGCCGATGAATCCAGCGATAAGTCCTGCTTTTAAAACGGGTAGGAAGTTATTGTTCTTTGTTTCCATGATTTTCTTTTTACGTTAGGTCTATTTGTTTATATGCATTTTTAATCTTCAATCAACACACCCATTTTACCCATCTGGTAATCCCGCATCGCTTCCAGGATTTCAGTTTGAGTATTCATAACGAATGGGCCATGAGATACGACTTCTTCATCTAACGGCATGCCGCTCAGCAGCAGCACGCGTGTTGGCTCCAGGGCTACAGCTGAAATTCCTTCACCATCGTTGCTGAAATGTATAAGGTGAAGACCTTCTACCAGGCCAAACCCATCAACAGAGAGTTTCCCATCGAGCAGGTACATTAAGACATTGTGATTCACGGGAAGGGGAATTGATACTTTCCCTCCTTCTTCAAACTGCATCGTTGCCGCATTCACTTCCGTGGCTGAAGGAATGGATCCCTGAACGCCCAGAAGCTTGCCTGCGAATACTTTCAATTCAACCTTGCCGTTATCCAATTTCGTTTGCGGAACATCCACAGCGCTCAACGGAAAATATAGCGGCTGATCCATCTTCTTGCTGGCCGGCGTGTTGATCCACAACTGAATAATTTCCTGCCGTCCACCAATTTCATGGATATCATTTGTCGGGCGTTCACTGTGAATAACTCCGCGACCTGCGTTCATCCACTGCGCACCCCCGGCATATATTGTACTGTCGTTACCCCGGCTGTCGCGGTGATGGACGCCACCCTTGAAGATGAACGTGACAGGTGAAAAGCCACGATGAGGATGAGGGCCGACCCCGCCGTGTTTGGGTTCAATGGTCTTCGGTACTTTGATATCGGCGTGATGAAGTAACAAAAATGGGTCAACCTGGCCCACCTGCTGTGTGGGCAATGGCTGCCGAATAGGCATCCCGCCCATATCAACCTGATGTGCGTATAGTAAGCGGGCTACGGTTCTGTTTTTCATAGTTCAATAGCGAGTATCTGGTACTACATTATCCAATCATGGGAATTTCCATAATCAGCACTTCTGTGTCGCTGTCTGCTCGCAGTATTATTTTTTCAGTGTCCGAAATTCCCATTCCATCGCGTCGGCTCAATGATTGTTCGCCTGCGGTAACGTTGCCGTCAATCACGAAGAGATATACTCCATTGCCAGGATTATGAAATGAATATTCAACCTCTGCTCCCTTGGTAATGTCCGTAAGACTGAACCAGGCATCCTGATTTATCCAAAGGGCGCCATTCTCTTTTTGAGGAGAAATTACTGTTTGTAATGAATTGATCCGATCCTTCTTTTCGAACACCCGTTGTTCATAGCGAGGTTGGATGTTCCGATCCTTCGGGAAGACCCAAATCTGGAGAAAATTCACCTCATCGGAAGATGAGGCATTCTTTTCGCTGTGTGCGATACCCGAGCCAGCACTCATGATCTGCACTTCTCCTGATTTGATAATTGCATGCCCGCCGGTATTATCGCGGTGTTCCAATGAACCCTTCAGGGGAATGGAAATGATTTCCATGTTGTCATGAGGGTGCTGGCCAAACCCCATGCCTCCAGCCACGATATCGTCGTTAAGCACCCTGAGCATCCCAAAGTGAACCCGGGATGGATCATGGTACCCTGCAAAACTGAAGGTATGATGAGAATCGAGCCATCCGTGATTTGCGTGACCCCGCGTCTCCCCTTTGTGCAGTACTGTTTTCATGTCTCTTGGGCCGTTTAGGCATTAAAGTTATATACCATTGTTGTATATACAACTATTACCCCAAAAAGGTTCAGAAATCCTGTATGCTGACCCCCCTTCCCCCTGACGCTCCTGAGCACACTGGCCAATTGGTATGATGGCAATAACCGTCGCGGTGACAATCGGCGCTCAGATGAATCGTGTAGTCAAGGAAAATCCTGCCCAGACGCTCCGGAGTGAATAGCCGCTTCTATTATATTTGATCATGATCAAGTTTTTGACAAAAATTCATCGGTTTGGAAAAATGGGTGAAAAGACCGGCTGGACGTATATCAAAATCAGCGCTGCGCAGGCACAAAAACTAAATCCCGGAAAGAAGACGGGCTACCGTGTGAAAGGAACCTTGGATCAGCATCCTATCCAGCGTACAGCACTATTGCCGATGGGCGAAGGTGCATTCATCCTTCCACTCAACGCGAAAATGCGCAAGGCTATCGGAAAAGAAATGGATGACAGACTGACAGTATCGCTGGAAGTCGATGGGCGTACAATTCCGCCCTCGTCGGATTTCATGAAGTGTCTCAAGGATGACGCCAGGGCTATGGCACATTTCAAGACGTTGCCCGGTGCACATCAACGATACTTCAGCAAATGGATTGAGGAGGCAAAGACAATCGGAACAAAAACGAAACGCATCACGATGGCTGTCATCGCTTTGGGATTGGGGCAAGGGTATCCGGAAATGATCCGTGCAAATCAAAAATCGCGGAACGCGTGAATTAACGTCTCCATTGACGACCGCCACCTTGGCGACTTGAGTTCCGTCTACCGGTATCGCTTCCCATCTGTCAAGATCTCGAAGGACGCTTACGAGAAGATTTTACTAGCTACTCCGAACCCCCGTTCTTATCTTTACGCCTGTCAGCCAATTTCCTACCTTATTTGGCGATACCCGCGAATAGACGCAGGGTTGACACATTGGCTTAACGAGGTGAGCCTCCACTTAACGGGCCTGAAAACGGTCATTAAATCTTAACTCTTATGAAAATCGCTGATTTCGTTGAAGTAAAAGACGCGGGCGTCTCTTCACGCTACAAGAACACCAAAGTGCCCGTTGGCGACTTTGTGGAAGACTATATCAATGGAAAAGTTGATATCAACATCGATTTCCTGGAGATGTTCAAACACAAGGACGACATTCTCACCTACAACTTTGTGGGTCACCATTGGAAATTTCTCATTTCCAGGTTTGTTCCTGAAGTACTCAGCCACTCACAAAAGCAGGACGAACGCATCGTCCGTAGTCACTACGACAACAAAAACGACTTGTTTAACTGGTTCCTGGGGCCGAAAATGGTTTATACCAGCTGCTATTTCCTGTCAGGTGATGAATCGCTTGAGGATGCTCAGGAAAACAAGATGAACCTGATTGGACAGAAACTACAACTGAAGCCGGGCCAAACCTTGTTGGACATCGGTTGTGGATGGGGAACTTTTGTCACCCATATGGCAGAACACTTTGGTGTTGACGCCACAGGAGTGACCATTGCGCAGGCAGGTGCTGACTGGGCAACGAAACAGATCCAGGATCATGGCGTAGCCGATCGTGCACGCATCCTGAGAATGGATTACCGCGATATTCCGACCGACAAGAAATATGACATCGTGTCTTGCATTGAAATGGCAGAACACGTTGGGGTAAAGAACTTTAGAAAATTCATGGACCAGATCTATAACCTGCTGGAAGATGATGGTCTATTCTATCTTCAGATTGCCGGTTTACGCGAGCGTGACAGCCTGTTTACAGGACCGATCCATGAAGATCTGGTATGGGGATTGTTCATGAACGAATACATCTTCTCCGGTGCCGATGCGAGCATGCCTATCAACTGGGATCTCAAGCATATTGAGCGTGCCGGATTTGAAGTTCACAGCGTAGAAAATATCGGTATTCACTATTCCAAAACCATTGAGTACTGGTACAAGAACTGGATGAGCAACAAGAGCAAGGTGCTTGAGAAATACGGCGAGCGTACATTCCGTATTTATGAAATCTTCCTCGGCTGGTCCATTTACATTACGCGTCAGGGAAGTTCCACGGCCTATCAGGTGGTTTGCCGTAAGAACCTGAACAACTATAACCGCAAGCGGTTCATCGGCGCTAAAGCATTTGGTGAGAAATACCAGTTTTCGAAAGGAGAATTGGTGTAGTCAGGGATAGGCCTGGCTTAACCCCGTAGTTTGTCCAGAATCTGATTGAGATGCTGTGCCTCCGCTTTCGAAATGTTCTTGAGCGATGCCGTCCAGCCACTTGATTCCTTGTCAATGGATTCAAGTAGTTTCAGTCCGCGGGGAGTGATTTTGATATCCACTTGTCGCCGGTTGCCTTCGCATACCGTTCGCTCAACGAAACCCTTCTGGCGGAGTTTTTCCACCAGCCGTGTTGCATTGCTGTTTTTATCAATCATGCGACAGGTAATGTCGGCGAGCATAAGCGGCTTCGGGTGACTACCCCGAAGAATCCGTAAGACGTTGAACTGTTCCGGGGTAATGCCGAAGGGTTTGAGCCGCAACGCATTGAGGTTATACAGCCAACTGCTCGTGAACAGGATGTTTATCGCCGTTTTGTGAAACTCGTTTTCAAACTTTTCCTGCCGGATATCTTGCTCCAAGGCCATGAAGCAAATGTAGACACTATAATTGTCTATACAACAATTAGCCCGATCATCAGATTACATACCAGTTCGGGTTAATTGAATAGATTTATAAGCGTAAAGGAAGAGAAAAAGTTTAAGGTCAGGATGAAATCAGTTGCTATTGTACTTTTTGATCAGGTTGAAGTCCTGGATTTCGCAGGGCCTTTTGAGGTCTTTTCGGTTACAGGACTCAGAAAGTCCGGAGAGCCCTTTGCCGTATTCACTGTGGCCGAGAAAGAAACGATCAGCGCCCGCAATAATCTCGTGATAAAGCCGACCTATACGTTTGAAAATTGCCCCCCTTGCAATTTGTTTCTGGTTCCTGGCGGGGGCGGTTTTAACGCCGATGGCAATCCCTTTGGCAGCCGGCGGGAGATGGACAACCCAGTAATGCTCGGCTGGGTAAGGGAACGAGCCAAGACTGCGGATCATGTTCTATCCGTTTGCACGGGAGCTTTGATCCTCGCGAAAGCGGGACTTCTTGAAAATCTCGAGGCCACAACGCACTATCTGGCCTTGGATTCCCTGAGGTCTATTGCGCCAACAACTCGGGTGTCTGGCGAAAAGCGGTGGGTAGACAATGGGAAGGTTATTCTGTCGGCTGGGGTTTCTGCGGGAATTGATATGTCCTTGCATGTGGTCAGCCGGCTCCAGACGGAGGATGTTGCCCGTGAGACAGCGGCATATATGCAATATGACTACTGGAAACCTGGGGCGTAAAAATGTCCGCAGATAAGGAGTTATATCGACTATCAAGCGAGGTCAAAGTGATTAGGTGGCCCCGGCTTTGTCAATCACCACTCATTCGATTAAACGAGCAACAGGTTTGAAAATGGTTTTAGAGTTAACAAAATAAAAAAGCAGCCACTCTCGTAACTGCTTGATTATCTGTGGGAGCTGAGGGGTTCGAACCCCCGACCCTCTGCTTGTAAGTTATTTTCCAGCCTTTCCTCACTGCCTGTCAATCTTTGTTTATCTTTGTTAAAACAGCGTTTTGGGCTGTTTTAGGCTACCTATTGAATATCACCGTTTGTGGCCTTATTCCCGGGAATGTTTTAAAAATGTTTTAAAAAATGGAAAAGCGTCAATTCACGGTGGAGGCAATCCTTTGGGAGCATAGCACCAATAAAGACGGACTTCACCCGGTCAAGATCAAAGTAACGTATGACAGGAAAACCAAATACTACCCTGTGACCGTAGAGGGTAACAAGGCATACTCAAACCCCTCCAATTGGGAAACGATCATTCAGAAGGATGTCAGGGGCCAAAACAAGGCTATTAAGTCAGCCATCGAAAGGGACAAGTCCAAAGCAAGAGAGGCTTATAACGGCCTCACTGCAAACAGGCGATCTTTCACCTTTGAAAGGTTCAATAAGGAATATGTCCTGAATACCTCCTCAAAAGGGTATATCAAGTTCTTTGATGACTACCTGAACGAAATACTCAAGGAAGGCCGGGCCGGAACCTATCACACTTATCATTGCGCCCAGCAAGCCTTCAAAGCTTTCAGAGGAGGCCGGGACCTGGACCCGTTGGATATTACAGTGGACTTGCTGAAAGACTTTGAAGCGTATCTCAAAAAGGAAAAGCCATTCACTACAAAGAAGGGGAAGAAGGTTATCCATAAAGCCGGGAAAACGACAATTTCCATTTACATGAGAGCACTCAGGGCCGTCTATAACTACATAGCCGGAAAACTCCCTCACCTCCGCGATCACTACCCTTTCACCGTTCACCAAAGCGACCGTTCCAAGTACAAGATCAAGTCCGGCTCAGGAAGCAAGGGAGACGCGTTGACCATTGAACAGCTTCAAAAGTTCATGGAACTTGAATTTATTGCTTCCTCCCCTGAGTGGAGGGCTAAGAACCTTTGGCTTTTCTCCTTCTATTGCAATGGCATGAACTTTAGCGATATGGCAAGACTTAAATACGGCAATGTCAAAAAGGACTCCATTCAGTATGTTAGGCAAAAGACCAAAGAAACGGAAGGCAAGGAAGAGGTAATTGAAATTCCGCTTACGGATGCAATCCGGGAAATAATTGTTGAGTTAGGTAATACTGAAAAGAAATCAGGTAGTTACATTTTTGACTTGTTGGAACCCGGCCTTTCTGCGATTGACGAAAGAAAAACGGTCAACCAGAAAATCAAGATTGTCAACAAATGGCTCAAGAGAATCTGTTCGGCAAATGAACTTCCGGCAATAACTACCTATTGGGCAAGACACAGCTATGCGAGCCTATTGAAACAGTCAGGGCAATCCGTTGAACTTATCAGGGAGCTTCTGGGACACAGCGACATTAAGACGACTGAAAGCTATTTGAAGCGCTTCGACCTTAGCAAAAAGAAGTCGGCCAATGAAGGTGTAATGAGTATCCTCAGGAAGTCTTCCTAATGCTCATCCAATAGGGGGCCTAGTTGATTTTTTTCAACTTAATTCAGCGGAATAACCGCTTTCCCACGAACTTTTCACGCTTGCTCTGTTTGGCCTGAAGGGTTTAAATTTCTACTTGTCCTGGACCAATTTGTTTTCTCGATGCTGTCTTGTGCTTCTACAACTTCATACCTTTTCCTTTAGTCTCTGATTCCTTCTCCATTTGATCCAAATCCGACCGATGAAGAAAGCTCCTAAGAAGTAAATTAGGAAGGACATTATCAAAGGGTAAGTTGGGTCCTTGCCCTCAGGAACAAGCTTTATTACCGCCCAAATGATGGCCACTAGACCCACAATTGAAAAAGTCCCAAAAATCATTGCATTCTTTTGATTCCATCTTAGCGTTTCTGGATCAACATTCTCCATAAAGTTGTGTTAAGGCGTTAAGGGATATGATAAGCCACTTCAACAATTAAGCAAGCTAGCTATTGTACTGCAACGATAAGCCCAACTGCGCCCGAAGCAACAACTGCTCCAAGACTACACGCTTTCAATGCAAAGCCCCATCCAACTGGTCCAGTAAGGAGGCAGCCGAGACCAACTAGGGCAGCGCCGGCAACATCTGATCCAGCTATAAGGGCTCCATTCGAAACATTGACGCGAGGTATTGGGTTGCCTCCGTTTTGTAGAATTAGTTGATTAACTTCTTCTTGCCGTAAGCGTCCGGTGAAGTACAGGTGCTTAATGTCGTGAAAATATCTTATTTAGACGCTGGTCGGAGTCCAGTTGTTGGGAAGAAGTTGATCCAGTTT
>JAYVBH010000018.1:0-12418 GCA_043750575.1 Cyclobacteriaceae bacterium
TGTGGAGGTTAATCCTGAGAAGCACCGATCGGGAATAATGCCACCCCTGAGTAGCCACAAACAGGTCGCCGCGCTGGGGCTGCAAAAACAAATTGTTGCCGTTGACGGTACAAACGGGACGCTCCTGACGAAGCTGTTCGCTTGCCTACCTGCAGCCTGTCTGCTTTCAACCTCCTAAAACGGATACCCAATTCCAATATTATATATAACCGGTTCCCGACTACTGTCATAGGGCCCTGTGAATCTAAAATTACCAAGGACGAAGCGGTCTCCTTCGGGCCGGGCAGGGTCCCATACTTTAATACCTACATCCACACGGAGGACCAGGAAGGAGAAGTCCATGCGTAATCCAAAGCCCGTACCTATTGCAATCTCTTTGTAGAAGGTATCAATGAAGAACTTAGTGTTCCCCTGGTCTGCCCAAGGCGCTGTAGTCGGATCGGTTGAGTTGGCCGGGGAAATTTGTTGAAAAGTCCAGACGTTTCCTGCGTCAATAAAGATTGCGCCGTTTACAAATCCAAAGAGTTTCTTTCTCCACTCTACACTTCCTTCAAGCATGATCTCGCCCGGGCGCTCATACTGATAGTTAAATAATCCGTTAGCGCCAGGATTTGTGCTGAGGGGAGGAGGAGCCGATCCAATGCCAAGACGCCGGGGTCGCCAGGCCCGCACACTGTTGCTACCGCCGACAAAGAAATATTTCTCATAAGGGAGCGACTTATTGTCACCATAAGCATATGCCACACCTGAATTCACTCGGAAAGCCATGGACGTATTCTTGTCAATGACTTTGTTGCGGCGGAAGTCGACGCCCAAGCGAACGTATTTATAAATTTCCAGGCCGCGGTTTATGGCAAACTCGGGCGTATAGAAGTTAAACAAAGTACCTCCGCTCTCCGCCTGGACGCGCAAGAAATAGGAGCTGCGTTCCTGATTTCCATAATTCTGCGGATTCCAGGTCATGCTGAAGATCATTGAACTTACAAGCGAGGGTTTGAATGAGTTTTTCAGGTTATTGCCCTGGTTGTTTTGCAAGTCGGTGAGTAATTGGTCAAACGCCGGATCCAGTGTGGACTGGATGACCTGTATATTGGTCAGCGTAAACGAATACAAGGTTGTCCGTTTGTTCTCCCAGGTGTACGTGTTTGAGAAAGTCACATTTGACCGTTGGTATTCAGGGCGATCGGTATAGGTATACCCGATCAACAGTTTGGTTTTTGGGTTAAACTTTCCTAGGTCGTCGGCGCGTTTTCCGAGAGGAAGGAGGAACTGGGGGAAAGTGACGGAGGCGTTGATGTTCGCTTCCGTACTCTTATAGACGCCGCCCAGGTCTGTAGCCCCGGCTACACCTTCAAATCCGTATCGCCCATTGAGTTCAAAAATCTCCAGTCCCTGGAAGATATTTCGTTTTTTGAGGCTAAGACTGTAATAAGGACCGGGGAAGCCCTGGTTCACAGTGACGCCGGCTTCATTGGTCCAGGAATAGCGGTCAAGGGCGCTGGCAAAAATGTTGGCGATAAACTTTCCGCCGGTCGTATCATAGTTGATGTTGACAAACTTGAAGATATCCAGGTTGGCCAGCTGTCGTTGCGTGGCAAAGGTCTTTTCCCGGCTGTAGAGACTGTCATGTTTAATAAACACACGCTGACTCAGGATTCGTTTGCTGTACTGATCAATCAGGTAATTGAACCTGATCCCTTTATACATCACGGACTGTCTCTTTCCTGCCCGGTCCATGATACCGGCATCAGTACGAAAGCTGATTGAATCGACGGTGAAAGTCTTGTGCGAGGCGCGCGAAGCGGGATCTGAAATGGAAAACTGAAGTGCAATCGAATAGTGATGTTTATATGCCGTATCGACCTGGAAGTCGATATACTGTTTACTGAAGTCGTAATACCCATTGTCTTTCATCAGGTAGTCAAGGCGGTCCCGCTCATCGCTCAGTATCTTCTGGTCATACCGGTCACCCCTCTTGATCTTGCTGGCGCGTTCTGCCTCGAGCATAATGGAAAGCATGGCGGAATCTGCCACGTGATAAATGATGGTGTCATATATAAAGGGTGGGCCTGGTGAAAGCTCATACTCAACAGAAACGCGCTTCTTTTTTTCGAAGATGGTTGCCTTGGTGGTGGCATTGAAATATCCCCGATTGAAGGCAAAGGCGTTTATTTTTTCAACCGTCTCTGTCACCGTTATGGAGTCGAAGACTGAAACTTTTTCTCCCCACTGCATGGGCAAGTTCCCATTTTCAATTTTGAAGTTGATGTCATCAATTTTTCGCTGCTTGCGAAACTGTATGTTATTCTTCTTGCGCTCTGTTTTGGCTTCTGCAATCTTGGCGTCAAACTTCTTTTCCTTCTTTTCTTTCTTTCGGATGAAGTCATTCTTGCTGTGAATGAGCCAGGAATGATCCATCGTAAACCGCCGGAGCCCCAGGTAGTACATCCAGGTGAGTGTGTTAATGGGGAGACCGAGAAAGCGGCGATTTGCCTTTTGGATGTAGATGTCCCTCAGGCCGGTTTTGTCCATGGCTCCCGGCACCTTGATTGACTGGCGATACAGGAGCTTCTCATCTTCCTTGAGGTATTTGGTTCCGATGCAGCCATTCAGGAGCAGGCACACGCACACGCCAACTGAAATTTTGGTAACTTTCCCGTTGAGTGTTTTCAGAATGATTTCTAAGCCCAAAGCCAGCTTCATAAAGTCCCTGCAAGTAAAGAAATACCGCCACGCGGAGCAATGCTTTATCGTGCAGGGAGCCAAGGCGGTCAAAGAAACACTGGCTTCAGACTTTACAGTTGTTACGCTTTGTGGCACTGAGAGCTTCCTCCGCGACACAAAGCTTGCTGGAAAGGTTCAGGATGTGATTGAAACGTCAGAAAAGGAATTGACGGAACTTGGCTCGGTCGATGTCAATACTTCGGCCCTCGCGGTTGTCCAAATAAAAGCTACAAGAAGGCCTCGCATTGATATCAATGCTTTTGCGCTTGTGCTGGATGATATCCGGGACCCTGGAAACCTCGGGACCATCATCCGCACGGCTGATTGGTACGGCATCTCCTCGATCATCGCCTCGCATGAGACCACGGATGTATATAGCCCCAAAGTGATTAATGCCACCATGGGATCTTTCCTGCGTGTGGTGGTTCACTATGATTCTTTGGAAGAAGTTCTGGCGTCCACAAATGCCCCGGTGTTCGGAGCCTTCCTGGATGGACAAGATGTTCATGCCCTGAACTTTGGAAAAGGAGGGCTCATCGTGATGGGAAATGAGTCGAAGGGAATTTCGCCTGCTGTAGAAAAGTTTGTCACTCACCGGATGACTATCCCTCGAATAGGAAAGGCAGAATCACTCAACGCTGCGGTTGCCACAGCCATCATCCTGGACAATATCCGCAGGCGGTCATAAAAACTGGTGACTCTGAGCCGATGCTTCGTCGGACATCTTCTGCGCGTGCTCTCTCCCAAGATAACGGTCGATTACATTGTGTCCAAGGTAGATCAGCGGGGTAAGCAAAATGGCTACGACGAACTTGTACAGATAGTTGGTGATGCCGATAGCAAGGATCTGTGTGGTGGAGAATGTTCCCGCAAAGGCGATGAAGAGGACCACAAAACTGTCGATGAATTGAGATACTAATGTTGATCCTGTTGCGCGCATCCAGAGTTTCTTCGGCCCGGTGATTTTCCGCAGCTTTTGAAAGACGAAAACATCGGTGAGCTGACCGATCAGAAAGGCAGTCAGTGAGCCGAGGATGATTCGCTGCCCCTGCCCGAAAATCTTGTTGAAGGCGAAGTTCATATTGAAATAGTTCCCGGCGTCATCAACACTATTGGCATCCATCCACCATCCGGCTGGTGGGAGTTTCATGGTGATGAAGATGACAACGAAGGAATAGGCGATCAATCCAGCCGTTAGATAGCTGATACGTTTCACACCCGGCTTCCCAAAATATTCGTTGATCAGGTCGGAGGTGATGAAGACCACCGGCCAGATGATAGCTCCTGCAGTAAGGTTGAAATCCATGCTGAACCCCAGAATGGACAGGTGAGCGGGTGAAAGGCCAACGGCTCCTTCCCCGGAAAATATTTTGACACCGATCATCTCGGCTACCAATGCGTTGGTAAGAAAGATTCCACTCAGGACGAGAAACAGTCGGTGCTTTTTTACTTCCAGGGTCGCCTCCATCAGTCAGCAAGTTCAAAAGTTTCGCCCTCAATGGCCAATGCTGTGGCGGGAAATGTCTGCTGCGCTTCGGCCAGGATCTCGTTGAGGTCTTTGTACCGGGCAGAAAAATGCCCGATCAGCAGCTTTCCAACGCAGGCTTGCTTTGCCACGGTAGCAGCTTCGGCGGCGGTGCTGTGCTTCGTTTCGCGGGCTTTGTCTTTTTCGTCTTCGAGGAAGGTGGCCTCATGGTACAACAGGTCTACCCCCTGGATGTATTTCCAAATGGTCTCAGCGGGCTGTGAGTCTGAGCAGTAAGCATAAGCGCGTGACCTTTTCGGTGCCAGCGTAAAGTCACTGCTCCGGTACAGCACTTCCTTCTCTTCATTGACAATGTCTTCACCGCGTTTCAGCTGGGCCAGGTAGGCCACTGGGATGTCTGCCGATAATTTTGATTTATCGATTGGCCTGCTTCGGGTCTTTTCGCGGAAGAGGAATCCACAGGTTGGGATCTTATGATCGAGGGGAAAGCTATGAACAGTTAATAAGTTATTCTCAAAAATAAGTTCAGGTGCCGCTTCGTTCAATGGATGAAAGATGATCTTGAAATTCAATGCAGACATGGAGTGGCGCAAGTGTGCGAGAATGATTTCTTCCAGTCCCCGGAAACTGTAGATATGCAAATCATGCTCGCGGCGAAGCAGGTGCATGGAGAAGAGCAGACCCATGAGGCCGAGGTAATGGTCGCCGTGTAGATGGCTGATGAAGATGTTATTGATCTTATGGATACCCAGGTCATAGCGACGCAATTGGTGTTGGCATCCCTCACCGCAGTCGATCAGGAAATGGTGATGATGGACTGTCAGGTATTGTGATGAAGTGAAACGACCGTAGGCAGGGAGTGCGCCGCTGGAACCGAGGATTGTTACACTAAAAGTGCTCACTAGCTTTCGGAATTTGGGAATGAGCGGATTTGGGAATTTGAGAATGAAGGGTTATCCCCAAATTCTCAAATTGAGTAATTCTCAAATTACTCTCCCTCTTTCATATCTTTTTCAATCTCATGCATGAATACCGCGTCTATCGCTTCTTGCGCGGATTGGACAATATTCAGGACACTGTCAAGCTGGGAGATCTTGATGAGTTTGCCGGTGTGTTCGGAAAGGCTCGCCAACACAAATACGCCGCCATCTTCTTGCAGGATACGATTTCCAACCAGCAGGGCACTCAGGCCGGAGCTGTCGGTATATTTTACTTCGCCAAGGTCGAGGATAATATTCTTGATGCCTTCCGCATGAAGGGTGATCAATTCTGATTTGAGGGAAGGCGCGACGCTTGAGTCAAGTTTTTCTTCATGCAGGCGCAGGAGGCTGTATTTTTCCTGTTTGTCGATCGTGTATTTCATTGGTAGTGTATTGGCTGGCGCAAAAGTAGGTTAATTTAAGTAATTAACGATGTTCCGCTCAATTCGTTCCAAATTATTTTGGTCGGACAGTGATTCAAGTTTCGTACCCGTCATTTGCTCATACAATTCGCGATAGCGCCCGGAAATGGATGAAACAATCTCGTCGGTCATCTCAGGCACTACCTGGCCTTCCTTACCCTGAAAATTGTTCTCGATCAGCCATTGCCTGACGAACTCTTTCGATAATTGTTTCTGCGGTTCTCCTGCTTTTTGCCGGTGCTTGTATCCGTCATGATAGAAGTATCGTGAGGAATCGGGTGTATGAACTTCATCGATGAGGTAGATCGTGCCATCGTGTTTTCCAAATTCATACTTGGTGTCCACGAGAATAAGTCCGCGTGTAGCGGCAAGTTCGGTTCCCTTCTGAAAGAGTGCCAGTGCATACCGCTCCAGGATGGCATAGTCTGCTTCACTTACCAACTTGCGCCGCAGGATTTCCTCGCGGGAAATATCTTCATCGTGCCCGACATGTGCTTTTGTTGTTGGCGTGATGATCGGATGGGGGAGTGGGTCATTTTCTTTAAGTCCATCGGGAAGAGCCACGCCACATACCGTTCGTTTCCCCAGGCGATACTCACGGCCAGCATGACCGGCCAGGTAGCCGCGCACTACCATCTCCACTGGAAATGTGTCACAACGAAATCCAACGGTGACGTTGGGATCGGGTACGGCCTGCACCCAGTTAGGTACGAGAGACTTTGTTGCTTCCAGGTTGATGGCAGCAATCTGGTTGAGTACCCGGCCCTTGTCAGGGATTGCCCTGGGAAGAACCACGTCAAAAGCCGAGATACGGTCAGAGGCAACCATCACCATGCGGTCGCCGAAGTAATAAACATCACGCACCTTGCCGCGGTAAAAACCGGTTTGACCTGGAAAATTGAAGTTCGTTTCTTTGATTGCCGACATGGACCAAGACTAAGATTATAGGATTATAGGATTGTAGGATTGGAATGGTGGAAATTGAATTGTTACGGCATTTGATCTAGTGGTATAGTAGTCATAAACTGGTAGTGCGAATTGATAGTTGACAAATATACAATTGACGAGATTCGTTACCCTATGTTCATCTATTTTTTTCCCAATACTCTTACCGATTACCGATCACCTCTTACTGATCACCTCTTACCGATTACCACCTTCAAACTTCAACCCCTACTTCTCCTCAACCAAAATCCCCGCCTGAAACACAAACGTCCTTGTCACCTTTCCCAGTTCATCAAACTCTGTCCAGGTCTTATGTTTCTTTCCGGCCACAAATGTGCCTTGTTCTTTTATTTTTCCGTCCGCGTAGTAAGTAGTATGTAGACCGTGTGGCCGATTCGCCCGGTATTCTTCTACCATCGAGGGTTTTCCGTTTTCGTGGTAGTTGGTCACCGTTCCGGTAATCAGGTTATACTGATACTCCTCCTCAAGCTTCTTGCCTCCGTCAGGGTAATACACAGTGCGTTTTCCCTGGAGCTTTCCATTTTGATAATTCTCCCGGATGATAACCGAACGTCCATCGTCTGAAAAATAGGTCCACACGCCCTCTGGTTTTTGCTTTCGGAAATTCTTTTCGAATACCTGGGTTTCATCTGAACGAAACTCCTCTTCCTTGAGATCCACACCGTTAAAGGAGACCACTTCACGTGTTTTGATCTTTCCATTGGCGTGATATTCGAAATTGGTCCCTACTTTAGCACCGTCGCTGTAGGTGAAGCGATGACGTACAGTGCCGTCAGCGAAATAACCCAGGTTCTCACCGGTAAGACGACCATTTGTAAAGAAGCCTTCGAGGAGCAAGTGCCCTTCGAAATCATAATTCTTGAATTGACCGGTCTTCTCACCTTCCTTCATGGTTGACACGGTTTCGAGCTGGCCGTTCTTGTAGTAAGTCTTGTAATACCCGTTGATAATGCCGTCGCGGAAGTTTGCTTCAATCTGCGGGGTACCATCTTCATAGTAGGTTGTGGCCGGGCCATTGGGTTTCTGATTTTTGTAGGTCATCTCCTTCATCAACTTCCCGGAAGGATAATATTCTCGCATGACCCCGTCAGGTTTACCCTTCACGAAGGAAGACTCATGGTGTGTTTGGCCGGTCAGATAAAATGATTTTACGCTGTCGACGAGCAGGTTGTTTTGGTATTGCCCTTTCTGAATTCGTTTGCTGGTCTCATCAAAAACTTCAACAGGACCGTGCCGCAATCCGTCGCGGTAGGTAATCTTGCGTTGGAGTTGTCCGTTGGGGAAGTATTCTTGAAAGGTGCCGTGACGCTTTCCGTCACGAAAAGCGCCTTCCATTTCTACCTTGCCGTTGGGGTAGAAGCGCTTGTAGGGCCCTTCCAGTATTTGGTCATTTTCGACGGCGACGAAATAATCTTCGTGTATTCGCTTCTTGGCGCCATCATAGTAATTTTTGACCTGCTTCTGGGCCAGGAGGCACACCGGTAATAGAAGAAAAAAGATGAGGAGACGTGACATGATTAATGTAGTGCCGGAATAGAACGAAAACGAGGTAAGGATGTTGTGCACTTCTGGACCAAGGCCATATATCAATTCTAAGGTTTCGGGTGCCGGGTTCCGAGTTCCGAGTTCCGAGTTCGGGGTTCCGAGTTCGGGGTTCCGAGTTCAAGAGTTTCGTCGACTTACCTGCCCAACACCCAACACCCAACACCTAATACCTAATACCTAATACCTGATACCTAATACCCAACATCTCCCTCACATCCTCTCGATCACGATCGCCGACGCACCGCCACCTCCATTGCAGATTCCAGCCACGCCAATCGACCCGTTGTTTTGCTTCAACACATTCGCCAGCGTAATGGTAATCCTCGCTCCGGACGCTCCGAGGGGATGGCCCAGGGCAACAGCGCCGCCATTGACGTTTACGGTATTGCTGTCCAGCCCAAGTTTCATATTATTGGCGATCGCCACAGCGGAGAACGCCTCATTGATTTCATAGAAGCCAACATCCTTCTTTTCGACGCCGGCCATTTTCATGGCTTTGGGTATCGCGAGAGAGGGAGTAGTAGTAAACCACATCGGGTCTTGGGCAGCGTCAGCAAATCCGCGGATTCTTGCAATCGGCTTCAATCCAAGCTCCTGCGCTTTTGCTTTGCTCATCAGCACCACGGCGGCAGCGCCATCGTTGATGGTAGAGGCGTTGGCGGCAGTAACAGTGCCTTCCTTCGTGAAGACCGGCTTGAGGCCAGGGATCTTGTCGAAGTTGACGTTCTTGTATTCTTCGTCTTCGGCAAATAAAGTAACGTCTCCTTTTTTGCCCAGAAGTTCCACCGGCACAATTTCATCTTTAAATTTTCCCGCAGCCCAGGCCGCCGCTGACCGCTTGTAGGAGTTGATTGCATACGTATCCTGTTCTTCGCGGCTGATCTTCATCTCTTTTGCTGTATTGTCGGCACACACCCCCATGGCACAGCGATTGTAGACATCCGTGAGTCCATCGTGGGTGAGGCCGTCAATCAGTTCTCCGTTGCCGTACTTGAAGCCATACCGTGCCTTAAGGAGATAATAGGGTATGCCCGACATATTTTCCATCCCGCCGGCGACAATGATATCCTGGCCACCCAGCATGATCGACTGTGCGCCAAGCATGATGGCCTTCATTCCTGAGGCACATACTTTATTAACAAGCGTACAAGGAATTTCATACCCCATTCCAGCACCAACCGCGACCTGGGTTGCCGGGGCCTGTCCGAGGCCAGCAGAGATGACATTCCCAAAATACAGTTCCTGAACCATCTTCGGATCCAATTTGATTCTCTCGAGTGCGGCCTTCACGGCAATGGACCCCAGCTTCACGGCACTGAGTGTAGAAAGTGAGCCACCGAAACTCCCAATCGGTGTGCGTACTGCGGAGACAATGTATACTTCGTTCATATGTTGCGGCCTTTGTTTTTATTGAGTCCCAAATGTTGCGTTACTTCTGATATGCTGTGTGAGATAGCTGTTGGCTGTTTGCTAGATTCTCGTGACTGCTACTTACCGTTTACTGCTTACCTCTTACTACTTACCACTTACTGCTTACCACTTACTGCCAGTACCTAATACCTAGTCCCCCCCCCTACCAATCCGGTTTTCCTTTACTCTTCGGTTTCGTCGCCTTTCGTTTATTCTGCTGCAGATACTGTACTTCTTGGTTTTTCAGCGCTTCGAGAACCATCTTGGCTTTTTCCTCGCTGATCTTCATTTCTTTTAGTTTATCAGAAACGGAAGGAGGTGTGTCTTTTTTCTCTTGTTCCTTCTTCTTGTCGTCTTCCTGCTGCTGATCCTTTTTATCTTTGTTTTGCTGATCCTTTTTTTCCTGGTCTTTTTTCTCCTGTTCCTTCTTTTCCTGATCTTTCTTTTCCTGGTCCTTCTTCTGCTGTTCGTTCTGTTTCTGATCCTTGTTGTCTTTCTGGTCTTTGTTATCCTTCTCGTCTTTTTGATCTTGTTTCTGATCGTCCTTCTTCTGCTGATCTTCCTGCTTCTTCTGCTCCTCCAATTTCTTCTTCACCATTTCATAGTTGTACCGTGCCTCTTCGTTGTAGGGGTCGGCCTTCAGTGCACTTTTAAAAAAGGCGAGGGCCTCTTCCAGTTTTCCCTGCCGATGGGAGAGCACGCCCAGTTGTTGGAAGCTCATGGACTTGAATTCCGGGTTGGCGCTGTTGGTCATGGCCCGGTAGGCATTCATGGCCTGGATCGTATCATTCAGGTGGAAATAGGAGTGGGCGAGGTTCATGGATACCTCCTCCTCATTCACGCCAAGTGAGTCGGTGAGGGTACGATACTGTTCGACGGCCGCTTTATATTCCCCACGCTGGTACGACTCTTTCGCCTTTTCCTTGGCAGCGTTCACCTTCCCGATTTTGGAAGGGTCAATCAGGAAGGTCAGCAAAATGAGAAACAGGTATTTCATATCGTCACCGTTCTTACGCTCAGCAGAATATCGAGTACGAGGAGGGCCAGGGCTGCAAGCAGAAAGTAAAAATAGCGATTGGCCGACACATCCACGAGCCGGGTGTCCCTGATTTCTCCTTCGATCTTGCTAATGGTGCTGATGAGCCGTGACACGTCATTACCGGATTCGTTGATTTCAAAGTATTGCCCGCCGGTCAGGCTGGCCAACTTCTTTAACGAGGTGGAGTTGAGTTTGGATATCACCGGCGTTCCATCTTTCCCCATTTTCAGGCTGCGGCCGACATAGATCTGGCTGCCGCGCTCTGTGCCGATGCCCAGGGTAAATAACTTTATGTCCTTATCGGCGATTTCCTTGGCGATTTCTTCGGTTTCATCCCCGAAGTCCTCCCCATCGCTTATCAATATGACCACTTTGGATTTTTGTTCGTTGCTGCCACCACTCGCCTGATCTTCCATCTTCTGCTGGGCCATACGCAGGGGTGGGCCGAAGTCCGTGCCGGATGATGGCACCAGGCCAGTGTTCATGGTCTCGATGAACAGGTTTAGGGCATTCTGGTCGTAGGTGAGGGGGCACTGCATGAACGATTCCGACGAGAAGATGATGACGCCGAGGCGGTCGCTGTTAAAGGCTTCGACAACTTTCTTGAGTTCGAATTTGATCTTTTCCAGACGGCTGGGCTGGATATCAAACGCGTCCATGGACTTGGAGAGGTCTACGCAGATCATGATGTCTTTTCCTACCGACTGAACCTCACGTTTTGCCTCGCCGAAGGAGGGCCCCAGGTAGGCAATAATCAGTAGGGCGAAGAAGGCTGTGCGAAGGAAGAGTTTGAAGAATACGGCGGAGACAGGAGAATTCAGTGCGCGGCTGATGCGTAGCATGCGAACGATGTACATTCCATAAAACAGCACAAAGGCAGATGCCAGCGCAATTTCAACCCAGGAGAAAGAACGGAACCATGCCATGAATAAGCCGCTGTGGATTTGATTTAACGGACAAAATTAGAGAGGATAGACACCTAATCAAAGAGCCTTTAATTTTCCGCCTTGCAGGCTGGGTCCTAGAAATATATTGGGCTTAGGTTATATTTGCCCCTCTTTCAGGAGAAGTGGGTGAGTGGCTGAAACCAACAGTTTGCTAAACTGTCGTACGGGTCAAACTGTACCGGGGGTTCGAATCCCCCCTTCTCCGCCTTCGCTCGCCGAAGCGAGCTACGGCGGACAAATTCCGCCCTAGCTTGCGAAGGCGAGTTTCGCTCGCCGAAGCGAGCTACGCCGGATAAAGTCCGCTCTAGCTTGCGAAGGCGAGTTTCGCCTACCGAAGTCCCATTGAAGATGGGTTTAGAATCAGGCCCGCCTTCGCTCGCCGAAGCGAGCTACGGCGGACAAATTCCGCCCTAGTTTGCGAAGGCGAGTTTCGCCTGAAGTGCGGGGTAGGCGCAGTTTGGGTCCGGTAGCTCAATTGGATAGAGCATCAGCCTTCTAAGCTGACGGTTCGGGGTTCGATTCCCTGCCGGATCACTTTAAAATGGGTTGCCTTGCGCATCCGATTACTAGTATTATCTTCGCGCCCCGGAACCCCGGAACAAGTCCGGGGTAAACAAGTCCTCGGGGCGTATCCCCGGAACAAGTCCGGGGTAAACTACTCCGGTATTGAATATAGTCCTCGGGGCGTAGCGTAGCCCGGTATCGCGCCTGGTTTGGGACCAGGAGATCGTCAGTTCGAATCTGGCCGCCCCGACAAAAAAGCCACACTGAAAAGTGAGGCTTTTTTTGTTTCTGAGCGTCATGTGAAATCCACTGCGCCAACTACCTCATCCCCGGCCCTTCTCCTTAAGGAGAAGGGAGGGTTCCGGATTGGCTTGTCTTTTTCACTTCATGGATCT